>NZ_DASVGN010000010.1:0-48839 GCF_036379515.1 Castellaniella sp.
CCCCCCACCATCGACTGGGCTAAACGCCTGCAAATCAATGACTTGGAGCTTCAAACCACCTGTTACCCTAGGGTTAACACCAGGTGCCCTGCAGCGAAGAGACCGAACTATAGCACAGCTCTTTTATGACACGCAAGCGACCACGCCTACAATCCTGGCAAGGCCCGAGACGAAGGTGTCTCGCGCGACTCTTTTCACACTGAGTTCTTCATGATCGACTATCTGAACACCATCCGGCGGCGCGGCACCCACATGTTCCTGACCGTCGCCCGAATCATGCTTCCCGTCATGGCCATCGTCTATATCGCAGACCGTCTGGGCTGGGTACGGGCGGCCGGGGAAGCGCTGTCTCCTGTGATGGGAGTCCTGGGGCTACCGCCCGAGGTCGGGATCATCTGGGTCACCACCGCCATCACCAACATATATGGAGGCATGGCGTCGATGGCAGCGCTCTCGGAGGGCCTGAACCTGAACGTCGCCCAGGTCAGCGCGCTGGGGCTCATGATGCTGTTCGCCCACAACGTACCTACGGAGCAGTCCGTCGTCCGTCGCGCCGGGGCCAGCGCTACCGTCACGGGCATCCTGAGGTTTGGAACTGCCATCGTCTGCGGCGCCGGAGTCGCGTTGGCATGTCGCGCAATGGGCTGGCTGCAGCAGCCTGTGTCGCTGAGCTGGATGCGCCAGGAAGCCTCGCTCACTCAGGGCCCCCAGGGAGTCGGCGCCTGGCTGTTGTCTACGGCAGAGTCCATGGGGCTCATCCTGATCATCATCATTGCGCTCGTCGTGCTGCTGGACGTACTCGAGCGCCTCAAGATCACTCAGCTCGTGACGCGACTCCTGACCCCCATCCTGAAGATCTCGGGGCTGGAAGAACGCGCTGCCCCCCTGACAACGGTTGGGGTCCTGCTCGGGCTCGCCTACGGCGGAGCGCTCATCATCGAAGCGGCAGAACGCGAAAACTACAGTGCCAGGACACGGCTGCTAGCGCTTTCGTGGCTATCGTTATGCCACGCACTCATTGAAGACACACTGCTGATCCTGGCGCTGGGAGCGAACCTGTGGGTGATCCTGGTCGGCCGTGTGCTGGTGACCTTGCTGATCCTGGCCTCGATGGCGGCGCTCACCCAGCCGCACACCCGCTGGGGTCAGCGCCTGGCCCGCTCATGACGCCCGGAGCAGGGCTGAAAACCGCTTGCGAAACTTGACCATCTTGGGCGCGATGACGAACTGGCAATACCCCTGCTCGGGGTTCAGGCGGTAATACTGCTGATGGACGGTTTCAGCGGGCCAGAACGGCCCCGCTGCTTCGATCCGGGTGCAGATAGCGGCATCGAAATGCCGCTGCACCTCATCGCGCACTTCGACCGCCCGCTGACGTTGTCCATCATCCTGAAAAAAGATGACGGACGCATACTGCGGGCCCACGTCGTGGCCCTGCTGATCGGGGGTAGTGGGGTCGTGGGTGCCGAAAAAGACTTCGCACAAAGTACGATAAGACACTTGCTCGGGGTCGTACTGAATACGGACACACTCCACATGACCCGTATCCTGCCGGCAAACCTGCTCGTAGCTTGGGTGGTCAAGATGCCCGCCACAGTATCCCGCCTGCACGTCCTGCACGCCTTTCAACGCACGAAAGACAGGCTCCATGCACCAGAAGCAACCACCGCCAAAAATCGCGCTATCCATCATCGGCACCTCCTGTGTGGATGATACCGCGGCGGGGGCACTGTCATTTCATTGTGCCGGGAGCGACAGAATCCAGCGCGCGAGCAGCAATGCGTCGGCCTGCGACAGGCGCGTCTGTGCCGGCATGGGAATGGCCCCCCACTGCCCGCTGCTGCCCTGCCGCATCGCCTGCGCCAGAACTGGCGCAGCCGCAGGCTGCCTGCCAAAACGCTTCGCAATCGCCCGGAAAGGAGGTCCAACCCGGCGAGCATCGATCTCGTGACACGCCAGGCAGCGGTTTTGAGCAGCCAATGCACGGCCCTGCGCCAAGGAAGGCGGAGCCGGCAACTCAGACGCCCAGCTACAGCCCAGGCTACCCCCAAAGAGCACCCACACACCCAGAAATCTGACGAATCGGCTCGAAAATTCTTCACGCATGGCGACTCCTCGCACAAAGGTGGCCGCAGTATTATCCTTGATTCTTTTCCGGCCCTCCGTTGCCATGCTGACCTACCCCCACATTGACCCCATCGCACTGCAAATCGGCCCGCTGGCCATCCACTGGTACGGCCTCATGTACCTTGCGGGATTCGCCCTGGCGTGGCTGCTGGGGCGGTGGCGCATCAATCATCACCCTTGCGGCCTGACGCTCAATGACTTGGAAGACCTGATCTTCTATGGCGTGCTGGGGGTCGTGCTGGGCGGCCGCCTGGGCTACGTGCTGTTCTACCAGCCCACGCTATACCTGGCCCACCCACTCATGATTTTCCAGGTCTGGGACGGCGGCATGTCGTTTCACGGGGGACTGATCGGCGTGGTAATTGCCATGCTGTACTTCGGCCACCAACGCCAGCGAACTCTCCTGGAAGTGGGTGACTTTGCAGCCCCGCTCATCCCGCTGGGCCTGGCTGCAGGCCGCCTCGGGAACTTCATCAACGGGGAGCTGTGGGGTCGCCCGACCAGCCTGCCCTGGGGAATGGTGTTCCCTGGCGCCCACGACAACATCCCGCGCCACCCGTCGCAACTCTATGAAATGGGCCTGGAGGGCTTTGCGCTCTTTGCCATCCTCTGGTGGTTCGCGCGCAAGCCCCGGCCCATCGGCCAGATCAGTGCAGTCTTCCTGATGGGGTACGGCACGTTCAGGTTCCTGGTGGAATTCACCCGCGAGCCGGATTATTTCCTGGGGTTCATCTTCGACGGCTTGACCATGGGGCAACTGCTGTCGATCCCCATGATCATCATTGGGGTGTGGCTGTTTTTCTGGGCAGCAAAAAGACCGTCCCCTGAAGCGAAACACTGACACGCTCGCGCCCACCTTCCAGGGGAACGGCCACGCTGCCGGCAGAAGCCGCCATGGCCATCATGCGTGGTGAAGGTGACACCGGCGATCGGCCCGAACCATTGAGATCCAGTGTCTTGAGGCGATAGCCTTCAAAGCCCAGCGCCTTCGTCAACGCCTGGGCCCGCTGCTGAAATGCGGCGACGGCCTGCCCCAGCAGTTTCTGTTCTTCAGCCGAACGCCGGGCTTCGGACACCGAAAACGACAGGCCAGCGACGGGCATGTGGCTCGCGAGATCCGCAGCAAGCTGCGACGCCGCCGGGAAATCTTTGGATTGCAGCAGGATTTCGGCATGCCCGCGCCATTCGGACACCTTGCCATCGCGGTCCGTCGCGGGCCAAATCCGGTAGGCCCCGCTATGCGCCTCGATGCCAGCGTGCCCGCGCGCCAGCTTCATGGTGGCCTGCAGCCGCTCGTTGAGCGACTTGGACACTTGCTGTTGGGATGCTCCCACGGCTTCAGCAGCCAGGGTGATCTGAACCTCGTCCTGAGCGACGTCGGCGCTGGCTTCTGCGGACAAAGTGGCGACCGGGGGCGGCTCCGGCGACACGGATTGCGCCGAGACATTGGGCATCCAGAGAGCCACGGAGGCCGCAAAGGCCCAGCCCAGGAATCGATGAGAGAGCGCGTGATTGACCATGGAAGCTCCTGAAAGCAATGGAGAGCGAGGGCATGACCGCCCAGAAGACAAAGGCCCGTCGTTGTGATACGACGGGCCTTCAGAAAATGCCCCGCCTGTGCCGTTGAGGCCGGCATCCCGGAACCGGAGGTTCACGGTGGTCGCCATCAGCAGTGCTTCGGGCTATCCAAGTAAAGGTAGCACACCCACCCAACAATCCAGCAACCTATGCCAAATAGCATTGGTTCAAGGAATGTATGGCCAAGTCACGAACACGGCAGGGACTTATCGAGCCCGGCGCAGAGAAGCATCCGGGCAATGTTCCTAATCAGCAGCACCCAACACAGTGTCGAGCATGCCGTTGATAGAGTCGATTTTACCCTTGAAATCACCCAATGCAATATGACTCAAAGGACCATCGGGCGCTCGCATGGTGAGGAGTTCGTTGGCAATCTGGATGGCTGCCATGACGGCAATGCGCTCATTGCTGACGACCTTGCCTGCACCCTTGATGGCCAGCATGCGTTGATCGACATGCCGCACAGCCGCCAGCAGCGCAGCCTTTTCGTCAAGCGGACAGGCCAGCGAATAATCACGCCCTAGAATGGCGACATCGACTCTTTCCATGGGTCAGTTCTCCGCGCCGGGCAGGCGTTCGAGGATCAGTTCAATCTGTTGTTGGGCACCGGCCGCCGCCTGACGCAGCCGCCCGCGTTCGGCGTCGACGTGTTCGAGGCGGCGCTGCAGACTATCGGCCCGCGCCTGCTGCTCGTGCACCTGCTGCTGCAACGAATTGCGGGCTTCGAGGGATTCGTCTCGTGCAGCCTGCAGTTCCTGTTCGTGGCGAGCCATGCGTTCGGACATCTGGGTGAATTCGGATTGCTCACGCTGATGCTGGTCCTTGAGGCCCGAATACTCTTGTTCGAGCTGCCGGATGCGCGCCTGCAGCGCGCGGCGCTCGGACTGGAGATCGCCAGCAAGCTGCACAATCTGCTGAATGCGCTGCGACAACGCGTCTAGGTCTTGGAGCATGCGATCAAACCTTCGAGATTGCGGGCGCCAGGCGCCTCGAAAAGGAGTTCATCATAGTCTCTTCAATCGGGGCTCTGCTTGACCGCGTGCACCTGTGCGACCACACGGAGCGCTGCCGATGAATCGTCGTGGTGAGCGTTGCCGCGCGGACCCCGATGCCGCAGATAGCGATTTTCGCGGCTGCGGCGAAACAGCAGGGCCGATAGCTCGTTGAGCGCCAGAGTATAGACTTCACGCTTGAATTCGATGACGGCTTCAAGCGGTACCCAATATGCGTTCCAGCGCCAGGCGTCGAACTCGGGCAAATCGGTAGCCCGCAGTGTCACATCGCTGTCGCGCCCGACCATGCGCAACAAGAACCAGATCTGTTTCTGTCCGCGATAATGACCGCGCAGTTCGCGGCGCACATAGTGTTCGGGTACGTCATAGCGCAGCCATTCTCGCGTCCGTCCCAGGATGCGCACGTGCTCAGGGAGCAGGCCGACTTCTTCGTGAAGCTCACGGTACATTGCCTGCACGGGAGTTTCGCCGTGCTTGATGCCGCCCTGAGGAAACTGCCAGGCATGTTCCCGAATACGTTTACCCCAGAAAACCTCGTTTTTCTGGTTGACGAGAATGATCCCGACATTGGGACGGTAGCCTTCGCGATCCAACATGGGGCCACCTCGGTTGTGAATTCAATACAATTACCGTCGATTATACGTATCAACCGGAATCCCTACCATGTACGCCAGCAAGTACCACTTGAACACCCTGAAGGAAGCTCCTGCAGAGGCAGAAGTCGTCAGCCACCAGCTGATGACGCGGGCCGGCATGATCCGAAAAATCGCAGGCGGGATCTACACCTACATGCCCATGGGGCTGAAAGTCCTGCGCAAGATCGAGGCCATCGTGCGCGAGGAAATGAACCGTGCAGGCGCCATCGAACTGCTCATGCCGGTGGTGCAACCCGCCGAGCTGTGGCAGGAATCCGGGCGGTGGGAAAAATACGGCGCCGAGCTGCTGCGCATCAAGGACCGCCACCAGCGGGACTTCGTGCTTCAGCCTACCTCGGAAGAAGTGATCACCGACATCGTACGTAACGAAATCCACAGCTGGCGCCAGCTCCCGCTGAATTTCTACCACATCCAGACAAAGTTCCGCGACGAACGGCGGCCACGCTTCGGCCTGATGCGTGGGCGCGAGTTCACCATGAAGGACGCGTATTCGTTCGACCGGGACGAGGCAGGGGCCCTGGCCAGCTACGACATCATGTATGACGCCTACCAGCGCATCTTCACGCGCCTGGGGCTCACCTTCCGCGCCGTTGCGGCGGACACCGGCTCCATCGGCGGCTCGCGCAGCCACGAGTTCCAGGTCATCGCCGACACGGGAGAAGACTTGATCGTCTACAACCCTGACACGGACTACGCCGCCAACATTGAACTGGCTGACGCGCCCTGCCTCATCGCGCAACGCGAACCTGCCCGCGAAGCACTGACACGTCAGGCCACTCCCGACTGCCCCAAATGCGAGCTGGTTGCTCAGCACCTCGGCACAGACCTGACCCGCACCGTAAAAGCCGTCGTCCTCGCGACAGACCCCGCCAAAGGCCCGGCCCACCTCTGGTTGCTGCTGATTCGCGGCGACCACGAAACCAACGAGATCAAAATCAGCAAGCTGCCGGGATTCGAAGCGGGCTCCCGCCTGGCGACGGAGGCCGAGATCGACTCCGTGTTCCACTGCACCCCGGGCTACCTGGGACCCGTGGGTCTGGCCGCCGGCACGATCACGGTCATTGCCGACCGTACGGTGGCGCACATGGGGGATTTCATCTGCGGGGCAAATGAGCCCGGGTACCACCTGAGCGGAGTCAACTGGGGCCGTGACCTGCCCGAGCCCACCCTGGTCACCGATCTGCGCAACGTCGTCGAAGGCGACCCGACCCCAGAGGGCGGGCACCTCGCCATCCAGCGCGGCATCGAGGTCGGGCACGTGTTTTTTCTGGGCGACAAATACTCACGGGCGCTCAACGCCACCTTCCTCGAAACAGATGGCAAGCCAGCGGTATTGCAAATGGGCTGCTATGGCATTGGCATCAGCCGGATCTCAGCCGCCGCCATCGAACAGAGCCACGACGGGCGTGGCATGATCTGGCCGCGCGCCATCGCTCCGTTCGAGGTCGTGCTGTGCCCCATCGGTTTTGCCAAAAGTGAAACAGTACGCAACGCCGCTGAAGCCTTATATCAGGATCTGCAGACACAAGGGGTGGATGTCATCTTGGACGACCGCGACACGCGTCCTGGCATCATGTTCGCCGATTGGGAACTGATCGGTGTGCCCCTTCGCGTGACCATCGGAGAACGCGGCCTGAAAGAAGGTATCGTCGAAATCCAGGCTCGGCGCGAATCCGAGGCCCGTAAAATTGCACCGAGCGACGCTGTCACAACGATTCTGGACACGCTAAAATCCCTGTAGGCTGCTGTGGTGCAGCATGCCGCTTGACCGTCGGGCCCCTGCAACTGTCACACCGCCTCACTAAAAAATGATTTCTGCGTTTACACAGCCGCCCGGCGTATTGTCGATTCGCGTATATTACGAGGACACCGATACCGGTGGAGTCGTATATTACGCAAATTACCTGAAATTCTTCGAACGTGCCCGTACCGAATGGCTACGCGCGCTCGGGGTCGACCAACACGAGCTGGCAGCACGGGAACAACTGATGTTTGTGGTCAGACACGCGGACATTGCTTACCGGCAACCAGCCCGCCTCGACGACCTGATCGACATCCATACCACCGTGGAAGAACTGGGTGCCTCGACGCTGCGGTTTCACCAGCAGGCGCGGCGCACTGAGACCCTGCTTGCAACCGCCGACATTCAAATCTGCACCGTGCACGCGGTCACGTTCAAACCCATCCGTCTATCCCCCTCACTCAGGGATCTTCTGCAAAAGGCCCTTCACTAACCATGCAAGCCTCTAGCGATCTATCGCTGTTGTCCCTCATTGGCCATGCCAGCTTCCCTGTCCAGGTCATCATGCTGCTGCTGTTTTCGGCATCCGTGCTGTCCTGGACATTCATTTTCAGCAAGCGCGCAGCACTGCGGCGCGCAGCCGAGCAGACACGCCGCTTCGAAGACGATTTCTGGGCCGGTGGCGACCTGACTGTCTTGCAGCAGGCCATCGCCAGCCGCCGCAACGAACACGGTGCACTGGCGCGCATCTTCGACGCGGGCATGACCGAATTCGTCAAGGCGCGCCGCTCCTCGAGCCGGGGCGACACGCTGCTGGACGCACCGCGACGCGCCATGAACGCTGCCCTGCAGCGCGAGATGGACGGCCTGGAATCGCACCTGAACTTTCTGGCTTCGACCGGGTCGGTCAGCCCTTACGTGGGCCTGCTGGGTACGGTCTGGGGCATCATGCACGCGTTCATGGGCCTGTCGACCATGCAGCAAGCCACCTTGGCCGCGGTAGCCCCCGGGATCGCCGAGGCCTTGATCGCCACGGCCATCGGGCTGTTCGCCGCCATTCCTGCCGTGCTCGCCTACAACCGCTACACCAGCCAGATCGACCGCCTGTCGATCCGATTCGAAAGCTTCGTGGAAGAATTCCTGAACATTCTTCAACGCCAGGTGCACTGACATGCATGCTCAAAGTGGTCGTGGCCGCAAGCAACGCCGGATGAACAACGACATCAACGTTGTCCCATACATCGACGTCATGCTGGTGCTGCTGGTGATCTTCATGGTGACCGCCCCCATGATCACACCGGGTCAGATCGAACTGCCTACCGTAGGCACCGCTTCACAAGTTCCTACCCAGCCTGTCGAGGTCCAGATCGATGCACAGGGAAATCTGTCAATGCGCGTTCGCGAGGGCGGCGCTTCATTTCGACCGGTCGACAAAGCCAACCTGCTCGCTGAGGTCCGTGCAGTAGCCACGCCGGATACGCCGGTGGTGATCTCGGCCGACGGCAAGGTCCCGTACGAATCTGTCATGCACGTCATGGACGAGCTGCGCAATGGCGGCGTGGGCAAGCTGGGACTGCTGGTCAATCAAACCGCAGCCAGCGGACATTAGGTCAGTCGGGTTCACGTCAAATGACTTGGTTCCACCGCTCAAATACGATTTCTGACGACTCGCGGCCAGACGAACAGGACGACAAGCACGGCCTGATGATCTCAGTCGCAGCGCACGGGCTGCTGATTCTGCTGATGGTGTTTGGCTTCTCGTCGGCTCCCAACAACCCTGGTCCCGTCCAGGTTGAACTCTGGGCCAAAGGATCCGTGGCCTCGGCGGCAGCACCAGAAGAACAGCCCGAAGAATCCAAGCCGACCCCCGAGCCCGAGCCCAAGCCGCAAACCCCACCCCCGCAACCGGACGACAGCGCACAGAAGGCGGCTGAACAGGCCGCGCAGGCTCAAGCGGCCAAGCAGGCCCAAGCGCTTGCCCAAGCTCAGGCCCAGGCGGCAGCCGCCGTCAAAGCGCAGGCCGATGCCGAAATCGCGCTCGCCAAGGAAAAGAAGGCCCGCGAAGACGCCCAGAAGGAAGCAGCGCAGGAGGCTGAAAAGGCCAAGGCAGAAGCCGCTGCTGCTGCGCAGGCCGCAAAAGAAAAGGCCGCCAAAGAGGCAGCCCAGGAAGCCGCACAGAAAGCCGCACAGGAAAAGGCCGCACAAGCGGCCGCAGCCGAGAAGGCCGCTGAACAAAAGGCAGCCGCGCAAAAGGCTGCAGACCAGAAAGCAGCGGCGAAAGCTGCCGCTGAAAAAGCTGCCAAAGAAAAAGCCGCCAAGGCAGAGGCTGCCAAAGAAGAGGCTGCCAAAGAAGCTGCAGCCAAGGCGGCCGCTGAAAAGGCCGCTAAAGAAAAGGCGGCCAAGGATGCCGAAGCCAAGCGCAACGCCCTGAGAGCCGCCATGCGCGGCGCCGCCATGGAAGCAGCCGGCATGCCCAACGGGACGGCCGACCACAACCAGCAAGGAGGCGGTGGCAACAACGGCTATGCCGCTTTGGTTCGTGCCTGTGTCCAGCCCAAGGTGATCTTCAGCTTGCCCCCGCGCAACGGCTCCAGCAACCCCACGGCACAATTCCGGACACAACTGAGTTCCAACGGCAAGGTGCAGGACGCTACACTGACTCATTCATCCGGCAATACAAGCTTCGACGATGCGGTGCGCAGAGGGATTCTCGCCTGCTCGCCGTTCCCGAAGCCGCCCAGCGGCAAATACCCGCCGCTGATCACCGTGAATTACTCCATGTACGACTAAGGAGATCGAAACATGACCGTATTGAATGCCTCCGGCTTTATCACGCGCCTGTGGCGGCACGTGGCGGCCGCCGGGCTGGGCCTGGCCCTGGTCGCCGCAGGCGCGACCAGCGCGCACGCCCAGCTGCAAGTCGACATCTCCGGTGTCGGTGCTACCCAATACCCGATTGCCGTCGCGGATTTCGCCGGGTTGAGCGGTGCGAATTCGCCCGGTGACGTGGTGCGGGCCGATCTGACCCGCTCGGGCCAGTTCCGCATGATCAACGCCACAGGCGCCAACCTGAACGTCCAGAGCCAGATCGACTACGGCAGCTGGCAATCGCGCGGCGCCAATTATCTGGCATACGGCACGGTCAGCCAGAACGGCAGCCAGTACTCGGTCAGCTACAAGCTGGTCGACAACGTCGGCAAATCCCAGATGGACGAAGCCACGTTCAGTGGCAACGCAGCCGAGCTCCGCCGGATCGCACACAAAATTGCCGATCGGATCTACGAAAAAATCACTGGCGTGCGTGGCGTTTTCTCGACTCGGATCGCTTACGTGTTGCAGACCGGCAACACGTATGAGTTACAAATTGCTGACGCCGACGGCCAAAATCCACAGGTGATGTTACGTTCTACGCACTCAATCATCTCGCCCGCGTGGTCGCCTGACGGCAGCAAACTTGCCTACGTGAGCTTCGAATCCGGAAAATCCGTCATCTATGTGCAGACGCTGGCGACCGGCCAACGCACACCCGTGTCCAACTACAAGGGCAACAATAGCGCGCCCGCCTGGTCGCCTGACGGCAGCCATCTGGCGATCGCGCTCTCAAGAGACGGCATCTCGCAGATATACACCATCAATTCCGCCGGCTCTGACTTACGCCGCGTCATGCGCTCACCCCTGATCGACACCGAACCGTACTACACACCCGACGGCCAATCGCTGGTATTTACCAGCGACCGCGGGGGCAGCCCGCAAATCTACAAAGTGCCCGTTGCAGGAGGGGAAGCACAGCGCCTGACGTTCTCTGGAAGTTACAATGTCTCACCTAGGGTATCGCCGGATGGACAACAACTGGTGTATGTTACACGCAGTAATGGTGCTTTCAGAATTGCCAGCCAAGCCTTGAACTCGGGTTCTGTACAGACTCTGACGGATGGCCCGGATGACGAGTCCCCCAGCTACGCTCCCAACGGGATGCAGGTGCTCTATAGCGCGGTCCAGAACGGACGCAGCGTGCTGGCGGTGACATCGATCGACGGACGAGTCCGGCAGACACTGTCGGTACTCAATGGCAAGGTCCGCGAACCAGCCTGGGGCCCGTTCACAAACTGATTTTTTCGTGTGACTCTTTCTTTTAAAGGACATTAAATGAGCTCGCGCATCACCAGGACTCTGACAGTAGCTGCCTTCGCCGCCTCCCTGGCAGCATGCAGCTCCGTGCCGTTGAACCAAAATGGCAACGGAGCTGCCGGTTCGACTTCGGCGTCCGCAGGGCAAGTCATGGATCCGTTCAATCCTCAAAGCCCGCTCGCGCAACAACGCTCGGTCTATTTCGATTTCGACAGCTATGTGGTTAAAGACCAGTACCGCCCGATGATCGAAATGCATGCGAACTATCTGACCAGCCATACCAGCCAGAAAGTCCGCATCGAAGGTAACACCGACGCTCGTGGCAGTGCGGAATACAATCTGGCACTGGGCCAACGCCGTTCCGACGCCGTGGCACGCATGATGACTCTGCTGGGCGTGAACGCCAATCAGATCGAAGCCATCAGCTACGGTAAAGAGCGTCCGAAAGCTACAGGTACCACCGAAGCCGACTACGCTGAAAACCGCCGCGCCGACATCGACTACCTGCGTTGATTCGCCGAAAGGCCGCAACAGCGCCGTAGCGGCCTACGCTACGGCGTTTTTTTATGGGATGAATCTATGCATGCACTCACCAACCGACTGAGTCTGATCTCCGCAGCCACGCTGCTGGCACTGACGGTGGCCTCACCCGCCGCGCACGCCTTTGCGGACGACGACGCCCGACAAGCCATTCTTGAGCTGCGCTCGCAGGTGACCCAGCTGAAGACTCAGAGCCAGCAAGGCCAGCTGCAGCTTGCAGATCAGGTCGAAATGATGCGGCAGGAGATCGCCACCCTGCGCGGCCGCGTCGAAGAACTGAACCAGCAAGTGACCAACCTGCAGCACGGCAACGG
The DNA here is from genome assembly GCF_036379515.1 of Castellaniella sp. Classification (GTDB taxonomy): domain Bacteria; phylum Pseudomonadota; class Gammaproteobacteria; order Burkholderiales; family Burkholderiaceae_B; genus Castellaniella. Next base: position 12,098 of record NZ_DASVGN010000010.1, read on the forward strand.
TACGGCTCAGCCGGCCAGTGGGGCACCGGGCCAGGCCAATGGTGCACCGGGACAGGCACAGCAATCAGGCACTCAAGGAGGCGATCCACAGGAGCAGGCAGCCTACAACGCCGCAGCGGATCTCTACCGCAGCGGGAAATACAAAGAGGCCGCCTCGGCTTTCTCCACGTTTGCCTCGTCTTACCCCAACAGCAACCTGTCGGGCGACGCACGCTTCTATCTAGGCAGCAGCCAATACGCCTCCAAGGATTTCAAGGGCTCAATCCACACCATGCAAGGGTTGGTCAAAGCGCATCCGGACGACCCCAAGGCTCCAGACGCTTTGCTGGTTCTAGCGGCCGATCAGATCGAGCTCAACGACTTGAAGGGCGCAAAGGCAAGCCTGCAGCGCATCACCAAGGAATACCCGAAGAGCGGCGCTGCCGAGACGGCCAAGAGCCGCCTGAAACTGCTCTGATGCCATCGCACCCCGACCTGCCGCACTCGCAGATCTCCCTCCCCGCAGGGGATCTGCATTACACCCAGGCCGGGCAAGGGCCTGCGATTTTGTTGATTCACGGGTCTCTGTGCGACTATCGTTATTGGCGCTGGCAGATACCTGCGCTGGCCGAGGAATCTCGCGTGCTGGCACCCAGCCTGCGAGGCTGCTGGCCGCAAGTCGGTCATCACCCTCAGCCCGGTTATGCCATCGAAAGCCACGCCCGAGACCTGCAGCAGCTGGTCCACGGCCTGAATCTCACGGCCGGCGTGCACGTCGTGGGCCATTCACGCGGCGCACAGGTCGCCATGGCCTTTGCACACCTCGCCCCAGGCTTGTGCCGTTCGCTTACCCTGGCCGACCCCGGCTTCCGCTTCGAGGACGAACCTGAGGTCGTCCCCTTTTATACCGACGCCGTGAAGCAACTGAGCAAGGGGACCACAGAAGCGGCACTCGAGACCTTCGTGGACGCGGTAAATGGCCAAGGAACCTGGCATCAGATGGTAAGCTGGTTCAAAGAAATGGTGCGGGACAACGCCATGACCTTGCTATCGCAGATCCACGAGGCCAATCTTCCGGTGACGCTCGCACAGGTGCGTCAGCTCCGTTGTCCACTGCTGCTCATGGGGGGTACCCAAAGTCCCGCCAAATACGGCACGCGCCAGGACCGGCTGCAGCAGCTCGTGCCTCACGCCCAGCGTGTGCGAATTGCGCTGTCCGCCCATGGGATGAATCTCTCGAATCCCAGAGCCTTCAACCGCGCGCTACTGAATTTTGTGCAGACCAGCACCGAGATGTCCGCCTTGCACTCCTGATCAGGATGATCGGTCGTTTTCAGTGGGCGGCGTGAGCAGCGGCGGGATCAGCCGACATGGCATTGGCTGGCTCGACCTTGCACGCCGCAGAGAACTCCTCACCCGTGCTCAGTGTGAACACCATGTTGGCCACATCACCGACTTTCAGGTCGGCTCTGGGGTGCTCCAGCATCAGGTGATATCCACCGGGCGCAAACTTCAGATCGCCACTCGCAGGCACCTTGAGGTCGTGCACCATGGACATGGAGCTCATGCCGCCCGATTCAGTCGTCTGATGCATCATGACCTGCCCATAATCAGCGGACTGGACGCTTTTGAGGGTGGCAGGCTCGGCGCCTGCGTTATGAATGACCAGAAAGCCGCCCGACGGGAGCGGCGCGGGAAGTTGCCTCACCCAACACGCCGACGCGCTGAGGGACTTGGCGACGGAGGCCGAGGTGGCTGCCGGCTCAGGCATCGCATGCATGTTGTGCGCTCCCGCAGCCGCGGCCGCACACATCCCGACCATCCCTACCCAGACACGGACCGCATCAACTCGCATTGGCTACTCCACCACCTTGTTGAGCCCGATGGCAAGCGCACGATGAAATTCGGCCAAGACCATTGGGCATAAGGGGCCAGTGTACTATGGACGTTTAGACTCCATGCGCCACCATGCCCCGGACCGCCGCCTCTCAAGCAGCACCCACCCCTTGTACGACGGTCGCCGAATTCAAGGACCTGCTCAAACAGCAACACCCGTTTGCGGCAGTGCTGGGAATTGAAATCCTGGAAATCGGTTACGGCACCGCCTTGCTCCGGCTGCCCCCCAACCCATCCAACCAGCGTCTGGGCGGTATCGTGGCAGGGCCCATGTTGATGGGCCTGGCCGACCTGGCACTTTATGGTGCCATCGTGGGAGCGACCGGGAACCCCGAGGCCGTCACGGCCAGCCTGACCATCAATTTTCTGCGCAAAGCCCCTGCAGGCGGTATCCTGGCGCACGCATCACTGCTGAAGACGGGGCGACTCACCGCCGGCGAGGTCCTCCTGACCCCAGACGCCGGCGGAAGCCCGGTGGCCCAAGTGATCAGCACCTGGGCCGTCCCTAAAAGCTGAGGCCCGCGCAGGTCAGCTCTTGGGCAGTTGCCCATCCACTCCTTCGAGGAAGTAGTTCATGTTGCGGACGTCGTTGTCGCTCAAGGTGGCGCCTTGGGCCAGGACCTCTTTGCCATCCTGATTGCGCAACGGCCCCTGGAAGATCTTGTAGCCGCCCGAAATGATGGCCTGCTTCTGTTTGTCGACCAGATCAACCACGTCTTTCGGAATAGCGGGCAGCATCGGAGACAGTTGTATCCAGTCGTGGGCCAGACCATACCAGTCATCGCGAGCCTTCCAGGTGCCAGCAAGGACCTGCTTGGCGGTCTCAACGTAGAAAGGCTCCCAGTTCAGCACGATGGAAGTGAGCTGGCTCTTGGGGCCGAACTTGCGCATGTCCGAATCGTAGCCAAAGGAGTAAACCCCTTTGCTTTCAGCCACTTGAATCACGGCCGGCGAGTCGGTGTGCTTGTTGAGAATATCCGCCCCCTGGTTGATCAGGGTTTCAGCTGCAAGCCGCTCTTTACCGGGGTCGAACCAGCTGTTGATGAACACGACCTTCACGCGCGCCTTGGGATTGACCTGGCGCAGACCGATCATGAACGCATTGACGCCGCGAATGACCTCAGGGATGGGGAACGGCGTGACATAGCCAATGATGTTGCTCTTGGTCATGTGCCCGGCAATCAGGCCAGTGAGGTAGCGGCCCTGCACGAAACGAGGCATGTAGGTGCCCACGTTGTGGGCCAGCTTGTACCCCGTGCACATTTCAAAAGCCGTATCGGGAAACTGCTGCGCCACCCGCATGGTGGGGTCCATGAACCCGAACGAGGTCGTGAAAATGAGCTTGTTCCCTTTAGCAGCGAGCTCCCGGATGACGCGTTCGGAGTCTGCGCCTTCTGCGACGTTTTCCACATAGGTGGTCTTGACGGCATCGCCCAAGGCCTTGACGATGGCCTTGCGCCCCAGATCGTGCTGGTACGTCCAACCAAAATCGCCGGTGGGACCCACGTAGACGAAACCAATCTTGAGCGGCTTGTCAGTCGCAGCCAGGCTGAGCCCGGGCCAGCTTCCGGCCCCTGCGACGGCGGAAGTCGCCGCCATGGCCTTGAGTAAATCCCTGCGCTTCTTGTCCATGTCTTACCCCTGAAAACGCTGCCTGTTGAAAACACAAAACACGATAGATAGGAAGCCGCATCTGAAGGCAACCCCAACCGCACTATTTCATAACCAGCCCGACCGCCGGTCAAGCCCGCCTGCTCACGCCGTCGGGTGAAAAGCCTTGCCCAGCGACACGGGCGTATTGAGCAACACCCGGGTGCGATCCATGGAAATGAATACAAGCGCCACGATGGTGATCAGATACGGCAACATGGCGAGGAAGTCGGGTGGGATACCCAGGCCCATGGATTGCCCCTGATATTGAAAAACAGTCAGGAATCCGAACAGATACGCCCCCACCAGCACCAACCCTGGGCGCCACGTGGCGAACACTACCAGCGCCAGCGCGATCCAGCCCCGCCCCGCGACCATGCCCTCTTGCCACAGTGGCGTGTACACCAAGGACAGATAGGCTCCGCCCAGACCTGCCAAAGCGCCCCCGGTCAGGATGGCGAGGTACCGCATGCGCACCACGGGATAGCCCAAGGCATGTGCGACTTCGGGGGATTCACCCACCGCCCGCAACTTGAGGCCCGACCGGCTGTGATACAGATACCCGTAACACACCAGCACCGCCAGCCACGACAGATACACCAACGGGTCATAGGAGAACAATGCTTTACCGACAAAGGGCAGATCGCTCAGGCCTGGCAAATGCCAACTGGGGATCCCAGACAGCGAGATCCCGGTGTAGCTCTTGCCGACGAAGGCGCTCAGGCCAGTCCCAAAAATAGTGAGCGCCAACCCTGTGGCCACCTGATTGGCAATCAGATGCTGAGTGATGAACGCAAAAAGCAGTGCCATGAGTGCCCCGGCCAGCAAGGCGGCCAGCAGGCCCAGCGCTGGGCTGCCGGTGGCCACGGCGGTAATGAAGCCCGCCACCGCCCCCATGAGCATCATGCCCTCGACTCCCAGGTTGAGAACCCCTGAGCGTTCCACCGCCAGTTCACCCAGGGCCGCCAAGGCCAGGGGTGTGCCTGCCTGCACGGTGGACACGATGGTAGAAACCAGAATCCCGTCTGCCATGTCAGCCCTCCGCAGCCGCGCCCATCGGCGCATGACGCACAAACCGCACCCGATAACGGATCAGCACGTCGGTGGCCAGCACCAGGAACAGCAACAAGCCCTGGAACACACCGGCCACTGCGCTAGGCAGATGCAGTGAAATCTGAACCTGATCACCCCCCACATAGAGCAACCCCACCAGCAGGCTGGCCAGCAACACGCCGACCGGCTCCAGTTGCCCAAGAAACGCCACGATGATGGCCGTGAAGCCATATCCCGGGGAAATGACGGGCTGCAGCTTGCCGATGGTCCCCGCCACTTCGAACAGCCCCGCCAACCCCGAAAGGGCCCCCCCCAGCAGCATGGTGACCCAGACCATGCGCGCGCGGCTATACCCAGCGTAGTTGGCCGCCTGTTCGGAAAAACCCGACACCCTGACCTGGAAACCGAAAAACATTCGATGCATGAGCAGCCATGCCAGGGGGACCACCAAGATGCTGGCTACCGTGGCCACGTTGAGCATCGTGCCCTGAACGATGGGCGTGAGGGTGGCGGGCGCATCGAACAGGACTGTCTGGGGAAAGTTATACCCATGAGGATCACGCCAGGGCCCGTGCACGAGATACTGCAGCAAATGCTGGGCCACATACACCAACAACAGGCTGGTGAGGATTTCGTTGGTGTTCAGACGCGTCTTGAGGAACGCCGGGATGGCCGCCCAGAGCGCACCACCCACGGCGCCCGCCAAGGTCATCAAAGGCAGCAGCCACCAGCCGCCATGGCCATAAAACAGCAAGGCCACGCCACCCCCACAGATGGCACCCACCGTGAACTGCCCCTCTGCACCGATATTCCATACCCCGGCGCGAAACCCGACTGCCAGCCCCATGCTGATCAAAAGCAGTGGCGCCACCTTGAGCAGCCAGGTACTGACGCCATACAGGCTGTTGATGGGGCTGATGAAAAATTCATACAAGGATTCGAGCGGATCACGTCCCAGCGCGGCGAACAGCACCGCCCCGAAGATCACCGTGAGCACCCCCGCCAGCAACGGCGAGGCCACCTGCATGAGGCGGGAGCGTTGAAGACGGGGTTCAAGCGAGATGCGCACGATTTTCCTTGGTGGTCACAGTGCCTGCTGCACCGGGCAGCCCGGCCATCCAGCGGCCAATTGCGTCACGGTCGGCTTCAGGCACCGCCACGATTTCCGACAACTGCCCTTCATACAGCACGGCGATCCGGTCGCAGATCTCGAACAGCTCGTGGAGATCTTCGGACACGAGCAGGATGCCGGTCTGGCCCGCCGCAGCCAGATCCATCAAGGCCTGACGGATGGCCGTGCTGGCACCCACGTCCACTCCCCAAGTCGGATTGGCCGCAATCAGAATTTTAGGAGTCTGGAGGATTTCGCGCCCCATCACGAATTTCTGCAGATTGCCGCCCGACAGGTTACGCGCCTCGGCGTCGATGCTGCTGGCCACCACGTGAAAATCGGTACAGATGTCACCCGCCATTTTTCGTACCGCGCCACCGAGAACGAACCCACGCCGCACCAAGCCCTTCTGGTAAGCGGTCAGGCAGGTGTTGTCGGACAGGGACATTTCGGGCACCGCCCCGCGCCCAAGGCGCTCGGCAGGCGCAAACCCCAGACCTCGTGCCCGGCGCCCTGCCGAGCCCAGATGGCCGATCGCCTGACCATCGAGGCGAAGCATGTCGGAGGACAAGCCCCCGCGTTCGCCTGACAAGGCCGCCAGGAGCTCTTGCTGCCCATTGCCGGCCACCCCCGCAATACCGACGATCTCGCCGTAGTTCACCGTCAGATTCAGATGCTCGAGCGTGGTGCCGAAAGGATCTGCCGAACGACAGCTCAGGTCGTTGATCTGCAAACAGGGGCGGCTGTGATCGGGCGCTGACTGGCGGCCCTTCAAGGTGGGTGGTTCGCTCCCCATCATCATGCGCGCCAGCCCATGGGCGCTTTCGGTACGCGGGTCGCAGCGGCCCACCAGCCGCGCCGTGCGCAGCACGGTGGCAGCCGTACATAGCGCGCGCACCTCTTCAAGCTTGTGGCTGATGTACAGAATGCTGCGGCCGTCCCGGGTGAATTGCGTCAAGGTCTCGAACAGCAGATCGACCTCGCCCGGGGTCAGAACCGAAGTGGGCTCGTCCATGATCAGCAACTGCGGCCCCTGCAGCAGGCAGCGGACAATCTCGACCCGCTGACGCTCGCCGACAGACAGACTATGCACGTGCTGGTTCGGCTGCACGGCCAGATGATATTCGTGCGAAATGGCCGCGATGCGCTCGGAGAGCTGCCGCAGACTACCCGTGTGCTGCAGACTGAGCGCAATGTTTTGCGCCACCGTCAGGGTCTCGAACAGCGAAAAATGCTGGAAGACCATCCCGATTCCGAGCCGCTGAGCTTCTGACGGGCTGGTGACACTGACCGGCTTGCCCTGCCAGTGGACAGTTCCTGCGTCGGGCCGGATGACCCCGTAGATGCACTTGACGAGCGTGCTCTTGCCGGCGCCGTTTTCGCCGAGGAGCGCGTGCCGCTCACCTGGCATGATCTGCAGATCGACGGAATCATTGGCCAAGGTGCCTGGATAGCGCTTGGTGATGCCGCGCAATTCAAGCAACGGCGCCACGGAAGGCGTGGCGTCTACGGCCTGATCCATCGGATGCTGCATGTGCCCTCCCGGGGTGCAAATCCTTCGCAGTATAAGAGCCGCGCGCCTAGACACACATCAGGACATTCACGGAGTGCTCATTTCTCAAAGACCATCATGCCAGCGAATCCCAGGAAAATCAGGCCCACCAGGCCACTGCCCGTTCGCGCAAGTCCCTGGCGCTTCCGAAAGAACGCCGCCAGCCGCGCTCCCCCGAAAATGAGCACTGAAAGATACAGGATGCTGAAAGTCTGCAGAATTGCCGCCAGGATGAAGAACGATACGGCGGGATACGCGTAGTGCGGGTCTACGAACTGCACAAAGAACGACAGCAGGAACAAGATGGCTTTGGGATTGAGCAGGCTCAGCAGCAGGGCCTTGCGAAATCGGCTGTCGGTGCCCACGCTGACCACATGCGATTGGGCCGGGCCCGGACGCCACGCCGAGCGCAGCAGATTGATCCCCAGATAGCACAGATACAGCGCACCCACCGTCTTGAGCGCCAGATACAGCACCGGCAGCAAACGCAAGACGGAAGCCGCGCCCGCGGCCGTGAGCGTCATCAGGACGGAGTCACCCAGAAAGACCCCAAGGGCCGCCTTATACCCCTCCCGGACCCCGCGACTTGCGCCGGTGGCCAGCACAAACAGCGAGTTGGGTCCCGGCAGCAGAATGATGAACACCACGCCAGCCACGTAGGTCCAGAGATTCAGTACGCCGTAATGCGCAAACATGGGGCCATCCCGCAACCGAGAAAGGCCCCATTTTAGGTTCTTTTGGCTCGATGCCGGGACTGCGATCCCGGCATCGTGCTCAGGCTGCCACCGCCTCGGGGCTTTCGACCGAACTGCGGATCAGATGGTCGAAAGCAGACAGCGCAGCCTTGGCACCCTCGCCCGCAGCGATGATGATCTGCTTGTACGGCACCGTGGTCGCATCCCCGGCCGCGAACACCCCCGGGATCGAGGTCTGGCCGCGGGCGTCGACGACGATTTCACCATGCTTGCTCAGCTCTACTACCCCCTTGAGCCACTCGGTGTTGGGCACCAGGCCAATCTGGATGAAGACCCCTTCGAGTTCGACGCCGTGCGATTCACCTGTCTTGCGGTCGATGTAATCCAGGCCTGCCACCCGCTTGCCATCGCCCCGAATCTCGGTGGTCTGTGCCGACGTCAGAACGCTGACGTTGGCCAGACTGTGCAGCTTGCGCTGCAGCACGTCATCGGCCCGCAAGCTGTCGCCGAATTCCAGCAGGGTGACATGACCGACCAGGCCGGCCAGGTCGATGGCGGCTTCGACACCCGAATTGCCTCCACCCACCACCGCCACGCGCTTGCCCTTGAAAAGCGGGCCATCGCAGTGGGGGCAGTACGCCACGCCGCGATTGCGGTATTCGTCTTCGCCCGGCACATTGATATGGCGCCAGCGCGCCCCGGTAGAAAGAACGACGGTACGCGCCTTCAGGGAAGCACCGCTGGCCAGTTCCACGGCAATGGACTTGCCGGGTACCAGGCGTGTCGCCCGCTGCAGGTTCATGACCTCGACTTCGTAGGCCTTGACGTGCTGCTCCAGCGCGACGCCGAATTTGGGGCCTTCGGTCTCAAGCACCGAGATATAGTTTTCGATCGCCATGGTGTCGAGCACCTGGCCACCAAAGCGCTCGGCCACCACGCCTGTGCGGATCCCCTTGCGAGCGGCATAGACGGCGGCGGCGGCGCCGGCAGGGCCACCGCCCACCACCAATACGTCGAACTCGTCGCGGGCATTGAGCGCGTCCACCTTGGCCTGATCATCGCCCACATCCAGCTTCGCCAGCAGTTCCTCGACCCCGGCACGTCCCTGGTGGAACAGTTCACCATTGAGGAACACCGCCGGCACGGAGAGAATCTCGCGGCGCGCAACCTCGTCCTGAAACAGGGCGCCGTCGATGGCCACGTGCTGAATGTGCGGGTTGAGGACCGCCATGGCATTGAGCGCCTGCACGACATCAGGGCAATTCTGGCAAGACAGGGAAAAATAGGTTTCGAAGCGATAATCGCCCGAAATGCTGCGAATCTGCTCAACCACAGCCTCGTCGACTTTGGGTGGGTGTCCGCCCACCTGCAACAGCGCGAGCACCAGCGAAGTGAACTCATGCCCCAGCGGAATACCGGCAAAACGCACGGCAATGTCCGTCCCGGGTCGTGCAATCGCAAACGAAGGCTTGCGTGCATCGCTGGCGGAATCGCCTACCACGGTCAGCTTGTCGGAGAGACTTGCGATCTCGTCGAGCAGCGCGCGCAGTTTCTGGGACTGGGCACCACTGTCCAGGCAGGCTCGCAGCTCGACGGGTTGCGTGACCCGCTCGAGATAGGTACCCAGTTGACCTTTCAAAGTTGCATCCAGCATCGTTTCACCTCTATCAAAAGACAGCACCACCCCATGCACTCGTGCCATCTGTCAGTGCGTTGTTCGTGTCCAGGGGAAGCATGCCACCCGCCTCAAGGCTGGATGGCGGGGCTGCCATCGGAGATCGGTCGCAGCCCGCTCGGTGCAGCCAGCAGCCGCACCGGATATCAAGCGATCAGATCTTGCCGACCAGGGCCAGGGACGGGGTCAGCGTTTCGGCGCCTTCGTTCCACTTGGCCGGGCAGACTTCGCCCGGGTGGGCTGCAATGTACTGAGCCGCCTTGACCTTGCGCAGCAGTTCGGACGCATCGCGGCCGATACCGTTGTCATGGATTTCGAGGACCTTGATTTCGCCCGCAGGATTGACCACGAAGGTACCGCGCAGCGCCAGGCCTTCTTCTTCGATCAGCACGTCGAAGTTGCGCGACAGCAGGTGCGTGGGGTCGCCCACCATCGGGTAATTCACCTTTTTGATGGCGTCGGACGTGTCGTGCCAGGCCTTGTGCGCGAAGTGCGTGTCAGTGGACACCGTGTAGACTTCGACGCCCAGTTTCTGGAATTCGGCGTAGTGATCGGCCAGGTCTTCGAGTTCGGTCGGGCACACGAATGTGAAGTCGGCGGGGTAGAACACGAACACGGCCCACTTGCCGGCGACCGTCTGTTCGGTCACATCGACAAACTTGCCATTGTGGTAAGCCGTGGCTTTGAAGGGCTTGATCGTGGTGTTGATCAGGGACATTGAAGCTCCTTTTTTTGAGTGTGATGCGTGGCGAAACTGCCAACGGAATCCAGTGTAGGGGCCCCATGAAAATAAGTAAAATTGATTGTCTCAATTCAACTAATTGATTATATCTATTGCGTTGAAAAGCAAGGCAAAGCCTGTCACCGACAGGTGCGGCCAAGTCTTCAGGCCGTGCGCTGGCGGCGAAACACCTGGGGGGTGTCTTTTTCGTGGCGCACGAAGAACCGGGTGAAGTACGCCGGGTCTTCGAAACCCAGGCCATAACCCACCTCGGCCACCGTCTTGTCGGTATAGAGGAGGTCCCGTCTGGCTTCGATGAACAGGCGCCGGTGGATCACCTGTTGGGGTGACAGACCGAGTTCCTGCACACAGGCCCGGCGCAGGCTGCGTTCGGCCATGGCCAGGACCGACGCATACCGAGCCACCGACCAGTGCTCCCGGAAATGGCTCTCGACCAGGCGCCGGAAGTCACGGCATACGGCGCGGATGCTGCGCGCCTGGGGATCGTCTTCGGGCTGCACACTGAAGTGCCGCAATCGGGCAAGTTCGGCAAACAGCAAAGTGACGTTACCGGCAATGGCTGTGATGCGGCCGACTCGCTCGTGGACGTACTCATCGACCGTCGAAGCAAACAAGTCGTGCAAGCGCGTGAGGCTGCGGGCATGCAGCGCGCCCGTGATGGCGAGCAAATGCCCCAGCGAGGTCTCGATGGCGGGATCTTCGGACAGCTTGAGGATGTCGGCCACGAAGCTCTCGGCCAGCGTCAGGACCAGGCCCTCTGCACCGGGCACCCACTGGAACCCGTGCACCATCGTGGGGGGAATACTGAGCAGCACGGGCGAATGCAGGGCCAGAGTACGGTCATCCAGCACCACCGTGCCATGGCCATCGGCCACCCAGATCATCTGATGCAGGTCATGGTGCCGATGTGGCCGGATATTCCAACCATAGAGCTGATTACGGGCGTAGAGCGACTCCAGATGCAAAAAGCGCAGCTCGGCGGCGGCATCGATCTGTCCATAAAGTGCGTAGAGCGGAATGGTGGTGCCAGGGCGGGCTTCGGTTTCCATGAATAGCATGTCCGAAAAGTGCAATCAATAGTCCTTTTTAACCCTTTCTGATTCTGGCTGCACCCCCGATCATGGAGCATTAGAGGTTCCAAATCCATAAAAAATCAGGCTATTTCGCGCACATGATATGCAAATGGCTTGTCAGGAGTCAGACATGGAAGCACCCCAATTAGATCCGAAAAATCCGATCCCAGGTATCCGCATTTTCAACCTGGAAGAATCGCATCGCGGCTACCGCATCAACCGCATGTGCAATTCACTCACCAGCGAAGCCAACCGCCAGGCCTACCGCACAGACGAAAAGTCCTACCTGGACCAATACGGCCTGACCAAGTCGGAAAAGGCGCTGGTCCTGGCGCGGGACTGGGCCGGCCTGAACGAGGCGGGCGGCAATATCTATTTTCTGCTCAAGCTGGGTTTCGTCACTGGCAACGGCCTCTACCGCATGGGCGCGCAGATGCGCGGCCAGAGTTTTGACGAATTTCTTGCCTCGCGTAACGCGAAGGGAGCCCGCTGACCATGGCCAAGATCATTGCCGGTATCGGCACCTCTCATGTTCCGTCCATCGGGGGTGCCTATGATCGCAAGGCTCAGAACGAGCCCGCCTGGAAACCACTTTTCGACGCTTACATCCCCGTACGCGAGTGGCTCACCGCACTCAAGCCGGACGTCGTGATCATGGTCTACAACGATCACGGGGCCGACTTTTTCTTCAACAAATACCCAACCTTTGCGCTGGGGTGCGCCGACCACTACGCCATTGCCGACGAAGGCATGGGGGTACGACCCCTGCCGCGCATCCAGGGCGATTTCGAGTTCTCCAGACACCTGGCCGAAGAGCTCGTCTATCACGAGTTTGACCTGACGATGTGCCAGGAGATGGCGGTGGAACACGGGTTCCTGGTGCCCATGCACCTGTGCTTCGATCCCGAACCAGACCGCTGGCCGGTGGCGGCCGTGCCCCTGGCAGTCAACGTGCTGCTGCACCCCCTGCCAACGGCTCGGCGCTGCTACCGCCTTGGGCAGGCCATCCGCAAGGCCGTGGAATCCGATCCGCGCGACCTGAGAGTGATCATCATCGGGACCGGCGGCATGTCGCACCAGCTGCAGGGCCCCAATTTCGGCAAGATGGATTCACGCTTCGACCAGGACTTCCTGGAACGCATCGAACACGACCCCATCAGCCTGACCCAAATGACGCACCAGCAGCTCATGGAGCAGGCAGGCGCCGAAGGCATCGAGCTCATCATGTGGCTCATCATGCGTGGCGCCCTGTCCGAAGCGCCGCGACGCGTCCACAAGCACTACTACGCCCCCATGACGACCGGCATGGGGCTGATCACCTTCGAAGAGCCTTGAACAAGGGCTCACGCGGCACCCGACATAAGACACAGCACACACAGGAGACTCCATACCATGCAATCCGAACGCACCCAGGTGGTGATCATCGGCGCCGGGCCCGCAGGCCTGGTCCTGGGCCAATTGCTGCAAAAACACGGTATCGCCAACATCATTCTTGAACGACGCGACCCCGATTACGTGCTGGGCCGCATCCGCGCCGGCGTACTGGAAACCCCCACCGTACAGGCGCTCAAAGAAGCCGGCGTGGGCGACAGGCCCGAGCAGGTGGGTTTGCACATGAATGGCTTCAATCTGCGCTGGGGCGAGGAGCGCTGCCACATCAACTTCAACAGCATCGGAAAGCATGCCCTGGTCTACGGACAGACCCGAGTGACGCGCGACCTGATGGAGGCCCGCACAGCCTCGGGCGGAACCACTCACTACGAGGCCGAAGACGTACAACCCCACGACTTCGACTCGGACGCCCCCTGGGTCACCTACAAGAGCAAGGATGGCCAGACACACCGCGTAGACTGCGATTTCATCGCAGGATGCGATGGGTTCCATGGTATTTCCAGGGCCTCCATCCCCGCTCACAAGAAGACGGAATACGAGACTTCATTTCCATTTGGCTGGTTGGGCATCCTGGCGGATGTGACGCCCGTCTCGGAAGAAGTGTCCTGGATCAACCACGCAGAAGGGTTCCTGATGTGCAGCCTGCGCTCACGCACGCGCAGCCGCTATTACCTTCAGGTCCCCAAAGACGAAGACATCCGTGAATGGAGCCCGGACCGATTCTGGACAGAATACGAGCGCCGCCTGCCCCGTGACCTGGCCGCCAAGCTGCAGACCGGCCCCGCGCTCGAGATGAGCATTACCCCGCTGCACAGCTACGTGTGCACACCCATGCGCTTCGGACGCCTGTTCCTGGTCGGAGACGCCGCACACATCGTGCCGCCCACGGGGGCCAAGGGCCTGAATCTGGCCGTCGGAGACGCACAGGAACTGGCCCACATCCTGCGCGATTACTACCAAGGCGCTCCCGAAGCCATTACTCAGTACTCGGACCTCGCTCTGGCTCGCATCTGGAAGGCCGTGCGCTTTTCATGGTGGATGACCAATCTCACGCATCGGCTGACCGGCAACCCGTTCGAACGGCAGATCCAGCTCGCCGAACTGGAATACACCCGCGGTTCCAAGGCTGCACAGACAGCCATCGCAGAAAACTTCTGTGGCTTGGACCACTGAAGACACCCCTCAAGGAGGAGACACATGAGAATCCCGACACCACTCGTCGCTGCATGCCTGAGCCTTGTGCTCGCAGGAACCGCCTCGGCGGCCCAGGATCTGAAAATCGGCATGATCCTGCCCATGACAGGGCCCTTTGCGGGCCATGGTCAAGAGCTCGAAAACGGCGCCAAACTGTACATGCAGCAACACGGCGACACCGTCGCCGGGCGCAAGATCCGACTCATCATCAAGGACGACACCGGCATTGCACCCGCCATCAGCAAGCGGCAGGCTCAGACCCTGCTGATCCAGGACAAAGTGGACATTCTGGCGGGCTTCGGCATGACCCCTTCAGCGTTCGCGGTGGCGCCCTTGGCTTCCGAGACCAAGACGGCCATGGTCGTCATGAATGCGGCCACGTCGTCCATCACTACGCAGTCACCCTACATCATCCGCACGTCCATGACGCTGCCACAGGTCACGGCGCCCATTGCGGCATGGGCCGCCAAGAACGGCATCCGTACCGTCTACAGCATTACTGCCGACTATGGCCCCGGACACGACGCAGAAACTCAATTCATCAAAACCTTCACTGCAGCAGGCGGCAAGATGATCGGGTCCGTGCGCACACCAACGCAAAATCCGGACTTTGCTCCGTTTCTGCAAAAGGCCAAGGACCTGCACCCCGACGCCGTATTCCTCTTCGTGCCGGCTGGTGAACAAGGTGTCGCCGCCGTGAAAGCCTATAAGGAACGCGGGCTGGACAAGGCGGGAATCAAGCTCATTGCCACTGGGGACATCGACAGCGAAGACGTCATCGGAGCCATCGGCGATGCGGCGCTGGGACTCATCACGTCCTTCCATTACTCCGACGCGCACGACTCGCCGGAAAACCATCAGTTCGTGACCGCCTATGCCAAGTCCTATCCGGGTCAGCGCCCGAACTTCTGGTCCGTGGGCGGCTACGACGGCATGCACGTCATCTATGAAGCGCTGAAGAAGACAGGTGGCAACGCTAACGGTGACGCCCTATTGGAAGCATCCAAAGGAATGAAATGGATGAGTCCACGAGGCCCTGTCGAAATCGATCCGCAGACACGCGACATCATCCAGAATGTCTACATTCGCCGCGTCGAGAAAATCGATGGCGTCCTGAAGAACGTGGAGTTCGACAAGATCGAAGCGGTCAAGGATCCCGGAAAGGCCTGATCAGGATGCGGGTCAGCCCCTTGGGTTGACCCGCTCAGGCATCACACCAAAGATTACTTGCTGCCCACGTTGCCGATGATGCCGCCAACGGCCGCACCACCCAGCGTACCCAATGTACTGCCGCCGGTGAGGACAGCTCCACCCACAGCACCCACGCCCGCGCCAATGGCGGTATTGCGCCCTTGGCGCGACATGCCGCTACAGGCGCTCAGGCTCAGCAGCGCCGCCGCAATGACGGCACCCCCTGCAATTTTCCTGATGGTACTCATTTTGAAACCCCTTTTGTCGTATTGCCGCCGCGTCACCGTGGCGTCAGCCAGAGGTTTGAATGTAACACCGCCCACCTATATCGCCGCCCTCGAATACACAAAGACATACGATTGCTCGGAAATTCGTCATATCTGCCCCAAGGAAAGAGATTTCCGAAACATGTTGCAAAACAATCGACAGAAAAACAAACCACACATCAAAAAGCCGCAGCGAACCGCACACAAGAGCAGATTCCAACCCCCGCCAGGCCACGGGTACGACCACCGATCCGGAGCCAGTGCTGGAATCGACCTTGCTCAGAGAGGCCTCAGGTCAATCAACGTATATTGATAATTGCAATCAAGCCATCATTACATTGATATGCAAGAAGCCCCACTCTGCCGATCACGGGAAAATGCCACTATTCAGCACGAACTCCAATAGCATGGCTCTTGCGGAATAAAAAAGGCCCCTCGAAAGAGGAGCCAAAAGCTCTGCTGCTCAAAACGGAGATTTCAAGCCCAGCTTATTTGCTGCCCTCATGCCCGATGATCCCACCGACAGCCGCGCCCCCCAGGGTCCCGATCGTGCTGCCACCGGTGAGTATCGCACCACCAGCCGCCCCAACACCTGCTCCAATGGCTGTGTTACGGCCTTGGCGTGACATCCCGCTGCATGCGCTCAATCCTACCAGCGCGATTATCACGACAGCCCCACTGGCCAATTTCTTGAATGTGCGCATAACAATACCCCCAATAAGAAAGTTGAATGGATTTCCATGGCGTGTGTTCAGCCATGAAAAACACGCGCCAAAATTACGGCGTCACTACCAGGTTGTTGTGGACATCCTTCACCCCTTCCACCGTGCGCGCAATCTCGCCGGCACGAATACGTTCTTTGTCCGTCTTTGCAAAGCCTGACAACTGAACGATCCCCCCTTGGATGGTTTTGACGCTGATGCCAGCAGCATCCGCCGCCCCTAATTCATCCGCTATCTTCGCCTTGACCTTGGTCGTGACCACCGAGCCATCTATGTACTGCCCCACCGATTCCTGGTGATTGGCCACGGAGCAACCCGCAAGCGTCAGCGTTCCTAAGCCGATCACAACTGCAAAAGCCATTTTTTGAACGGTCTGCATCAATTTTCTCCTTTCAGGTTCATGCCACGCAATCTCAGCACGTCATTTTCTCGTCAGTGGCGCCCTCGGCCAAATATCAGCGAGATCACGAACAGCACGATAAACACCACAAACAGAATCTTGGCAATCCCCGCAGCCAATCCGGCAATACCGAAAAAGCCAAGAAATCCGGCAATGAGTGCAATGATCAAAAACACAACGGCGTAGTGCAACATAGGCCCTCCATCATCATTTTCTTTTGTGACGGTCTTTTTTCACCTTAACACCAGCCATTGCCATTTCTGCCATCCAACCTGTAACAAAAATCAAAATACCCTGCCGTCACGAGCCGCTACCGAACGATGCCTTATTCATATCGGTCGGTATGCTGATTGTCAAACCAACTCACAACTGGAGAAAAAACCGGCCGTCTGACCAATACCCACGTATCGTCGTTTGCGCAATAATGAGTCAATCGGGGGCGTTCGCGTTGATGACCCCTGAACACAGGAGCTTCTCATGAACATGCGTCTGATCCATTCAAAATCTTCCCTGTCCATTCTCGCCAGTGGCGCGCTGATTGCAGGGTTGAGCCTGAGCTGTGGCGTTGCACAAGCCGCCCAGAGCAAGGTCATGCTCAGTGGCGCCCACGAAGTCCCGGCCGTCACGACCTCGGCCAAGGGTGAAGGCACCATCACCGTCAACAAGGACATGTCGGTCAGTGGCAGCGTCACCACCTCGGGCATCGATGCCACCATGGCGCATATTCACGAAGCAGCCGCCGGCAAAAACGGCCCTGTGATCATCCCGCTGGAAAAGAAAGGCAGCCACGAATGGGTGGTGCCGGCCCACGCCAAGCTCACGGACGCACAATACAAGGCCTACAAAGAAGGGGACCTGTACGTGAACGTGCATAGCGAGGCACACAAGGCCGGGGAAATCCGCGCACAGATCAAACCGTAAATGCACGTCGGAATTTGATCGGGCCCACTGCCCTGGCAGGGTGGGCCCGGATGGACTCTAGCGCGCGTAGGCGCTGCTTTCCGGATTGTCGATCGTCGAGTGTTGACGGTTGTCGTGCATGGCACGTACTGCCAGAAGCCCCAGCACGGCCACCACCACCATATACAAGGGGAACACATCGCCAATGCCCTTGTTCTTCATGAACAAGGCCACGTACTCTGCAGACCCGCCAAACAGCGAGTTGCCAATGGCGTACGTGAAACCCACACCCAGACCGCGCACGTGAGTCGGGAACATCTCGGCCTTCACAATCCCCGAAATCGAGGTGTAGAAGCTCAGGAAGAACATGGCAAGCAGAATGAGCATCCCCACCAGAAAAGGAGACTGTTGCGTGCCGATGGCGGCCAGCAGCGGCACCGGCAGCAGGATCATGGACACCGCGAAAATGGTCATAGAGTTCTTGCGGCCGATTTTGTCCGAGATCATGCCCACCAGCGGCTGCAGCAACATGAACACGAAGAGACAGACCGTCATGATCTCGGCCACCAGTCCCTTGTTCAGGCCGCCTGTATTGATCAGATACTTCTGCATGTAGGTCGTGAAGACGTAGAACGCGAGCGACCCGATGCAGGTAATGCCCAGCACTACCCAGAATGCGCGCGGATACTTGAGCACCTCGCGAAACTTGCCGGAACCTGCGTGCGTGCGGTCTCGTGCCGAAGTGGTCTCGTCCAGCCCGGCGCGCAGCCACAGCGATACAAGGGCCGCCACCGCGCCAACCACGAACGGCAGGCGCCACCACCCTGCGGCAATCTGCTCGCTGCCCCAGACGTGCGTCATGATCACGGCCAGAAGGCTGGCCAGGAGCTGTCCGCCAATCAGCGTCACGTACTGAAAGGACGAGAAAAATCCGCGCTGCCCGCGCCGGGCAATTTCCGACATATAGGTTGCGGTGGAACCGTACTCGCCCCCCACCGAGATCCCCTGGATGCAGCGCATGAGGATCAGCAAGGCCGGCGCCCAGGCACCGACGGTATCGGTCGTGGGCAACACGGCGACCCCCAGGGACCCCAGGCCCATCATCAGGATGGACACGACCATCGCACGTTTACGGCCATACCGGTCCGACATGCGCCCAAACACATATCCACCCACCGGCCGCATCAGGAAACCAATGAAAAACACGCCGGCCGCCTGCATGAAGGCCACGGTCTGACTCACGCCGGAAAAGAACGCGTGAGCAAAATACACGCTGAAGAAGGCGTAAGTGTAGAAATCGAACCATTCGACCAAATTGCCACTGGAAGCGGCAAAGATGGCCTTCACGATCTGCCCCGTAGTCAGGGATTCCAGGCGCTGGCGGTCTGGCTGCGCGTCCGTGCTGACGGCTGATGCAGCTGCATTCATAGATCAGGTCTCCTGCGAAATCGCCGCGCGCAGAAAAGCGCACAGTCGTCTCGTCGTGGTTGTGAGTGCCCCGGCGTGGCTGCCGGGCGTAAATGCGGCAGTCTGACCGAATCGAAGGCACGGCACATCCGGAGAACCCACGGGCTCAATCTCCGTAAAAATACGTAGATGCTCGGCGGGTCAGCCCAATTCCCTTGATCGTGATATCGTCTTTCCGGAACCATCTTCATGAAGACAACCTGGCCCCAAAGACTGCGTATCTTTCGCCACTGGCGCTGGGCGCTGGCGATCATCGCATGCCTGCCACTGATTCTGGCAGCAGGCCGATGGTCATGGGATCAGGAAGTGCAGGCTACCGAAGCACGCGTACGCCAGTCTTCGGAAGCCTATGTGCTGGCGCTGCGAGGCATCGTCGAACGCTACAGCGACCTGCCCTACGTGGCCGACCAGCAGCCGGAAGTCAAGGCGCTGCTGCTCACTCCAACTGCGCAACGCGCAAGCGCCGTCAATCATTACCTCGGGGACCTGCAACGGCGCACCGGTGCACAGGCCCTCTACGTCACGGACACGCACGGCCTCACCCTGGCCGCCAGCAATTGGAATACGAGCGATAGCTTCATAGACCATTCCTACCACCAGCGGCCCTACATTGAGGCCGCATTACGCGGGCAACGAGGGCTGTTCTACGGCGTGGGACTCACGACCGGCAAGCCCGGCCTGTTCATTGCAGAGCCTGTGCAAGACGATGGCCGCATCATTGGTGTCAGCGTAGTCAAGCTCGCGCTTACGCCCCTTGAGCAGGCATGGTCCGGTGACAGGGATCCCGTGGTTCTGCAGGACCACCGAGGCATCGTATTCCTGAGCTCAGTACCAGCATGGCTCTACCACAGCAGCAAGCCCATCGCACTGGCAGACGTCCAGGAGATGAACGCACAAGGCCAATACGGGGCGAAATCACATTTCAACCGCCTTCCTTGGGTGCTGACGCAGGAAAGCGACGTTCCGGGATTATCGCTGCGTACAAGGCTGGGAGGGCAGCGCAAGGACTTTCTGGCCATGCAAACGGCACTGCCCGAATTAGGCTGGACGCTGACTGTGACCGGCGATCTGAACAAGGCTGAACAAGCCCAGCAAAAAGCCCAGGTCATCACCGCGTTGTTCGCTGCGGTGCTGCTGTTGGCCATTCTCTACTGGCGCCAGCGCAAGCGCAGGCGCGCACTGCAGCAACAGGCTCTACTCGAGCAGGAACAGCGGGAACAGGAGCGGCAGCTGCAAGTCAGCGTGCGTCTGGCCAGCGTGGGCGAAATGGCGTCCACGTTGGCCCACGAACTCAACCAGCCGCTGATGGCCTTGTCCAATTTTGCCGTGGCGGCACGATCCATGATGGAACAGGACCGCACCGAACTTTTGGGTGCCGCGCTGGACGGCATTGTGGAGCAATCCACACGCGCCAGCGAAATCGTGGGCCGCGCGCGCGCCTTCATCAATCCCGCGCGGGCTCAGTATGGCCCTCAGGACATCCACGCCTGCATCGTCCACGTGCTCGACATGCTGCGCGCCGAACTGCAGCGCAACGAAATCCACATCCGCCTGAGGTTCGCGCCGGGCCTCGCTCCTGTACGCGGTGACCGGGTTCTGTTGGAGCAGGTGCTGGTCAACCTGATTCAGAACGCTGTACAGATCATGCAAAGTACGGAACCCGCACAACGGGAAATCACGCTGGCGACGCGGATGACAGACACTCTCGCGGAAATCCTGGTCGCCGATTGCGGCCCCGGCATTCCAAGCGCCAAGGCAGACCAGATCTTCACCCCGTTTTTCACAACCCGCAGCGACGGGCTGGGCTTGGGCTTGAATATTTGCCGTACCATCATCGAAGCGCATGGCGGCCAGCTCACCGCCCGCAACCGCCCCGAGGGCGGCGCTGCATTCATCTTTACCTTGCCGTTCGACACATGATGGAAACACCAATCACGCTCTACGTCGTGGATGACGATGAAGCACTGCGAAAATCATCCCTGATGCTGCTGTTCTCGCAAGGGCTGCCGGTTCAGGCCTTCGGCAGCGGGGAAGCTTTCCTGGCCGGCACCGACCTGCAAAAGCCCGGCTGTGTCATCCTGGATCTACGCATGGAAGGCATGAGCGGCCTCACGGTGTTTGACACCCTGCGCCAGGTCCACAGCCCGCTGGTGACGTTGTTTCTTTCGGGCCACGGCGACATCCCCACCGCGGTGGAAGCCATTCAGCAAGGGGCCTTCGACTGGGTGGTGAAGCCCGATACGCAAGCCCTGCTGCACAAGCTCCCCGCCGCCATCGCTGAAGCGCGTGCCCGCGCGGCGGCACAACAGCTATGGAGCGAACTGACTCCACGCGAGCGCGAAGTGGCGCGGCTGGTGGCATCCGGCCAGCCCAACAAGGAAATCGCCCGACTGGTCGACCCACCTTGCAGCCCGCGTTCGGTCGAGACCCATCGGGCCAGCGTATTTGCCAAGCTGCACATGGCCAATGCCAATGAGCTCGGCCGCTGGCTGGCCGGCAACGCGTGGATGGGCTAGCAGCGCAGAGACCACACCACAACCCAATACACTAAAGCCATGACATTCATCTACCTCGCAGGCCCCGACGTTTTCCGGCCTGACGCCGAAGCCTACGGCGAATCTCTGAAGACCGCCTGCCGGCTGCATGGCTTCGAAGGCCTGTATCCGCTGGACAATGCCGTCCCCGGCGGACTGTCGCAGCAAGACGCTGCAGCGTGGATCTGCCGGGCCAACCTTGGGCTCATCCAACGCGCAGACCTCGTCATGGCCAACCTCAACCCGTTCCGCGGAGCGGAACCGGATTCAGGCACGGTGTTCGAAGTGGGATATGCCATCGCCCTGGGCAAGCCTGTTTGGGGCTATGTGGACGACGCCCGCGCCATCGCACAGCGCGTAGCCCACACCACTCAAGCAGGCGGGCATCTGGTGGATGAACAAGGTCTTCTGGTGGAAGACTTCGGCCTTCCACTGAATCTGATGCTGGCCTGCAGCATTCACGTGGTGCGGGGAGGACCCGGCACTTGCCTCGCCGAACTGTCACGCGCCAACCTTTTTTCCAACCGATAGCGGGCGTAGGGGTTGCCGCCGTACGGTGGGATGACCAATCCACCCGAGAGGGTGCGACCAAGCTGAATCTGGATCTCCCAGGAGGCACTAGGATGGCATATCGCTCTGGAAATCGATGTCGGTGACACAGCCAAAGTCGCTCACATCGATGGCAAGCAAGGCTGTCGCGTGCCTCTGAATCAGGGCTCGCGCGCCGTCTTGCCCCCGCACAAGCAGCAATTCGTCTTTCAAGGCCACACTAAAGCCCACAGGATGACCCGGGCGCCCCTGATAAAAAGGTCTTGCAATCATCGCACCGGATTTCAGCGCACGGCAAACGGCCTGAACCGTTGACGTCTGCACAAAGGGCATATCGCCCAACGCAATCAGCCACCCCGTGGCTGGCGCGGTCGCCCCTACACCACAACGGATCGACCCCGACATGCCTTCGGATTGCTCGACACCCTGCAATAACGGCAAGTCATACGGGAAAATGGCCTGCCTGATAGCCTCCCGGTTCGGACCGGTCACGATCACAACCTCGTCCACACTATCCAGGTAGCACTCGCAGGTCGCGCATATGACACTGCGGCCATTCGGCAGCAGTTCCACCAACTTGAATCGCCTTCCCGACGGGTCGAAGCGCCGCCCTTCTCCTGCTGCCAGGATGAGCGCACTCACGTGTGGGCAATTTGTCGCCTCAGCCAGCATGACTCAGCTTGTCTTTGGCGCCAGTCACGCTGGCTGTTTCTGCCAGGATCACGCCATTTTTCAGTGCAATGATTTCCGCCATAATGCTGACGGCAATTTCCGGAGGCGTCTTGCTCCCTATGTATAGGCCTATCGGGCCGCGTAAGTGGGAAACAGTCTCGGCGGACTGATCGAGATATTCGATCATGCGAGTTCTGCGAGCTTCGTTATTCCGTCGAGAACCGATCGCCCCGACATAGAAGCAATCGGTATTCAAAGCTTCCAGCAGAGCCAGATCATCGAGCTTCGGATCGTGCGTCAAGGCGATCACGCAGGTACGCCGGTCTGGTTTGATCGCCACCACCGCATCGTCGGGCATGCTGGTCAGCAGCGTCGTATTGGGCACAGCCCAGTTCCGCGCATATCCCTCGCGGGGGTCGCACACGATGACTGAAAACCCACTGAACAAAGCCATGGTAGCCAGACATTCGGTCATCTGTCCTGCACCAATGATCAGCATGCGGTATTCCGGCCCGAACGTATTGACAATGGTGTCGGCGTCTTGCGTCAGGGCTGCCGGTATTTGCGCTTCAGCAAGGTGAATATGCCCGTCCCTAAGTCGCACCGTACGCGACATCAGCTTGCCGCCTTCCAGAGCATCAACCAATTGCCCCAGTGCGGAGCCATCCGGATTGTATTCAATGAGAAGCTCTAATGAACCCCCGCAAGGCAGGCCAAATCTGTGGGCCTCATCGGCAGTCACCCCGTACCTGATGAACTCCGGAGCGCGGTCGGGGATCAGCAAGCTACCACCAGGGGTTGCGTTACGGTATATCAGGTCATCTTCAATGCAACCGCCCGACACAGACCCCACGATCCTGCCATCTTCGCACAGGGCCATCACGGAACCGACTGGGCGCGGAGACGACCCCCATGTATGAACCACAGTGACAAACAAGGCGCGCTTATCGTTCAGGCGCCAATCGCGCAAAGCGCGCAACACCACAACGTCAAGATTCTCCATGTCACCTTCGCGCTATGAATCACATCAAATCTCTTATGCTGCGAGTACGGCCTTGACACGCTCAGTGGTGAACGGCACCGTACGGATGTGCTTGCCAGTGGCGTCGAAGATTGCGTTGGCAACGGCGGGGGCGATCACTGCACAGGTCGGCTCTCCCGCGCCCCAGGCGGGCTGGTCGGGTCGGTTGATGAGCACAATCTCGATCTTGGGCACGTCGGGAAACGTGAGGATGGGATAGCTGCCCCAGTCGAGGCTGGTCACGTGCGAACTGTCCCACTTGACCTCCTCAAGCAAGGTACGTGACAGCGTCTGGACGATGTTGCCCTCGACCTGCGCCTTGACGCCATCGGGATTGATCATGAGGCCGCAATCATGTGCCACCACGAAGCGCGTGACGCGCACCTCGCTGGTGGCACGGTTTATCTCGAGTTCGCATATTGCTGCGACATACGTTCGACTATTGTCGTAGAACACGTAAGCAAACCCGCGCCCCTTGAGCATGTCGCCGCCCGTGTCCTTTTGGGGCGACACTCGACTAAGCCAATTTGCCTGCTTGACGCAGGCCTGAATGCACTGCGCGCCGCGATCATCCTTCAGATGGTTGAGCCGGAAGGCAACCGGGTCTACACCCGCCGCCACTGCAAGCTCGTTCATGAAACACTCATTAGCGTAGGTATTCTGAAGGCGACCGGGACCACGCAACCAAGCGGGTCGAAAAGGGGTGGTTTCCAACCGGTGAATCGTGGCGAGCACATTCGGGAAGTCATAGGGAGGCTCGGCATCGTTCTCCATCGAACCTGCGTTCATGGTGTCGGCAGTCTGGTATCCCGCATCCCCATGCTCCAGACTGTCTGCCAGCAACGGCACATCGGCCATCCCGCCAATACGGGCAGGGAGCCAAGTGACGAAATTCCAGGCACGGACATGACCCGTATCGTCCAGCGTTCCTTCCAGATCGGCGACATAGGGCGGGGCCTTTGGGTCCCATCCATGTTCGTCAGCGCGCATCCATTGCACTCGTACCGGTTTGCCCAGTGCCTGCGACAGTAGAACGGCATCAGCCGTGGCGTCCTCATGGCCATTCCGCCCATAACAGCCCGCACCTTCGAGATAGACAATGTGCACTTGCTCGTTTTTGAAGCCGAGCATCTTGGCGATCTGGCGCTGCAACCAGTGCGTGCTTTGTGAGGCCGACCATATCTGCGCAAAATCTTTACTGACGTTTGCAACTGAGCAGGAAGGGCCGATCGAGCCATGCGTCTGTATGGGATATTCGTAAGTGGCTTTCAGCGATTTTGCCGCAGACTTAATGATGCCGGGAGCATCACCCACATTCTTCGCAGTGACGGTTTGTTTGATAGCTGTCTTTTTCACGTCTTCGTAGACCTGCGACATCGCAGGCAGACCAGCCCAATCAGACCATTTGCATTTGACTGCTTGAGAAGCCTTGATCGCGCCCCATTCGGTTTCTGCCACGACGCCAACGAAATTGCCCCTGACCACGGTCGTGATGAAACCAGGCATCTTGCGTGCGGCACTGTCATCCATCGACTCAAGCTTGGCTGCTATTGCCGCCGGACGGATGACGCGCGCATGCAACATCCCGGGCAGCTTGAAGTCCTGCATATAAGTGAACTCGCCAGTGACCTTGCCTGGAATGTCAACGCGTGCAACCGACTTGCCGACAATCTGATAAGCGTCCGGCCGCTTGACCTGCACCGTGTCGTCAAAGGCGACATCCAGCATGTTGTCCTGGGCGAGATCTTGGAACTTGAGGCGTTTTCCACCCCCCACAATCACGCCATTTTCAATTTTGAGTGCGTGTTCCGCCACGCCGATCTTTTTGGCGGCAAGACTCAGGATGGCGCGGCGTGCACACGCGGCTGCTTTACGCATTTGTGCGCCACCAGCCTGTATGCTGAGGCTGCCCCATGTTGGCCCCTGGTCGGGAGTGAGCTGCGTATCGCCCTGGACAATAGTGACGGAATTGAACGGTACATCGAGCTCATCCGCGACGATCTGTGCCAGAGCAGTCTCGATACCGGTGCCCAAGTCGACCTTGCCAGTGTAGGCGGTGACATTCCCGCTGCGATCAATCGCAAGCCAGGCGTCGACCATCTTGAAATTTTTCGGTTTCGCTACGCCTTGGGTGGCGGCCAGCGCTTGCGCAATGGGACCAGCAAAAGCGAAACCTACCGCTAGCCAGCTGCCGGTCTTGAGAAGCTGCCGGCGAGTAAGCGTGACGTTGAGAGGGTTGCCCATATCATGCCTCCTTGGCCGCGCGCATGACGGCATCGACGATGCGCACATGGGTGCCGCAACGGCATAGGTTATAGGCCAGGGCTTGGCGCACGTCGTCAGCCGTCGGGTTCGGATGTTTATCCAGGAACGCCTTGGCCGTCATGATCATGCCGTTGATGCAGTATCCACACTGCGCGGCCTGTGCGTCGATAAACGCTTGCTGGATTTTATCTGGGTGCTGGCTGGAACCGAGACCTTCGAGGGTGGTCACTGTCTTGCCAACGGCCACGGACACTGGCGTGATACAGGAGCGGACCGCGTTACCGTCCATGATGACGGTACAGGCCCCGCATTGCCCTAGGCCACAACCAAAACGTGGACCCTTGAGGTTGAGATCGTTGCGCAACACATAGAGCAGTGGAGAATCTGCTTCCGCTTTGATTTTCTGCTCATGACCGTTGACTATCAGAGTGAAATCTTGCATGGCGTGTTAGCTCCGGTGGCGTGTCAGTTCCAAGCTCTCAGAGGCTGCCAAGGGCAAATTTTCAGCTGCGGACGATCTGCTGCCCACCAGGGATTTACATATATAAGATGCTGGTCTGCCACGTGCTCATGCCTAGCGCAACAGCCCTCGGACGTACAATACGTCACAATTGTCGTTGCTTTCTTATATAAACATTTGGTTAACAAGAAACGTCGATGGGGGAGCCCGTGGGAGTGTCGATTGAAGGCGCCTTTGCCGAGAAGCTTGGACTCGTCTCGCATCAGAACGCCGTACCACTGATCCGTTCATTAACAATTACGAACGACGGAGACGAAGATTTTGCAGATCTGACTCTGGAGCTGGAGGCAACGCTACCGTTTGCTGCGATGAAGACCTGGCCTGTGGACCGGCTGGAGACGGGCGCAGTGCTCGATCTCCCCGACCGCGACATCAAGCTTGCCGAAGGATATCTCGCCGATCTCACGGAAAACGTCAGAGCCGGGATCAATGTGCGTCTGCGATCAGCCACCGTTATCCTCGCGGAGCAGCATTGCCCGGTCGAGTTGCTGGCACCCAATGAGTGGGGCGGGGCCGGCAGTATGGCGGAGCTTTTGCCGGCGTTCTGCACGCCCAACGATCCTGCAGTGGACAAGGTTCTCAAGCTGGCTTCGGACGCCCTGCGGCGGGCGGGTCGCCCTGATGGCATTGACGGCTACGAGGCAAAGTCCAGGGGCCGCGCCTGGGAGCTGGCATCGGCCATCTATTCGGCAATATGTGGTCTGCGGCTGAGCTATGCCATACCGCCAGCGAGCTTCGAGGAACGAGGACAGAAAATCCGCACACCCTCGCAGATCCTGGCAGGTGGCGTCGCCACTTGCCTGGATACAGCGCTACTGTTCGCTGCGGCTATCGAGCAAGCTGGATTGAACCCTATCCTCGTGCTCGTCGAGGGGCACGCATTCTGCGGTGCCTGGCTGCAGCCGCAGCAGTTTGCACAGGTACTGGTTGACGACAGTTCGACGGTACGTAAACGGGTGGATTTGAATGAGCTAGTGGTCTTCGAAACGACCTTCGCGACTCAGGCACAGTCACCAGCCTTCAGCCAGGCCGTCAGAGATGCGACGCGCAGGCTGGCTGATGACAGGAAGTTCGTGGCAGCCGTGGATGTGCGCCGTGCACGCATGCAGAAGCTGCGCCCGTTGAGTGTGTCGGCAGGAGCAGCGGAATCATCAGGGAGTGAGAGCGAGGCGCAGCTCTATGTTGCGCTCGAGGCAGCTCCGCCGTTGCCCAGCTTCGATGTCGAGGCTAAAGAACAGGAACAGCCGGCAACGCCGGCCGACAAACTAGATGCTTGGCAACGCAAGCTTTTAGACCTGACGACGCGGAATCGCCTGCTGCACCTGCCACGCACGGCCAAGGCCATCTGGCTGGTATGTCCGCAACCGGGACGAGTCGAGGATTTGCTCGCAGCACACAAAACCCTGCGCATTGCGGCGATGCCGCGCAGGGATATCGGTGGTCGGGATAACGAGATCTATGCAGCGCGGCACGGCCAGTCTCTCGATGAGGAGTATGCGCGCCAGGCGCTGGAGCGTATGGAACTGCTGTCGGTGATGGATCAGGCGAAGCTGGACAGCTATATCATCGACTTGTACAGAAAATCCCGTGCCGATCTGGAAGAAGGGGGGTCGAACACTCTATTCCTGGCCATAGGGTTCCTGCGCTGGAAAAAAAGCGAAAAAGATCCCAAACCTTACGACGCGCCGCTGATCTTGCTGCCTGTCAGGCTTGATCGGTCAAGCGTTCGCCATCCGGTCAGGTTGACGATGTTAGACGACGAACCGCAATTCAACCAGACCTTGCTGGAGCTACTGCGTCACGACTTCAATCTGGAGGTACCCGAGCTGCAGAGCGAGTTGCCCTCCGATGACAGTGGCATCGACATCACGGAAATCCTAACGACGATGAGGCGTGCAGTGCGCGACATGCCGGGGTTCGAAGTCGTCCCGGACGTCGCACTCAGCACTTTCTCCTTCGCCAAGTACCTCATGTGGCGCGATTTGCGCGATCGCACTGCTGAACTCATGCAACACGGCATTGTTCAGCATCTGTTGCAGCACAAATTCGGCGAAGCCGGGCCGTACGCAAAGGACGAGTTTTTGCGCGAATCGGAATTGGATCAAAGACTCGACCCAGTCAATCTGTTTCTGCCACTTCCAGTGGATTCTTCGCAATTGGCTGCCGTGATCGCCTCAGCCAGCGGCAAGAGCTTCGTCCTCGACGGACCGCCTGGAACCGGGAAGTCACAGACGATTGCGAACATGATTGCACACAATCTGGCGCTGGGTCGGCGCGTTTTGTTCGTGGCCGAAAAGCGCGCAGCGCTCGACGTCGTCAAGCGCCGCCTGGAGCAAAAGGGGCTTGGCGAATTCTGCCTGGAGCTCCATTCCAACAAGGCATCGAAAGTAGAGGTGCTGCAGCAGCTCGATCGCACATGGGGCGCGCAGCGCGAGGCATCCGCTTCAGCCTGGCAAGCTACCGCCGGCCGGGTACGCAGTCTGCGGGATGAATTGAATGCACTGGTAGTTGTGCTGCACCGGAGGCACCCGAACGGCTGGTCGCTGTTCGAAGCCATGGCCGAGGTCATACGCAACCGCCACGCCTGGACGCCGGAACTCTCCTGGCCGGCCGGAATACAACATTCACAGGACCAAATACAGCGGTTGCGTGAAGTATCGACGCGGCTTGATCTGACCCGAGCAACGGTCGAACGCGTCGGGGCCCAATTCAAACTGCTCCGACACTCGGATTGGTCGAACGCTTGGCAAGATGGCGTGGTCGCTGCTGCGCGCAATCTGCTGGATACGTTGTCGTCCTGCTCTGCGGCCTGTGAGGCGTTCAGCCGCTGCACCAGCCTGGGTATCGCGCCTTCGATGCACAATGCCGGAAACCTGTGTCTAGTCGGCAAGATGCTGGCCCAAGCGTACGGCGTCGATCTGCGGTTTGCATTCGAGCCGTCAGCGAGCCGTGTCGCGTCTACGCTCGATGAGGCGGCGGTGCTTCTGCACGACTACGAAGACGCGAAGACACGCCTGTCCCGCTTCTATGCGGCGGATTCAATCGCGCGCATCGACGTGGCCGCTGCCAGGAGGGCTTGGCAGGAGGCATCAGGCAAGCTCTGGCCCTTTGCCTTGATGGAGAAAAGGCGCATCGCAAAAGCCTTGGACTCTTCTACAACGAGGACAAAGCCTTCCGCTGTCGAGGCGGACCTCCAGCAGATCGAGACCTTGCAAACGTTGCTGGCTGGGGTTAACGCGCTTACGCCCGTATTGGACGGCGTGCCAGGCTGGGCCGGCATCGATACGGACATGGCGCATGCCAAAGCGGTTGCGTGTATTGCCGAAGGGTTGCGATCTGCGCTTGTGGCGCTGGCTGAGACGCCGGAGCACTTCGCACGGCTCTGCAGTGAGGCCCGCCGCCTAGTGTGCGATACGAATGAACTACTGGCCGCGGGCAGCCCCGTGATGCAAGCGGCCGATCAACTGAAACAATGCCACGAACAGTTGCTAGCGTCGCTGGATCATTTTGACGAAGTCACCGGCCGCGCAACTGATTCAAATGTAACAGACGGAACTCTTCAGGCCGGCGCACAGGCGATCATCGACCATACTGCCGTGCTGCATGACTGGTGTAGTTGGCAGAAGGTACGTAGTGAGGCCATCGAGCTGGGCCTGGCGCCACTCGTTGACGCGATTGAAAGCGGCGCTGTCCCACAGGACAACGTCAAAGATACGTTCAAGACGGCCTATGCATACTGGTTTGCCCGAGCAGCAATGGACGCGGAGCCCCTGTTGCGGGCGTTCGTCCCCACTGTCCAGCAGAATGCAATTCAGAGCTACCGGGTAGCCATCGATGAACTCTCAGCGCTGACTTCGGCGTACATTCGTGCACAGTTGATGGGCGAAATTCCCTCAAAACAGGCAGGGACGCTTCACGCGGGATTCCAGATCCTGCGTCATGAACTGCAAAAGAAGCGACGGCACAAGCCTGTGCGGCAACTGCTGCAAGAAATGGGGGACGATTTCATGGTCCTCGCCCCGTGCATGTTAATGAGCCCATTATCGATCGCTCAGTACCTGCCGACGGACCACACGGCATTCGATGTCGTCATCTTCGATGAGGCCTCCCAAGTAACGCCATGGGATGCCATTGGAGCAATCGGACGCGCCAAGCAAGTGATCGTCGCCGGTGATCCAAAGCAGATGCCACCCACCAATTTTTTCAATCGCGGGGTCGGCGTCGAGGACGATGTTGAGGAAGACATGGAGAGCATCCTCAACGAATGCCTGGCGGCCGGCCTGCCGGAATATCGGCTCACGTGGCACTACAGAAGCCGACACGAGAGTCTGATCGCCTTCTCCAACCACGCTTATTATGATGACAGCCTTGTCACCTTTCCTGCACCGGATACACGGCCAAGCGCTGTTTCGTGGCGCCGCGTTGCGGGCGTCTACGCCCGCGGTACCGGACGCTACAACCAGATTGAGGCCAAGGCCGTCGTGGCTGAGTTGGTCGGGCGTCTGA
The DNA here is from genome assembly GCF_036379515.1 of Castellaniella sp. Classification (GTDB taxonomy): domain Bacteria; phylum Pseudomonadota; class Gammaproteobacteria; order Burkholderiales; family Burkholderiaceae_B; genus Castellaniella. Next base: position 43,123 of record NZ_DASVGN010000010.1, read on the forward strand.
CCGATCCGGCATTCGTGGCGTCCGGCCAGAGTGTCGGCGTCATTACCCTAAATGCCGAACAGCAGCAGCTGATCAGCGATCTGCTGGACCAGGCACGGCGAGAGGCGCCCCAAATCGAGCCCTTCTTCTCCGAGAACCAGCCAGAACCGTTGATCGTCAAAAATCTGGAGACTGTGCAGGGCGACGAACGTGATCTGGTCGTCCTCTCCATCGGCTTTGGTCCCAGCGAACCCGGCGCTGTGACCATGCTGATGAATTTCGGGCCGCTCAACAAGACTGGCGGAGAGCGGCGCCTGAACGTGGCCGTGACCCGCGCTCGTCGAGAAATGATGGTATTCACCTCGTTTGATCCAACCATGATCGATCTCAGTCGTACCTCGGCGCGAGCAGTGAGCGATTTGCGCCAGTTCGTGGAATTTGCGGATCATGGACCTGCTGCCATTGCGGCAGCCGTCAAGGGGTCATTGGGTGGCTACGAATCACCTTTTGAGCAGTATGTCGCCGAGGCGATGCGGGAAAGAGGCTGGCAAATTCATACACAGATCGGTGTTTCTCGCTTCCGTATCGACCTGGCGGTGGTGCACCCGGATCGGCCGGGTGATTATCTCGTGGGCATCGAGTGTGATGGCGCAACATACCATAGCGCCGCGACCGCGCGCGACCGGGACAAAGTCCGGGCTGACATCCTGCGTGACTACGGGTGGCGCCTGCTGCGCGTATGGTCCACAGCGTGGTGGGTCGATCGGGAAACGGAGATCGGACGCTTGCATCAGGCGATCACTAACCTGCTGGTGGAATCGAGAGCCGAGGATGCGAAATGCAACGAGAAAGCATTGGTGGCGGACGAGAGATCGGTTGAGGCGACCGCTGATGCCAGTAACTCCGCAGTGACAGTCGACACGGCAGCCGACCTTGAAGACGTCGATTGGGGGCAAGCCCACGCGATAGAGGAGGCTGATGAGGAGGAGCGACAGACCGAATCCAGGGATCGTGAACCCCTGGTGGCGAACAGTTCCGAGGCACTGGCCTTGCGCCAAGGCCAACAGGTTTACCGTCAGGCCGACCTTTCCGCCTACGAGACCATGATTGATCCCGACCGTTTCTATCTTCCCGAATACGATACAACCCTCTCCAACCTGATTACCGCCATCCTAGAAAGCGAGGCGCCTATCCTCGATGAGTTGCTAGTGAAGCGTGTTGCACGCCTGCACGGCTTCAAACGCGCTGGTAGCCGTATTCGTGAACGTGTCCTGGATCTGGCGCGCCATGCGTATTTTTTCCAGACCGATATCGTCGCAGAAAACGCCCGGTTCGTCTGGCTGTCGGAGGATGATATAGAGCACTGGGCGTCGTATCGGACGCCAGAATCAGAAGAGGCAGCGCGTTCCGCGGAAGAGATCCCCCGTGAGGAATTGCTCGCCGCTGCGTACCATGTCGTAGAGGGCGACATCGCGCTGGGCGTCGCCCGGACACTCGGCATTCGCAGGCTCTCGCAGAGTGCCAGACGACGCATCGAGGATGCCTTGCGGGGGTGAGGCTCGCCGTAGCGGCCACAACTTCCTTGTCAGAGGCGTCTGGCGCAGTGACAAACTACCGAAGCTTGATCAAGCAGGCCAGACAGCTGCCACGGGAGCTCTATAAGTCGCTCACCTGGGATCGAGGTAAGGTGCTGGCCGACCGCAAACGATTCACTCTGGCTACGGATATCAAGGTGTATTTCTGCGATCCGCAGAATCCCTGGTAACGGGGGACGAATGAGAACACCAACGGTCTTCTACGGCAGTATCTGCCAAAGGGAATTGATCTATCGGATTACTCGCGGACCAAGCTCGACGCCATCGCGAGGCGCTTGAATGAGCGTCCGAGAAAAACCTTAAACTACAAAACACCCGCGCAACGGTTTAGCCAGACCGTTGCATCCACCGGTTGAATCTGCACACCTAGAAACCAGCAGTACGTACAGGCTGGCACTCACATGTGCTTCAGGCAGGGCGAGGCACGAAAACACCCTGGTTTCGGATCTCACCTCAACGTCATTTTTTGTCTGAAACCCTCGCCGACACTTGGTTTACGCGTTTTTGAGAGTTCAAAACTCAGCGGTGGAAGTTCAAAACTCAGTGGCGTTCGACATCAGTGAACAAAGTTTCAAACTCAGAGGAAATCGACAGGTGAGAAGCGCTTTCACCCACCCCCTTGAAATCCCTCAGATCATCCTTATAATTAGCACTCGATGGTGGTGAGTGCTAACAACGCCTCTCCCCACACTTTATCCAATCCCTCTTAGTACAGGAGTTCCTCCATGGCACTGCGTCCTTTGCATGATCGCGTGATCATCAAGCGTCTGGACAACGAGCGCACCACCGCCTCGGGTATCGTGATTCCCGACAGCGCGGCCGAGAAGCCCGATCAAGGCGAGGTCCTGGCCGTTGGCCCAGGCAAGAAAACGGAAGACGGCAAGCTGATCCCGATGGATCTGAAGGTCGGCGACAAGGTCCTGTTCGGCAAGTATGCCGGCCAGGCGGTCAAGGTCGACGGCGACGAAGTCCTGGTCATCCGCGAAGAAGAAATCTTCGCCGTGGTCCAGTAATCCACTGCTCCGTTCAACACCCTAAGGAATTTCAACATGGCTGCAAAGCAAGTCTATTTTGGTGATGACGCACGCTCCCGCATCGTGCGCGGCGTCAACATCCTGGCCAACGCCGTCAAGACCACCATGGGCCCCAAGGGCCGTAACGTGGTGCTGGACCGTTCGTTCGGCGCCCCCACGGTGACCAAAGACGGTGTGTCCGTCGCCAAAGAAATCGAACTGAAAGACAAGTTCGAAAACATCGGCGCGCAACTCGTGAAGGAAGTCGCGTCCAAGACCTCTGACAACGCCGGTGACGGCACCACGACAGCCACCGTGCTGGCCCAAGCAATCGTCGAAGAAGGCCTGAAGTACGTGGCCGCCGGCATCAGCCCCATGGACCTCAAACGCGGTATCGACAAGGCCGTGGCTGTTGCTGTGGACGAGTTGCACAAGCTCTCCAAGCCTTGCACCACCAGCAAGGCCATCGCTCAAGTCGGTTCCATTTCCGCCAACAGCGACGTGTCTGTGGGTGAAATCATCGCCAACGCGATGGACAAGGTCGGCAAGGAAGGCGTCATCACCGTCGAAGACGGTTCGGGCCTGGAAAACGAGCTCGACGTCGTCGAAGGCATGCAGTTCGACCGCGGCTACCTGTCGCCGTACTTCATCAACAACCAGCAGTCGATGCAGTGCGAGTTGGAAGACCCGTACATTCTCTTGCACGACAAGAAGATCTCCAACGTGCGTGATCTTCTCCCCGTGCTGGAAGGCGTCGCCAAGTCGGGCAAGCCGCTGCTGATCGTGGCGGAAGAGGTCGAAGGCGAAGCGCTGGCCACCCTGGTGGTCAACACCATCCGCGGCATCGTCAAGGTGTGTGCGGTGAAGGCGCCGGGCTTCGGTGACCGCCGCAAAGCGATGCTGGAGGACATGGCCATCCTGACCAAGGGCACCGTGATTTCCGAGGAAGTCGGCCTGCAGCTTGAGAAGGCTACCGTCAAGGATCTGGGCCGCGCCAAGAAGGTCATCATCACCAAGGAAAACACCACCCTCATCGACGGTGCCGGTGACAACAAGACCATCCAGGGCCGCATCAACCAGATCAAGGCCCAGATCGAGGAAACCACCTCCGACTACGACCGCGAGAAGCTGCAGGAACGCGTCGCCAAGCTGTCCGGCGGTGTGGCGGTGGTCAAGGTTGGCGCCGCGACCGAAGTCGAGATGAAGGAAAAGAAGGCCCGCGTTGAAGACGCCCTGCACGCCACGCGTGCGGCGGTGGAAGAAGGCGTGGTGCCCGGCGGCGGCGTGGCGCTGGTGCGTGCGGTGCACTCCATCAAGAACATCAAGAGCGACAACGAGGACCAGGAACACGGCATCGTGCTGGCCCGTCGCGCCATGGAAGCCCCGCTGCGCGAGATCGTTTCGAACGCTGGTGAAGAGCCGTCCGTCGTGTTGAACAAGGTTGCCGAAGGCAAGGGCAACTTTGGCTACAACGCCGCAACTGGTGAGTATGGCGACATGATCGAAATGGGCATCCTCGATCCGACCAAGGTCACGCGTTCGGCGCTGCAGAACGCGGCTTCGATCGCGGGCTTGATGATCACGACGGAAGCCATGATCGGCGAAGCGCCCAAGAAGGAAGAGCACAACCACGCTGCGCCCGGCGGTGACATGGGCGGCATGGGTGGTATGGGCGGCATGGGCGGTTTCTGAGCCCAGTGACATCCTTCTCCCTGCGGGAGAAGGTGCCGCGCAGCGCCGGATGAGGGTTCGATTCCGACCTGCGCCGCGTGTTTCACGCAAAGCCCCGCGAGCAATCGCGGGGCTTTTTTCCGCGACGAGCGCGACCGTAACGCTTCCTCTACCGCGCTGGGTATAGCTTTGACCCATTGCGCGGGCGCGCGCGTTGCGGTGCTGCCGCGGGCTGATGTCGACCGTTTCTGCCGCTGCCAACTGGGAATACGGAGCCGATGGCGAGGTGCGGCTGACGGGCGCGTGGACGTTGTTGCTGGAGCCCGAACGGCGCTGGCGCCTCATGCGCGAATTGGCCGGCATCGCGTCAACGCAGTTGCGCTGGAATCTCGATGGCGTCGTGGCGCTCGACAGTGCGGGCGCCCGCCTGTTGTGGGAAGTCTGGGGCCGCCGGTTACCCGAACGCCTTGCGTGCCGCGCCGACCACATGCACTGGTTCCGCTGGCTGGCGACGCTGCAGATCCCCGAACCGCTGCCGCCGTTGCGGTTGGCTGACCGCTGGGTGCGCGCCGGCAGCCACGTGCTGCGTTTCGTGCGCGGTGTCGGCGGCGTGCTGCTGTTGATCGGACAGTTGCTGCTGGATGTCGGTTACTGCGTGCGCCATCCGCGCGTGATCCCGTGGAAGGAAATCACCGCGACGATCCACCATGTGGGTGCGATGTCGATGTTGCTGCTGGGTTGCGTCGGTTTCCTGATCGGCGTCGTGATGACGATCCAGCTTGGCATGGCGCTGTCGCAGTTCGGCGCCGCGATGATGATCGTCGGTACGATGGGTCTCGCGGTGCTGCGTGAACTCGGACCGGTCGTGTGCGGCCTGATCCTTGCGGGGCGTTCGGGGTCGGCGATGACCTCGGGCATCGCCGCGATGCACCTCACCGGCGAATACGACGCGCTGCGCGCGTTCGGCCCGAAGCCGAGCCTGCGCCTCGCGCTGCCGCGCGTGGTCGGCGCGCTCATCAGCGTACCGCTGCTGGTGGTATGGACCGACTTCACGGCGCTCCTCGGCGGCGCGGTGACAGCGCAGGCAGATCTCGGCGTCGGCTGGCGCCTGTTCCTTGCTGAACTGCCGGCGCAGGTACAGATCGTCAATTTCTGGATCGGCCTCGCCAAGGGCGCGTTGTTCGGCCTCACCATCGCGGTGGTCGGGTGCTATTTCGGCATGACGGCATCGCCCGATACCGACGGCCTTTCCCGCAACACGACGCTGTCGGTGGTGACGAGCCTGACCCTGATCCTCGTGTTCGATGCGAGCTCGGGCGCACTGCTCACCCATGTGGGGCTGCTGTAATGAGCCCGACGCCTGCCGCCGGCGCTGCCGTCATCGAGGTCGAGAACCTGTACAAGCGGCTCGGCGGACAGCCGATTCACGCTGCCTTGAATCTCGAAGTGCGGCGCGGCG
>NZ_DASVGN010000011.1:0-142755 GCF_036379515.1 Castellaniella sp.
GCGCCAATGGGCTTGCCGTCGCCGAGGCAGTGCGTGCCGAGATGACGAAGCTGCAGGTCGGCTTCCCTGAGGGCGTGACCTGGTCCGTTCCGTACGATACCACGACCTTCATTACTATCTCGATCCAGGATGTGCTGATTACCCTGGTCGAAGCTCTGGTGCTGGTGTTCCTGGTAATGCTGGTGTTCCTCCAGAACTTTCGTGCAACGATTATTCCCGCCATCGTGATACCGGTGGCGTTGCTCGGGGCGTTCATCGGCATGGACGCGCTTGGATTCACCGTGAATCAGCTCAGTCTGTTCGGCATGGTGATGGCGATCGGAATCGTCGTGGACGATGCCATTGTCGTGATCGAGAACATCGAGCGCATCATGACCGAGCAAGGCCTCTCGCCCAAAGAGGCTGCGCGCAAGGGCATGAAAGAAATCTCGGGTGCGGTGGTCGCCATCACCGCCGTCCTGCTGGCGGTATTCGTGCCCTCGGCGCTGCAGTCAGGGTCCACCGGCATCATCTACCGGCAATTTGCACTGACGATTGCAGTGTCCATGTTCTTCTCGGCGTTTCTGGCGCTGACGTTTACCCCTGCGCTCTGTGGCCGCTATCTGAAGCCTGAACACGAACGCAAGAAGAACATTGTTTTTCGCAAGTTCAACGACCTCTTCAACTGGACGCACCACACCTACGTCGGCCACGTGGCACACGCGGTGCACCACGCGCCCCGCTGGATGATGGTGTTTGCAGTGGTGGTTGTGATGGCCGGGTTCTTCTACATGAAGCTGCCGGGCAGTTTCCTGCCGCAGGAAGACCAGGGCTACCTGCTCGCCATGGTGCAGCTGCCGCCAGGGGCGACCAAGCAGCGTAGCGAGGCAGTCATGAGCGAAGTCTGGGACACCTTGCGCAAAGACCCTGAAATCGAGCACGTCATGCAGATCATCGGCTTCAGCCCGGTGGGCTCAGGTGAAAACAACGGCATGGCGTTCATCCAGTTGACCGACTGGAGCAAGCGCGCGCTTTCGGCGGAACAGATCATCCCCAAGCTCAACGCACAATTGCACAAGAGCATCCGCGACGCATCCATCGTGGTCGTCAACTTGCCTACGGTGCATGGCCTGGGGCAGTTTGGCGGCTTCGACATGTACCTGGAAGACACGGCCGGCCTGGGGCGTACGGCCCTGGATCAGGCGTTGCAGACCGTGCAGGCCAAATCCAGGGACAGCAAGATCCTGGTCAATGTCCGCGCCAACCAGCTGCCGCCGGCTCCCGAGCTCGATTTCAAGATCGATCGTCTGCAGGCGGCTTCGATGGGCCTGTCGGCCACTGACGTGGCCAACGCTGCGAGCCTGATGCTCGCGCCTACGCAGGTCGGCCAGATGTTCGCGGAGGGGCGTGTCAAATTTGTCATGGTTCAAGCGGCCGCGCCCTTCCGGATGGACCGCTCTGCCTTCAACGACATCTATACCCCCAGCAGTACACAGAAGAACCCGGACGGCACACCGGCCATGGTGCCGATTTCCAGTGTCATCCAGAGCCACTGGGATCTGGTGTCTCCCTCCCTGACCCGGTTCAACGGCAATCCGGCCATTGAAGTCGTGGGCGACGCCGCACCAGGTTACGCTTCCGGCCAGGCGATGGACGCCATGCAAAGCGTGGTAGCGCAGGACCTGCCTCGAGGCTTTGGCTACGACTGGGCGGGCGAGTCGTTCCAGGAAGTCGCATCCAGCAGCGGCGCACCCATGTTGATGGCACTGTCCATTCTGGTGGTGTTCCTCGCGCTGGCGGCCCTGTACGAAAGCTGGTCGGTGCCGATTGCCGTGCTGCTCATCGTGCCACTGGCGCTGCTGGGCACGGTGCTCTTCACCATGGGCCGTGACTTGGCCAATGACGTGTTCTTCAAGATCGGCCTGGTGACCGTGATCGGGCTGGCCGCCAAGAACGCGATTCTGATCATCGAGTACGCCGTCGCCGCGCAGGCCGAAGGCAAGACCTTGCGCGAAGCCGTCTTGACGGCGGCCCGCCTGCGCTTCCGGCCGATCCTGATGACGTCCTTCGCATTCATTCTGGGCGTGTTCCCGCTCTTCATCTCGACCGGTGCCGGTGCCAACGCCCGCCACGCCATCGGCACGGGTGTCATCGGGGGCATGTTGTTCGCAACGATCTTCGGGCTGCTGCTGATCCCGGTTTTCTACGTCATCGTGCGCCGCCTGGCGGGCGACAAGCTCGACGGGAACACGACAGAAAAGGAAAGCCCCCATTGAGATACACTGGCCTCGTCAGCCGGCGTGCCGGGTACAGGCTTGCGCAGCAGCCCGGCTACACCTTGAATCAAAACTAACGTGAACACTCGCGCGGGGGCACCATGAGCAAAGGAATGGACAGCAAGAAGTCCGAGAAGAAAGAACCCACTCGGACGCCCAAAGAAAAGAAAGAACTCAAACGCCAGAAGAAAGAGGCGGCCAAGCACACCTGAGGCCGGCAGAGCACCGGGGCCTGCCTGAGCAGGCCTTGGTGGGCCTCTTGAACTGCGCGCAGCCACCCGCCAAGAATTTGGTTACATAGTTTTTCATGGCCAAGGGTTTTCCCTGGTATATACTTGCGCAGCTGCAAAACCTTCGCGGTGGCATTCGAGTGCTTTGAATCGCACTCTGCAGTTTCCGGCTCGTACGCTCCGTCTTTGCCGGATTTCATGTCACCCATCATCGCTTCCTGACCTTCTGACGTTTATGTCATGCGCACACCGATACACGGGGTGCGCTGAGCAAGTTGATCCGGTCGGCACGATGCTCCATCAACCTGCTCGGGGCCGTCTCCAGTCCTCGCGCACGAATGTCGCGTTCAACGCGGCAAGAGGATTCATATGTCTTTCGAAACCCTAGGCCTGGGCTCCGCCCTGCTCTCCGCCCTGCGTGAAGCAGGCTTCGACACCCCGACTTCGGTGCAGGCGGCGGCCATTCCACAAGCGCTGGCTGGGCGCGACCTGATGGTCTCTTCGCAGACGGGAAGCGGCAAAACGGCCGCATTCATGCTGCCGGCCCTCGAACGCCTGTCGCACCAGCCTTCCCAAGGTGGGCGTGGCGTGCAGGTACTGGTCCTGACCCCCACGCGCGAGCTTGCACTGCAGATCGCCGACGCAGCGGCCGCCTATGGACGCCATCTCGACGGCCTGCGCATCGCGACCGTGGTGGGCGGCATGCCCTACGGTGCCCAGATCAAGGCACTGAGCCGCCGGGTGGACGTCCTGGTGGCCACTCCCGGCCGCCTGATCGATCACATGCAAGCCAAGCGCGTCAATCTTTCTACCGTACACACCCTGATCCTGGACGAAGCCGACCGCATGCTGGACATGGGCTTCATCGAAGACATCGAAGCCATCGTGGCGCACGTAGGCTCGGAACACCAGACACTGCTGTTCTCGGCCACGCTGGACGGCACAGTGGCCAAGCTGGCCGCCGGCATGATGAACAATCCGCAGCGCATTGAAATCCAGCGCTCGCAACATGGACACACGAACATCACTCAGCACCTGCTGTACGCCGACGACAAGGCCCACAAGCTGCGACTGCTGGATCACCTGCTGCGCGACGCAAGCCTGAACCAGGCCATTGTGTTCAGCTCTACCAAGCGCGGTGCAGACGAACTGGCCAGTCACCTGGCCGAAGACGGATTTGCCGCTGCAGCTCTGCATGGCGACATGAACCAGCGCCAACGCACACGGACCCTGGGCCTGCTGCAAAAAGGACGGGTACGCGTACTGGTCGCCACTGACGTTGCAGCGCGCGGCATCGACGTGCAAACGATCAGCCACGTCTTCAACTACGACTTGCCCATGCAAGCAGAAGACTACGTGCACCGCATCGGGCGGACCGGCCGGGCCGGGCGCGACGGCGAGGCCATCACACTGGCAGTGTCCTCCGAGCGCCACAAGGTGCGCCGCATCGAGCACTTCATCGGACAATCCATCCCGACCGAGACCATCCCTGGCATGGAGCCCACACGCGCTGCACGCCCGACCTACAAGGACCGCCCCAAAAAGAGTGCGCGCCCGAGCACCCGAAACGGCAGCAAGCCGGAAGGCAAGCCATGGTCCAAGAAGGGTGACTATGCGGCGAACAAATCGGCGGGAGCGGGCAAGCCTTGGCATAAAGACGCCTCCACGAGCGATCGTGCGGGTCGTCCTGCCGGCAGCAACGGCCGCTCAGAACGCAAGGCCCAAGGGACCTCCGAGCGCCCGTCCTTTTCGGCACACCCTGCCAAGGTAGGGGCAAAGTCCACCTTCAAGCGTGAAGCGCGGCGCAACACGGCAAAGTCGACGCAGCGTCCGCACTTCGCCTGATTTTCTTCAAGCACGCCGCCCCGAAAGGCGGCGTGCGCTCCCTCCGGGCAATCGGTTATCAGATATATATCCCCAGGTCATAAAAGCTATGACAAAATGCCTGGAAACTCTCTGAACGGAACGCCTGGCACTCATGCACAGGCAAGCGGACTCGGAGAGCCGTCCGATCCACCGAGCCAGGAGACAGCATGAAACGCGACACCATCGCCATCCACGGCGGTTTTGCAGGCGACCCCCAGACCCATTCGGTCGCGGTCCCTATTTACCAGACCACCAGCTACTACTTCGACGATACGCAACACGGTGCCGATCTATTCGATCTGAAGGTTCCAGGCAACATTTATACGCGAATCCAGAACCCGACCACCGACGTGCTGGAAAACCGGGTCGCACAACTGGAAGGCGGTGCTGCAGGCTTGGCCTTTGCCTCTGGCATGGCAGCTATCACAGCCTGCATACTCACCGTGGCCAAAGCAGGCGACAACATCGTAGCAACCAGCCAAGTCTATGGTGGCACTTACACGTTCCTGCGCCACACCCTGAAGGATCTCGGGATCGAAGCACGCCTGGTCGACGGCCGCGACCCGCAGGCTTTCGCCCGTGCCATTGATGACCGGACGCGCCTGCTGTACTGCGAATCCGTGGGGAATCCAGCCGGCAACGTCGTCGACATTGCCGCCTTGGCAAAGATTGCCCATGCCCAAGGCGTGCCGCTGGCGGTAGACAACACCGTCCCGTCGCCTGCGCTCTGCCGCCCCATCGAACACGGCGCAGATATCGTCATCCATGCGCTCACCAAATATCTGGGTGGCCACGGCACCAGCATCGGCGGCATCCTGATCGATGCAGGACGCTTCCCCTGGAAGGGCAACCCGCGCTTTGCGCAGTTCAACCAGCCCGAGCCGGCGTATCACGGGGTGGTCTATGCAGACGATTTCGCCGCCGTGCCGTTTGCAGGGCGGGCCCGCACGGTTGCCTTGCGCAACACCGGAGGTGCAATATCTCCATTTAACTCGTTCCTGATTCTACAGGGGATCGAAACGTTGGGATTGCGCATGGAGCGCCATTGCCAGAATGCCCTGGCGTTGGCCCGCCACCTCAAGCAGCACTCCAAGGTAGCGTGGGTCAATTTCGGGGGCCTGGAAGGCGACCGCGATTACGCGCTGGCTCAAAAATACATTGACGGCGGCATCCCCTCTTCGCTTTTCAGCTTCGGCGTCAAAGGCGGCCGCGAAGCCTGCGCCCGCTTCATGGATCAACTGCAGCTCATCAAGCGACTGGTGAACATTGGCGACGCCAAGACACTTGCTTGCCACCCGGCCACCACAACTCACCGGCAGCTGACCGATGAGGAACTGAAGACAGCGGGCGTGAGCGCAGACCTGGTGCGCCTGTGCGTGGGCATCGAACACATCGATGACCTGATCGAAGACGTGGATCAAGCCCTGGCAGTTGCCTGAATCTCAGGCGCTGGCCTTACCGCCCCGCAAGGCGGCAAGGCCAGCCGCCAGCAAAGCCAATACGGCCAGCAACACGGCAGTGGCTGCAAAGCCTTGCATCGTCAGGGCATGAGCGGGGTGATCCGACCCCGACGCAAAACCAAAGACCAGCGCAGCCAGCGCCACCCCCAAGGCAGTGCCAATGCTGCGTGTCATGTTCAGCAAGCCGCCTGCGGACCCGGATTGCGTCTGCGGTGCACTCGCCATGATGGCTGCATTGTTGGGTGGGGTGAACAACCCCAGCCCGATTCCCATGATGACCAGTTCGACGGCCAGTGCGGCAGGCCCACCATGCCAAAAGGCCGCCATCAGCAACCCCAGGCCGCTCAGTGTCATGCCCGCCACAGTCAGCGGCCGGGCACCCACGCGGTCGGCCAGGCGCCCTGCATACGGTGCCGTGATTCCCAGCGCTGCAGGCAACACCGTCAGCACCAGCCCGGAGGTCCCGGTCGACAACCCAAAGCCACGTTCGGTCAGGAACGGCACCACGAACAAGATGCCAAACAGCACGGCATACGACAGCAGGCCACTGGCAATCCCAGCCGAAAAAGCGGCATTTCGGAACAGCCTCAAGTCCACCATGGGTGCGTGCGCCCGAGTCTCCCGCAGCAAGAAGGCGATCAGGAACAGAATGGCCAGGGCGAACATCCCCACGACAGGCGTTGAATCGAAACCGGTTTCACGAGCCCGCGAGAGCGCACCAAACAACGCCACTGAAGCGGGCGCAAACAGCGCCAGCCCCCACCAGTCGAACGGCGCCCGCTTGGCCAGATAACGGCTGCGCGGCAATAAATACCAACCGGCCACACAGCCCAGGATTCCCGCGGGCAGGTTCACGAAGAAAATCAGCCGCCAGCCGCCCAAGGCAATCAGCAGCCCGCCCACGCTAGGCCCCAAGGCCAGGCCCAGCGCCTGAAACGCGCCCTGAATACCGATAGCTCGGCCCAGCGTGGCGCGTGGAATCGAGGTGGCAATGAGCGCGACACTATTGGCTTGCAGCATCACGGCGCCCAGCCCCTGGATCGCCCGAAACACAATGAGGGACGGCAAATTGGGCGCAAACCCGCAAGCCACGGATGCCAAGGTAAAAAGGGCGAAGCCGTAGGTATAAAGCAGCTTGCGCCCGACCATGTCCGAGAAACGCCCCGCTGCGACCACGGCCGCCACCAGCACCAGCAGATAGGACAGCGCCACCCATTCGACTTCGCCCATCGGCGCACCAAAATGCTGCTGCAGGGTGGGAAACGCCACGGTGACGATGCTGGCGTCAAGCTGCCCCATGAACGCGCCAATACAGACCGTATAGACGGCCAGCCAGTGCGCATCAGGGCGATCGAGCACCCAGGCGGGCGGGTCAGGCTCCGTCATCAACCGCTGCCGCCACGATAGATTTTGCACTGCCAACCCCCTTATCAGGGCTCGATTATATCGACTGACCCATGCTCGACACCTGGAACGCCTTCGCGGATCACCTGAGAATAATCGTGCAATTCGCTGGCGGCCAAGGCGCGCCGCGTATAGTGACCCAGCCGCCTGAGTTCCACCATATTGCCATTGCCGTACAGCGCGTGCAGATGCGCCAGGTATTCGGGCGGATAGCCGGACGACCTCAGGCATCCAGTCACGATCGTTCAACGACCGCACGCCCCCACGCCAAGCAGCAGAATGAGATTACTCATGGGGAAGACACTCAAGAACCGGGAGATGCCGCGAGTTTACGCGGTTTGGTGCTGACTTCGTGAGCGTGGCAGAATGCCAGCAACATCATTTCAGGATTCAGCATGCCAAACAGCCTGGGAGCACCCGAAGCTCTTCTCCTCTACGTACTGCTGATCGTCGTCGGGCTGGCGCTGGGTTACCTTGTCGCCAAAGCCAAACGGCAAAAGTCGGATGGGCCGCTGCAAGCACAGCTGCAACAGGCCCACGTGAACGAAAGCCGCCTGCAGACGCAGCTCGAAGCTGCGCACCAGTCACAACAACGCACCGAGACCGACCTGAAGGCCGCACGTGAAACCTCAGACCAGCTGCGCGCGGAACTGCGCCGGCTGGAAAACGCCCAAACCCAGCTCACCACCACACTCACCGAACGCGAACAAAGCCACGCACGCGAAGTCGCCAACTTCGAACAACAAAAGGCAAGCCTCACCGAGCAGTTCAAAGTGCTTTCCAACGAAATCCTCGAAGCCAAGACCAAGACCCTGCAAGAAAGCAGCAAACTGTCGCTGAACGCGGTCATGACGCCGTTTCAGCAATCCATCAACAACTTCAAGGAAGAAGTCCAGCGCATCCACAGCCGTGAAACTGAACAACAAGGGGCGCTGCGCAAAGAGCTGCAGCAGTTGATGGACCTGAACCAGAAAATCACGACCGAAGCCCATCAGCTATCGACGGCACTCCGAGGCCAGAAGAAGCTGCAAGGCAATTGGGGCGAACTGGTGCTGGAAAACATTCTTGACCGCTCAGGTCTGCGTCAAGGCATCGATTACCAGCGTGAAGTCAGCTTCAATACCGAAGACGGCCGCAAGCGACCTGACGCCATCGTGTACCTGCCACAAGGCAAGCATCTCATCATCGACGCCAAGGTATCCTTGAACGCCTACACGCGCTACGTCAACGCCGAAGACGATACCGAACGCGCGCTGGCGCTCAAAGAGCACGTCCAGGCGGTGGCCGACCGCATCCAGGAGCTGTCCGACCGTACCTACTACCAGCTGCCAGGCCTGAATTCACCTGCCATGGTCTTCATGTTCGTACCCATCGAATCCGCGTTCGTGGAAGCCTTGAAGGCCGATGAATCGCTGTTCCAGAAATCCATTGAGCAGAACGTGCTGGTGGCGACGCCCACGACGCTGCTCACCAGCCTGAACATCGTGCGGCAGCTGTGGCGCTACGAAGACCAGAACAAGTACACGGCCGAGCTGGCCAAAAAGGCAGATTCGGTCTTTCGCAAGCTCAACACCTTTCTGCAAAGTTTCGAGCGTATCAAGCGCAGCCTGGATGGTGCCTCCGATGCCTATACGAAGGCAGAAAATCAACTGATTGGTGGACGTGGCAACTTAGTCAAGCAGGTCCGCGACTTCAAAGATCTGACGCCCATGATTCAATCGGATCTGCCTGAATACTTCACCGAAAAAGCTGCGCTGGAGGTCGATTTCGGGCATGCGACCCAGGACGACAGCGAAACGCCCAGCCCCGATTCTGCAAAGCCTGCTGCGCCGCTGCCGGGTATCCCGCACTAGGTGCTTCGCGATGTTCACTGCGCAAACCGGGCGCCACGCCGATCACGCTGCCACATCCACACCAGGGCAAAGGCCACCACCACCAAGGCCGGCAAGGTGCCCAGATTGAGCCAGCTCCAGCCGCTGGTGGTGGCCACGGCGCCCGAGGTGAACGACGTCACTGCCATGGTCAGGAACACACAGACATTGATGGCGGCCTGTGCACGGTCCTTTTCTTCGGGGCGATAGGCGCGCAAAGCGAGCGCCGTGCCTCCGGTGAACAGGAAATTCCAGCCCACGCCCAGCAGGATCAGGGCGACCATGAACTGCATCATCTGCGTGCCCGAAAGCGCCACTCCGACACACACGGCAATGAGCACCACACCCGCCCCCATCACCTGCAACACGCCGAAGCGCCGGATCAAGTGTCCCGTGAAAAAACCCGGCGCGTACATGCCAATGACGTGCCACTCCAGCACGGTCGCAATATGGCTGAATTCGAAGTGGAAGACATCCATGACCAGTGGCGTGGCCGCCATGAGCAGGTTCATGGACCCATATCCCACAGCAGCTCCCAGCGTTGCCACGATGAATACAGGCTGGCGCATGATCTCGCCGATCGGGCGCCCCCGGACCGCATGATCCTTGCGGGCAGGCTCGACCGGAAACTGAATTTTTGCCATCAGCCCCATGGCCAGAAGGGCGACCAGCGACAACGAAACATAGGCTCCCACGAAAGGGGTCGCCAACACCGAGCGCGTCCAATTGGCCAGATTGGGACCAACGATCCCACCGACGATGCCGCCGGCCAGCACGACGGATACGGCCTTTTCATGCCAGTCGGCATGGGTAAGTTCGGTCGCCGCAAAGCGGTAGAGCTGACCATTGGCGTAGTAGTATCCTGCCACGACCGTCGCGAGCACCAAAAGCCAGAAAAGCCGATACTGGGCGGCAAGGGCCGCCAGCAGCGCCGAACCAAAAGCGACCAGCAGGCCAATCTGGAATGAACCACGGCGACCATAGCGCACTTGCGTAGCGGCTACCAGCGGCGCTGCCAAGGCGCCCCCCACTACGTAACCCATGATGGGAATCGTCGCCATCCACGGAAACGGTGCGAGCTGCAGCCCCACCAGCCCATTGATAGCGATAAACGTGACGTTGTTGATCAGAAACAAGCCCTGGCACAGGGTCAGCAACAGCAGGTTTCGGTTCATGTAAGAGGTCCCTTTGACACTGATTGCGGTCTATCGCCCCAAATCCAATTCTGAAGCATTGGTGATTGAAGCACTGATGCAGGCGCACCACATTGCCCACGTCATGCAGGGTGGCGCCTTCAGCAGCATGTATCCGGGGGCACTGCGCACTAGCCTCAATGCGCAAACGCTGCTGGTTGAAGAAGAACAGGTTGCGCTCGCCAAGGCCTTGCTGGTCGATTTTCTCGACGAAGACGAGGCCATCCCATGATCCCCGTGCCATCGTACGGCATCATCTTGAAGAGGACCCACGCTTCACGAACGGAGGCTTGGCAAGCCAGACAACAGCAATCAGCGCGATGAAGCAGAAACCCAGTCCATCAAAGATCTGGTTAAAAGAGATCTGCATTGCCTGCTGGGTGATGACCTGGTTCATCTGCGCCGCATAATGTGGCCAGGAGCCGCCGGCTGCTTCTACCCCCTGGCGGACCAGGGGGCTGGAGCTTGTAATGAACTCGGTCAGCTGCGAGTGGCTGGCTGACGCACCCCGGGTCCACAGATACGTCGTGACCGACACGGCAAAACTCGCCCCCACCGTGCGCAGAAACGTGGCCGAACCTGACCCCTCTGCAATCTCGGCCCCTTCGAGATCTGACAACAAAATCGTGAGAATCGGCATGAAAAAGAGCGCCACCCCCAGACCCATGATGAATTCGGTCAGGGCGATATTCGCGAAATCCACCTCTGTATTGAAACTGCCAAACCGGAAGCAGACATAGCTCATCACACCGAACGACAGGGCCGTCAGGATGCGCAGATCGAAGCGACTGGCATACTTGCCCACCCAGAACGTCAACAGAATGGGGATGAAACCAATGGGTGCCACGGCGAATCCAGACCAAAGCGCGGTATAGCCCAAGGTGTTCTGCAGCCACAGCGGCAAAAGCAGTGACACGGAAAAGAACAGCCCGAATGCCAGGACCAGGGCAAACGTACCGGCGGCAAAATTTCGGTGCCGGAAAAGCCTCAGATTCACCAGCGGCTTCTCGTCGGTCCACTCCCAGATGACGAACACCGTCAGGGAGACCGCAGCCACCGCGGCAAGCACGCGGATCACCCCCGAATCGAACCAGTCCAGATCATTGCCCTGATCGAGCAGGATCTGCAGCGAGCCCACCCCCAGGATCAAGGTCGAAACCCCCACCCAATCGATGCGATCCTTGATCAGGGCCTCGAGCCGCCCCCCCATCTGCGCCAGCACCAACGACGCCGCAAAGAGCCCGATGGGAATATTGATGAAGAAGATCCAGCGCCAGGAGTAGGAATCCGTGATCCAACCGCCCGCCACCGGCCCTACGATGGGAGCCACCACCGTGATCATGGCGATGATCGCCAGTGCCATGGCACGCTTTTCTCTGGGGTAGATCGACACCATCAGACTCTGGGTGATGGGGTACATGGGGCCGCACACCGCCCCTTGCAGCGCCCGAAACGTCACCAGCATGCCCAGACTGGTCGACAAACCACACGCCAGAGAAAACAGCGAGAACAGCAGCACCGCCCACACGAAGGTCTTGACCTCGCCAAACCAGCGCGAGAGAAACCCCGTCATGGGCAGGGTAATGGCCTGGCACACCGTGAACGAGGTGATGATCCAGGTGGACTGATCGCGGCTCGCAGCAAGATTGCCCGCAATGGCAGGCAGGGATACATTGGCGATGCTGATGTCCAGCACCTGCATGAATGTGCCCAGCGACAGGCCCACCGTCGCCAGCGCCAGGCTGGCGGGCCGGAAGGCATCTGTCATCGGGTTCGCCACGGCAGCCATGAATCTAATACCGATCCCTGCTCGCCACTTGTCGCGAAACGCGAATTTCGTGCCGGAGGATGCGATGGCTGGTCATTAAAGGGGGCTCCTCGCAAAATGCGGAATCACTCAGGTGCACTGTACACCCCGCCAAGGCGCTGTCGAGCCGGTGCTTATTCAGCTCGCCTTCCCAACGCGCCACCACCACCAGCGCATAATGGCTAGCCCTGCTGCCGGCAAGGCCGCCATCCAACCCTGAATAACCTAACGATAATCAGCTGGGTCGGGTGAGTCCGTGGGGTGCGCAATGACCTTCTTCAGTTCAGCCGACATGGGCCAGTTCAAATTGACGTTGCGCGGCGGAATGGGTTGCGTGAACCACTTCTTGTAGAGCACCTCTATCTTGCCATCCTTCATCATGGCCGCCACGGCCTGATCGACGGCCGCCTTGAACTGCGGGTCGCCCTTGGGCTCGATAATGCCATAGGGCTCCACCGTAAAGGCCTTGCGGCTGATCACCCAGTCGTGCGGATCATGTGAATTTGCCACCAGCCCTGCCAGCAGGATGTCATCCATGAAGAAGGCCGAGGCCCGGCCGCTGGCCACGGTCTGAAAGGCATCCGAATGATCGGGAGCCGCAATGATGCGCATCCCCAGGTCTTCCTTGGCGTTGGCCTCAGTCAACCACTTCAGGTTGGTACTGCCGGAGACCGACACCACAGTCTTGCCCTTGAAATCCGACAGTTTGTCCAGGTGCGAGGATTTCAGCGCCACGAAGCGTGTCGCACTGACGTACGTGGTGGGCGCAAAGCTCACCTGCGTCTGGCGCTGGGCGTTGTTCGTATCGGGGCCACAGGAGAGGTCGATGGTGCCGTTGGCAATCAGCGGAATCCGCGTCGACCCCACCACCGGAATGAGCTTGACCTTGATGTGAGGAATGTTCAGATCTTTCTGCAACGCATCGACGATGCCCTGGCAGATGTCCATGGAATAACCCACCGACTTCTGATGGTCGTCCAGGTACGAAAACGGAATGGCAGAATCGCGGTAGCCGATTGCGATCTCACCCGTGGACTTGATCTTGTCCAACCGGCCAGTGGCCTGAGCCGGCGCCACGGTGACAGCCGCCACCGCAAAGGCCAGCGCATACAACAAAGATTTCATGGTTCCTCCCACGTTATTTCGGTCTGCAATATACGTCAAATGTGCTATCTAGCCTCGTTACTTATTTCTTTTAGAAATAAGTAAATTATCATCAATTCCTCTACTACGGACAGCCTGTCAAGACAATGTCACGGCAAAGTACTAACCTTGGAAAGTTGTCTGCAATCTGCAAGCGACTGCACCACCCATTCTTGGATGGGGCGCTGCACCGTCCATCACGCTAGGAGTCAATATGAGTCAACAACGCCCTGTCATCGCTGTTCTGGTCGGCAGCCTGAGCAAGGATTCCATCAACCGCAAGCTCGCCCAGGCACTCGAAAAGCTGGTCGGCCCCCGGGCCGAGTTTCGCTATGTACGCCTGGATGACCTGCCGGTCTACAACCGCGACGTGGACAGCAACTACCCAGCCGCGTTCAACCGGCTCAAGCAGGACATCGAGTCTGCAGACGCCGTCCTGTTCGTCACGCCCGAAAACAACCGGTCCATTCCGGCCGTGCTGAAGAACGCCATCGACATCGCCTCGCGCCCCTGGGGCAAGAATTCCTTTGCCAGCAAACCGGGCGCCGTGATCGGCACGTCCACGGGTGCCATGTCCACTGCCCTCGCCCAGCAGCACCTGCGCAACATCTGCGTCTTCCTGGACATCGCCATGCTGGCGCAGCCCGAAGCTTTCGTGCGCTACCACGAAGGGCTGATCGCTGCGGATGCCAGTGTCGCCGACGAAAACACGCGCAGCTTCCTGGCAGGTTTCATCGACCGCTATCTTGCCTGGATCGAAAGACACCGCGCCTGAAGTCGCAAGCGTGGCAAACGCGGGGCCTGCCCTGGGAGGCCCTTCCCATCATCTCCGGCGCACCATTGCCCCCACTGGATCTGGGCCCTCATGGACACAGCCCCCCCGCAACCCACGATAGCCCAGTACCATCGGCTCACGCGGCGTCGCTGGCAAATGCTGGGCCTGCTGGCGGTCTGCCTGGTCGCCTCGATATGGGTCGACGTCCTCACGGGCTCGTCGGGGCTTCGATGGCCCGAGGTTCTGTCGGCGCTGATCCACCCATCGGGTGTCGCAGCGACGACCCGCGTCATCCTCTGGGACCTCCGCTTGCCTATGGCGCTGCTGGCCGGCTCGATCGGGCTGGCGCTGGGTCAGGCGGGGGCCGAGATGCAGACGCTTCTGGACAACCCGCTCGCAAGCCCTTTCACCCTGGGCGTGTCTTCAGCGGCTGCCCTGGGTGCGGCGCTGGCCATCGTCTTTGGCTTGACACTGCCCGGTATCCCCGGCCCGTGGATGGTGGCCGTCAATGCGTTCTTGTTCGCGCTGGCAGCCACCTGGCTGCTTGACCTGGCTGCTCGGCATAGCGCGCTCAGCCCGTCAGGAATCATCCTGTTCGGCATTGCCCTGGTGTTCTCGTTCAACGCCATTCTCTCGTTGATCCAATACGTGGCTAGCGCCGAAGCATTGCAAGGCCTGGTTTTCTGGACCATGGGCAGCCTGTCGCAAGCCTCCTGGCCACGTGTCGGCCTGATGCTCGGGGCCAGCGCGCTGCTGCTGCCTCTTGCCCTGTTCGACCGCTGGCGGCTCACGGCCCTGCGCCTGGGCGAAGACCGTGCCACGAGCTTCGGCGTGGACGTTCGTCATCTACGGCGAAAGGCGCTGACCCGAGTCAGCCTCCTGGCGGCATTGGCTGTGTCCTTTGCGGGCACCATAGGCTTTGTCGGGCTGGTCGCGCCTCACATCGCCCGCCGGCTGTTTGGAGAAGACCACCGCTTTTACCTGCCCGGCAGTGCCTTGATGGGTGGCCTCATCCTGTCTCTGGCCGCCGTCGTGTCGAAGAACCTCGTTGCCGGGGTCATCGTGCCAGTGGGCATCGTGACATCCCTGGTGGGAATTCCCTTCTTCGTCGGCGTCATGCTGAGACACCCGCTGCGATGAGTACTTTCGAGACCCGAAACCTCGCATCAGGCTACCGGCAACGCCCCGTTTTGCAATCGCTGTCCATCCGGCCCATTCAGCCAGGTTGTGTGACCGCAATCCTGGGCCCGAACGGAAGCGGTAAATCCACCCTGCTAAAGACTGTGGCAGGGCTGATCAAACCCGCCGCCGGTACCGCCATGCTGGGCACCACGGAGCTCACCCACCTGTCATACGCAGAGCGGGCCCAACTCATGGCGTATCTGCCGCAGTCACTGCCTTCTGCTGTCCCCCTGTGTGTGCTCGAATCTATTCTGGTCGCTGCCCATGCCTCCTTGCCATCGCCCGCAGGCCGTGCCACGTCGCCCGGAAATGCCATGGATCTCCTGGCAAGCCTGGGGATCGCCGACACCGCGCTGCAGCCATTGGACCAGCTATCCGGTGGCCAACGGCAACTGGTCGGACTGGCTCAGGCCCTGATACGCCGTCCACGCCTGTTGCTGTTGGACGAGCCCATCTCGGCGCTGGATTTGAACCACCAGTGGCATGTCATGGACTTGCTGGCGCGGGAAACCCGCGACCGCGGGCTGATCACGCTCGTCGTACTCCACGACTTGAACACCGCACTGCAGCACTGCAGCCGGGCCATCCTGATTCAGGCCGGCCAAGCCATTTGCCAAGGTTCCCCCGCCGAAGTCATTACCCCACGAAGACTGGCAGCGGCTTATGGCGTCGCCGCACGCGTGGAATGCTGTTCGCAGGGCGTGCCGTACGTTGTGGTCGACGGACTTTGTCCGCTCGATCGATGATGGTTAATTTTTGTAGTGAATTGAATAACTCGGTAATCACGCACTCACAAAACTTGCAAGTGGCGGTGCTATAAGCCTTCAGAGGATTCCAAGCGATTCACGCAACCCCGCAGGCAAACCATGAGCATGATCAAAAAATTCCCCACAACCGCCTTATCCGCAGCTGTCCTGTGCACTACGTTGGCGGCGTGCAGCACGCCCGTCAACCTCAATCCGAGCAACCAGTTGGCCCAGAAGACCATCCGTTACGAATGCAGCGTGCAAGGGCAGCGCGGCGTGAATCTCGAAGTGCAATACACCTTTCAGGGCGTCGAACCTGTGACGGCCCAAGTCGTCTATGACGACCAGGCCATCTCCATGACGCGCGATACCAACAGCAAATCCAACCTGGTGGGCGACACCTTCGTGGGACAAGGCTATACCTGGACCACCGGTCAATTCACCCTGGATACTGCCGAAAAGGTGGACGGCACAATGCTGACGCTTCAGGACGCTGTTGCAAGCCGTCCCGGCACCTACGTCAACACCATCCTCGCACGCGGTTGCGGCGTTCGCGGCTGACTCACCAGCGGAAGTACAAGTCCGACGCCTTTTTGCCCACATGCACGTCGCGCGTGAGCGTCTTGCCGTTATGCTCCGCCGTCACCTTGTATGCACCCGGCGACAGTTTCACGTAGGTGAGCGGGCCAGCGCCCGTCACGTCGAATACTGTCTTCCCGGCCTTGTTCATCACCTTGACATGAGCATCGGCAACGAATGCACCGGCTTTCCCTTCAGAGAAAGTCATGTGCAACGGCCAATTGTGTGCATCGCGATGCATCTGGTCCTGCTCGCCTGCGCCGATTCCGCCATTGAGGTAAGACACGCCCGCCTCGGTCTGCACCGCCATGTTGTCCTGTGCAGTTCCAGCGGGCGTAGCCGCAAAGGCCGACCCGCTTATCAGGGCGCCACCCAGCATCAGGGCCGAAGCCAGCAATGCCAATTGCAAGTGCGAGATATGCAGATTCCTCGTCATGAAATGCTCCTCTTCCGAGGCGGCCCCGAACGGCGTATGCCCCGGAGAAAATGATTTGAAATATCGAAAGATGAGACCGTGATGCCGGCAAAGAGTTCCGCACGACCGGCTGTCAGCGCACGGGCAGGCCGTTGGCGTCGGTATCGATGTACCGGGGAATAGTGCTCACCACTTGCTGGTGCAGACGCTTGATCAGACGCTGCACGTCGTCGGGAAGTTCGCGCGAACGCTGTGACACCACGCCAATGCGGTAGGGGATGTCAACCAGCATGGGCCGCATCACAATGCCTTCCAATGTCACCCCATGCGAGGAGAATGGGTCCATCAGTGCCACCCCCAGCCCCGCCCGCACCATCGCGAGGGCCGTCTGCTGGCTACCTGCTTCGATGTGCCGGCGCTGCGAGCCCGAGGTCGCCCCGACCAAGCCATGCGTGAGGTGATAGCGCATGCGATATCGCCCCAGCAACGTAATCACGTCGGTATCCACGATGTCGTTCAAACCGATGGACTCGCGAGCGGCCAGACGGTGCCAGGTCGGCATCGCCAGCTGGCAGGGCGCCTGCCCGCACCAATGAACCTGCAGATCATCCCCCGCGATGGGCAGGCTGATCAAGGCAAAATCGGCCTGGCTTTCCATGACATCG
The DNA here is from genome assembly GCF_036379515.1 of Castellaniella sp. GTDB lineage: Bacteria > Pseudomonadota > Gammaproteobacteria > Burkholderiales > Burkholderiaceae_B > Castellaniella. Next base: position 17,592 of record NZ_DASVGN010000011.1, read on the forward strand.
GAGGCAGTCGTCTCGTGTACGACCTCGTCAACTACGACACGTTGACGGTAGGCATCGCCCGCCTGGTTCATGTCGGCCAGCACGCCACACAGCAAGGTGCGCGCCAGATCGGCCGCAGCCAGAATGCGCATCGGCTGAACGCTTCCGGAACGCATGTCGCGAGCCCGGAGTTCCAACTGCTGCAAGTCGACCAGGACACCGCGCACTTCTTGATAAAAGCCCGCCCCTTGAGAGGTCAAGGTAATCGTGGGCCGTGTTCGCTCGAAGAGCACGAACCCCAGTTCGGCTTCGAGGTCGCCCACCTGGCGGCTGACCACAGGCTGTGAACGGCCCAGCACGCGGGCGGCGGACGATACATTGCCGCTGGTCACCACGGCGCTGAAGGCTTCGAGCTGGCGAATTTCCATGGGAGCAAAGACCCGACAATAAAGCGGGCCCGAAGGCCCGCCTGGCAAGCGCCCTGCACACGCAGGGCGACTGGACCGCAATCAGTTCAGCAAATTGCGGATGGCGTACTGCAAAATGCCACCATGCCGGTAGTAATCGGCTTCGGTGGGGGTGTCAATGCGAACCAAAGCGTCAAACTCGACGGCCCCCGCCTTGACATGAACAGTCTTGGGCGTCTTGCCGTCATTGAACGTCGTCACCCCGGTGATTTCGAAGGTTTCTTTACCTCGAATGCCAAGCGTGGTCGCGTTCTGGCCCTCTGGAAACTGGAGCGGCAGCACCCCCATGCCAATCAGGTTGGAGCGGTGGATACGCTCGTATGATTCGGCAATGACAGCCTGTACGCCCAGCAAGATCGTCCCCTTGGCTGCCCAATCGCGCGAGGACCCAGAGCCGTATTCTTTCCCGGCCAGAATCACCAGTGGAGTCTTGGCCTTGAGATAGTGCTCGGAGGCCTCGAAGATCGTCGCGACCGGAGCGCCGTCGCGCGTGAAGTCGCGCGTCCAGCCGCCTTCCGTGCCCGGAGCGATCTGATTGCGCAGCCGCACGTTGGCAAAGGTTCCGCGAATCATGACCTCGTGATTGCCGCGACGCGAACCGTAGGAATTGAAATTCTTGGGTTCTATGCCACGTTCGGACAGATAAGCCGCCGCTGGAGAGTCCTTCGCAATGGTGCCGGCCGGGCTGATGTGGTCGGTCGTGACCGAATCGCCCAGCAGTGCCAGGACACGCGCCCCCTTGATGTCGGATACGGGTGCCGGGTCGCGGCCCATACCCTCGAAGTACGGCGGGTTGCGCACATACGTGGAAGCAGGCTCCCAGGTGAAAAGGCTGCCTTCGGGCGTGGGCAGGTCCTTCCAGTCGGAGCCCCCGTCGAACACGTTGGAATAACCTCGCGTGTACATGTCGGCCGTAATGGACGACTGGATCACTGCCTGGATTTCGGCGGAAGTCGGCCAGATATCCTTGAGGTAGACGTCTTTACCTTGGGTGTCCTTGCCCAGCGAAGTGCTTGCCAGATCGACGTCCATGCGTCCGGCCAGTGCATAGGCCACCACCAGCGGGGGCGACATCAGGTAGTTCATCTTGACTTCGGAGTGGATGCGTCCCTCGAAGTTGCGGTTGCCAGAAAGCACCGAGCACACGGCCAGATCATTGGCACGCACGGCTTCTGAGACTTCGGGGATGAGTGGTCCAGAGTTCCCGATACAGGTGGTGCAGCCGTAGCCCACCAGATTGAACCCGAGTTTGTCCATGTAGGGATTCAGGCCCGCCTTGGCGTAGTAATCAGTGACCACACGAGATCCAGGCGCCAGGCTGGTCTTGACCCAGGGCTTGGTGCGCAGGCCTTTTTCGACCGCCTTCTTGGCCAGCAACCCGGCCGCCATCATGACGGCAGGATTGGACGTGTTGGTGCAAGACGTGATGGCGGCAATGACCACCATGCCATGATCGATGGTGTATTCGGGTCCCCCGTCGGCGGGTTTGACCTTGGCGGGATTCGGCTTGGGCGACCCCGGAAGCGCTGCCAGGGATTTTGCAAAGGCCTGCTTGGCATTGGAGAGCGCAATACGATCCTGCGGGCGTTTCGGGCCTGCAATGGAAGGCTCGACCGTGCTCAGGTCAAGTTCAAGAGTTTCGGAATACTGGGGCTCGTGAGCCGGGTCGTGCCACAGGCCCTGCGCCTTGGCGTAGGCCTCGACGAGCTTCACTTGTTCTTCCGGACGGCCGGTGAAGCGCAGGTAGTTCAGGGTTTCGTCATCCACCGGGAAGATGGAAATGGTGGAGCCGTATTCGGGGCTCATGTTGCCGATGGTGGCACGGTTGGCCAGTGGCACCGCCGCCACGCCCGGTCCGTAGAATTCGACGAACTTGCCCACCACGCCATGCTTGCGCAGGCGCTCGGTGATGGTGAGCACCAGGTCTGTGGCCGTGGTGCCCTCGGGCAAGGACCCATGCAGTTTGAAACCCACCACGCGCGGAATCAGCATGGAGATCGGCTGCCCCAGCATGGCGGCCTCGGCTTCGATGCCGCCCACGCCCCAGGCCACGACGCCCAGGCCGTTGACCATGGGGGTATGCGAGTCAGTGCCCACACAGGTGTCCGGGTAGGCTTCGGTTTCGCCGTTGACCTGCCGCGTGAACACGCCGCGGGCCAGGTGTTCCAGGTTCACCTGGTGCACGATGCCGGTATCTGGAGGCACCACACGGAAGTTGTCGAACGCCGTTTGCCCCCAGCGCAGGAACTTGTAGCGCTCTACGTTGCGACGGTATTCGATTTCCTGGTTGCGCTTGAACGAGGCGTTATGACCGAAGTCTTCGACAATGACCGAGTGGTCGATGACGAGTTCGACGGGCGCCTGTGGGTTGATGCGCTCAGGGTCGCCCCCCAACGCTTTCATGGCGTCGCGCATCGCGGCCAGATCGACCACGGCCGGCACGCCGGTGAAATCCTGCAAAATGACACGTGCCGGTGTGAAGGCGATTTCACGGTCGGGTTGCGCCTTGGGGTCCCAAGAGGCCAAAGCACGAATATCGTCGGCCGTGACGGAGCCGCTGCCTTCGGTACGCAGCAGATTTTCAAGCAACACCTTGAGCCCATAAGGCAGGTGCCCAGGGTCCAGGCCCTGGTCTTTCAAGGCATTCAGGCTATAGATGCGGTAGGACTTACCCCCCACATCCAGAGTTGCCCGCGCACCAAAACTATTGGGGTGATCCATTGCAAATTCTCCTGGAAGTTTCAAGCCAGGGGAGCCGGCACTACACCACCAGGCAGCGCTGTGTGCACAAGCCCCCGCGTGTTACTCACATCACACGAATCATCTTACACGCAAAGCCCGGCGCGCCTCCAACCGGCCACAGCGTGAATAAGGACAATTCCAGTAGGGGTAAACGACCGGATGCTACTTAGGGTTAACGGCAGCTTGGGCGGGTTGCGTCACTAAACTGGGTGCCATCACCTGCCCGCTTGGCGCAGGACGCCCCTACCCCGTTGAACAGGACACCACCATGGCATTTCCGGCATTTTTCACCCAGGTTCCCCGTATCGTGCTGCACGATGGCCTCGCCGAACTGCTCGGCGCTTCTGACGATGGCCTGATGGACTATGGCTACGAAGATGCCGTACGTCTGGCGGGGCACTCATGTCCTACCGTGGCGGGCGCCTGGCTCATGACCACGCACGCGCTCAAGGCGCTTTATCCCAACTCTATCCCAGAGCGTGGCGAGATCCAGGTCAGCTTTGGCGAAGCAGCCGACAGCGGCGTTACAGGCGTGGTGGCCAACGTGGCCAGCCTGATCACGGGCGCCACGGCCGACACGGGTTTCCATGGCCTGGCCGGCCAGCATGATCGCCGCAACCTGCTGTTCTTCAATGCCGACATCGCCGGCGAGATCGCCTTCACCCGGCGTGACACCGGCGCCAGTGTGGCCGTGTCGTACAGTGCTCGCAGCATTGCGCCCTCGCCCATCACCATGCCGCTGTTGCAGCATATTTTGGCCGGGCAAGCCACGACGGATCAAAAACGTGAACTCACGGCAGCCTGGCAAGACCGCGTGCAGCGCATCCTGAAAGCAGGCGACGAGCCTGGCATCATCACCCTGACGTGGCAAACCGCCGAGCAGGCGCAATAAGAAAAGCCGGCTAAAGCCGGCTTCCCGTTCGCGGTCGATTTGAGCTCTTGAGCAGATCAGCCACGAGCGGCTCCGCCCCGCAACGCTACAGTTCGCGCCGGCAGCGATCCTCGAGCCGGCGGCCATGCTCCTCGTAATAGCTGCGTTTGTCCTCGTACATGGCGCGATCAGCCTCGCGCATGGCCTTTTCCAAGGCGTTGGAATCGCGGCACACCGAAATGCCCGCCGAAACGCTCAGTTCGGGGCCGCTGTAATACTGATTGTTCAGTACGACCAGTGAACGGATGTTGTTGAGCACCGTAGTGGTAGCGGCTTCGTCCATGCCGGGCAACACCACCATGAATTCATCCCCGCCAATGCGCGCCGCCGTCGCAGGCCGATCCACCGCCTTGTTCAACACCTCGCCAAAGCGCCGTAAAAGATCGTCTCCCGCCGCGTGTCCCTGTTCGTCATTGACGAACTTGAGGTCGTTCAAATCCAGCGCCACGAAACCCACCAACGGGGTACGTTTGTGGCTCAGGCGGCCCAGCTCGTCCACAAAGAAAGAACGGTTCTTCAGTTGCGTCAGCACGTCGTGCTGGCCAAGATACTCGAGATAAGCCTCTGCCTTCTTGCGCGCCGTGATGTCGGTAAGCGCCAGCAGGACGAGTTCCCAATCGTCTTCATGGCCCTTGAAGACCGAAAGCTGCAGATGGATGTGCAGCAAATCGCCCTGCAGGGTGCGGTTTCGCACCTCTTTCTGGTGAAACAGACGCCCCTCCCAGAGCTCGATCAGCTGCTCGGCAAAAGTGTCACGCATCTCTTCGCGGAAGACCTCATCGAGCCGCGACAGCAGTTCGGCCCGTGACTGGGCCTTGTAAAGATCCAGCGTGTAGCCATTGACGTCGACCACGCGGATCTCATCCATGCAGCGGTCGACGAATTCTCCATGCACGTTGATGAAGGTGCGAAAGTCGACGATCCCCTGGACGCGCAAATCGTCCAGCAGCCGCTTGATCTTGCTGAAGTCTTCAACCCACAGCGATACAGGCGCCTGCTCGAAGAACTCGCGCGCGAGCCCGGCACTGGTCTGCGCCTGACGGCGGACATCCTGCAGCTCGGTGATGTCTTCCATGGCCACCAGGATGCGGTCCCACGGACGCTCGGCATCGGCCAGCATGACGCCCTTGAGCGACAGGTCGAGCCGCCGCCCCGACAAGGTGTAATTGACGGCCACGCTGTGAAAAGTGCGGCTGCCTGTCCACATCTGGACGAGCTCGCCCGCAAACCCGTCGAGCATGTCGTCGCGCAACACGCTGGGCAGCTGTCCCATCAGGTGATCCTGCGAATCAGCCTCATAAAGCTCGAGTGTGCGGCGATTGACGCGCAGCACGCGCATCAGTCGCGCACAATGCTGGACACGAGAGCGATCCTCTCGCAGCCATTCGCCCAAATCTGAAACACCCTGTTTGCGCCACCGTTCGAACTGCAAGAAGAGTTCGCTGTAGTCTTCCAGCCACAAAGGCATGGGCATGACTTCAAAGAAGTCGAGAATACCAAAACCGCTTCCTGCTACGACCTGACGTTCTGCGCTCACTCAGAACCCCTTTGAAGAAAATACTGCCTATCAACCGAGCGGCCGCCTGCTGTAGGCCTGCTCCCGGCACAGATGCACATTATGCCTCGGTCTGCCACCATCCATTCGACGGATGGCGCCTCTGCCTCAATGCCACCCCCTCAAGGCGAAGCTGATGCTATGCTGGCTGACTTCGCCCTACGACATCCGGACATGGAACACCTGAACCAAGCGCTGTTTCTGTGGATCAACGCTAACGATCCGTCGACCACCAGCCTGTTCATCGGCCATTTGCTCGCCAACACGCTGATTTACCTGTTCCCGGTCTACATCGTCGTCAACTGGCTACGTACCGACGGCGCAGGCCGCGAAGCGCTACTGCAAGCGGTGGTAGCTGCCATCATCGGCATGATTCTTGCCTGGGCGATCGCCAAAGTCTGGTTCCACCCGCGACCCTTTGCCATCGGCGTAGGTCACCAATACTTGCCGCACAAGGCGACTGCGTCGTTTCCGAGCAACCACCTGAGCTTCATCTGGTCGTTGTGTGCCGGGCTTTACCTGCACCCTGTGCGCCGCCGCGCTGCCGTCATCCTGGCCGTCATCGGCCTGCTCGTTGCCTGGGCCCGCATCTACATGGGGGTGCACTGGCCCTTGGACATGGTGGGCGCATTGGTCACCGCAATCGTGGCTGCAATCATTTCAGCCCCGTTGCGCCGGCATGCCATTCCGCACCTGCGGCGCGTGATCGAACCGGTGTACCACCTGGTCTTTGCCTGGCCCATCCGCAAGGGCTGGGTGCGGGCGTAGCCTGTCTCCAACGAGGGCTCGACAAACCACGGCAAGGAAGACCACGCTGTTTCAAGCGCCTGTCCGGTCAGTCATGACCCTCTCGAAAAATGCCTGGCGCCACCGACAGCCGCCTGCAGGAATCCAGCAACGCCCGCGCTGGCGGTGCATCGCCGGCCACCCGCAGCGACGCGGCGGGCCCCACCAGAGTCAGCGACAGGGCCACCTCCCCGTGCGCACCAAAGACAGGGGCTGCCACCGCATTGATGCCGGCCATATGGTCTCCTTCAACAGCGGCGAAGCCGTCTTGGCGGATGCGAGCAGCCAGTAGCGCCGGAAGCGCATGAGTCGGTTCTGCCTGCCACACAGAGAACACACGGCCCGTCGCTGAAGTCGCACCGTCCAAAACCGCCCCTTCGGCGATCGCGATGGATACGACGCGTGAAGGCTGAAACACGCGCACTGCGGTGGCGCCGCCGCCCCCCCAGACTGAGACGAAGCAGGTTTCGGCCTGCTCCTCGGAGAGCCGCCTGGCTTCTTCAAGCGCCTGATTCAACGTATCTTGCTGTGTAAGCCAACGCAAGGCGAGTGTGCGCACTGCGGGGCCCAGCTCGTACAACCCTGTGGCAGGGTCTTGCACCACCCAGCCGGCGCGCTGCAAGCTGACCAGATAGCGATAGGCTTTGGCTCGATGCATACCGACTCGCCGCGCGAGATCGGACAAATTGCAAGGCTCAGAGTGACTTGCGAGACTATCAAACAAAGAAAGCCCTACTTCGACCGACTGCACACCCTGAGCAGCCTCCAACTTTACGGTATGTGCCATCGCCATAGTCAGCGCCGCTTGACGCTGCATCCTACCTATTTTATTCTGTTCCTCTAATAATAACATTGTTACTCATTAAATAACATTTGCCGGAACGCTATGTCTCACGACCTCTCTTTGCCGCTCCAGTACATGAGCGGCTTCGGTAACGAATTTGCCACGGAATGCCTGCCAGGCGCCCTACCTGTCGGACGCAACAACCCCCAGAAGGCACCCTACGGACTCTATGCGGAACAACTCTCAGGCACTGCCTTCACCCAGCCACGACACCTCAACCGTCGCTCATGGCTCTACCGCATTCGCCCTGCGGCCATGCATCAACCTTTCGAAGCCAGCCCAGCCGGCGCACGCTGGCTGAGCCACTTTGACGAGGTCCCGACCCCGCCCGACCAACTGCGCTGGGATCCACTTCCTCTGCCCGATACACAAGTTGCGGCCGACTTCATCGACGGCATGGTCACCATGGGGGGCAACGCGGGCTGCGGCATCCATATCTACACGGCAAACCGCTCCATGCAGAGCCGTTATTTCTACAACGCAGACGGCGAACTGCTCATCGTGCCGCAACAGGGCAGACTGGTACTGGCCACCGAGCTCGGCACTCTCGAGGTCGAGCCACAAGAAATTGCCGTCATTCCGAGAGGAATACGGTTCCAGGTCAGGCTACCCGACGGTGCCGCACGGGGCTATGTCTGCGAAAACTACGGCGAGCACTTAAAGCTGCCAGACCTCGGGGTCATAGGCTCCAACGGCCTGGCCAACGCCAGGGATTTCCTGACTCCCGTAGCAACCTATGAAGACAAAGAAGGCGATTTTGAGTTGTTGGCAAAATTCCAGGGACACTTCTGGACCGCCGGCATCAAGCACTCACCATTGGACGTCGTGGCCTGGCATGGCACCCACGTCCCCTACAAGTACGACCTGCGGCGCTTCTGCGCCATAGGCTCGATCAGCCATGACCACCCCGATCCATCGATCTTCCTGGTGCTGCACGCCCCCAGCGCGATACCCGGGGTGGACACCATCGACTTTGCCATCTTTGCACCCCGCGTGCTGGCTATGCAGGATACCTTCCGCCCACCATGGTTCCACCGCAATATCGCTAGCGAATTCATGGGGCTGGTACATGGAGCCTACGACGCCAAGGCCGAAGGCTTTCTACCTGGTGGGGCCTCACTCCACAACTGCATGACCGGCCACGGGCCCGACGCCGAGACCTTCGAAAAAGCCAGCCACTCCGACACGACCAAGGCCGACTACGTCACCGACACCATGGCCATCATGTTCGAAACACCTGCCGTCATCCACCCCACACGCTTCGCCCTGGAATCCAAGCAGCGGCAGCACGAATACTACCGGTGCTGGCAAGGACTGAAGAAGCACTTCGATCCCAACAAGCGCTAAGCCACACGGCACCAAGCCGTCCTGGGCGAGTGCTGCTCGCCCCATTTTTCGCGCACACCCCGGCTTTGGCCACTGCCACCCTTGGCACATGATCCCGCTGGATTCGTCAGCGAAGGCCCTGCTCCAACTGGTTCTCTACTCCCCTGGACGATTGTATACAAAAAAACGGGGAGTTGCACCATTCTGTGCCTTAACCGTGAAAATTAGGGGAAATACCAGTATGTATGAATACATAGTGTATTCATAATTAGAGCATAAATGCTAAATTGACCGGAATTAACCGATTGCATGCCATTCATGTATACAACAATTCAAGAAGCACTGCGTAATTTTTATGCAAGGCAAGCGCACCTGATCGATATGGGCAACCACGAAGACTGGGCGGATACTTTCACACCCAGCGGCGAGTTCCATTCCCCTACCTATGGTGCTGCTGCAGTCGGTCGAGAGAACCTGGTCAATATTGCAAAACAGTATCAGGAAGGCGCACGGAAGGCTGGTGAAACACAGCGGCACCTGGTACAGGACCTCTGGATAGAACAGGCCGATGAGCAGTCAGCGCGCACGCGGGCTTATCTAATGATCACAGCCGCTCGGGGCACTGATCCCGGCGTACGCATCCTGCGGCTGGTCACCATTGCTGACCGGCTTCTGAACCAGGACGGAGAATGGCGCGTTGCCCGTAGGGACGTCCTCTACTGAAGCCTGACTCCGCCGTCCGACCAGAACCCAATTTTCATTCATCAATTCTCACAGGTGAAAAGTGACCGATCATTCCGACCTTCAGGGCAGCCCGTCCTGCACCCCCCATTATCCGGAGCTCTCCGGACGGGTTGCCGTTGTCACAGGCGCTGCACGCGGCATGGGCGCCTGCTTTGCAGCGGGGCTTGCACGTCAAGGAGTCCACGTCCTGGGCGTCGATATCGACGAAGCCACGCTACAGAACACCGTCAGAGAAGCTCATCAGACCGGATTATCCACACACCACGGCAGCTTCGAAGGCCTGCCATGCGATGTTTCATCGCGTAGCGACATACAGAAGATCGCTGCGCTGGCCGTGCAGCAATTCGGACGCCTGGACATCTGGGTCAACAACGCAGGCATCTTCCCGCAAACCGACGTCCCCAGCGTCGACACCAAACAAATCACGCAGACCTTCCAGATCAACGTAAACGGTGTCTTCTTCGGCGCTCAGGCAGCTGCCGAGCAGATGAAACATGGCGGGGTCATCATCAACATGGCATCGGTGGCCGCCTTTCGAGTCCGCCGTGGCCGTGCCGTCTATTCAGCCACGAAGGCGGCCGTGCACAATCTCACACAATCTCTGGCCGTCGAACTGGGTGGGCAAGGCATCCGAGTCAACGCTCTGGCCCCCGGATTCATCGACACCGAGATGACGAACTGGGTCCGAGAGATCCCTGGGGCCATGGACAAGGCGCTGTCCACGATTCCCTTGGGCAGGATCGGTGAGCCCACCGACGTCCTCAACGCTCTACTGTTCCTCGTATCGGATGCAGCCGCCTATGTCTCAGGACAAACGCTGGGTGTGGATGGAGGATCCCGTCATGGCTGACCCCCGTTCGTTGCAACCGCCCGTTATCGACACCTGCACGTATCGGAGCGCCCGCTACGAAGCAAGCACTCGATCCAAAGGAGACACGCTATGAGTGATTGGGACGTCATTGTCATCGGCGCTGGTGGTGCCGGCCTCTCAGCTGCCGTATCCGCAGCAGAGCACGGCGCCAAGGTGCTGATACTGGAAGCCGAGAAGGAAATTGGCGGCTCGACGCAGCTCTCGGCCGGGATGTTCACAGCGGCCGACACCAGCGTGCAGCGGGCGCTGGGTATCCAGGACTCACCCGCACAATTCTTCCAGCATTACATGGATCTGAACCAGTGGCGCCTGCGCCCAGGGTTGATCAAAACCTTCTGCGAGTCCGCCGGACCAGCACTCGAATGGCTGATCAAACTGGGCGTGGACTTCCCATCGAAGCTCTCCACAAACGCACACGAAGGGGGCCTGATGCAGGCCGGGGTGGAAGCCATCTGGCGCGGGCATGTTCCTAGAGACCAGGGATACGGCATCGTCAGCGTGCTCAATCAGCACCGGCTGGCAAAGGGCATTGACCTGCTCCTGGACAACCGCGTCGACGACCTGGTCGTACGAGACGGACACGTAGCAGGCATCAAGATCGGTGGTGAAGAAATTGAGACTTCAGCCGTCGTCGTAGCCAGTGGAGGGTTTGCCCACAACGACTATCTGCGCAAGCTCTATTATCCAGAAACGCTGGAGGCGGGCGAGGATCTGTTCATCGTGGCAGCGCCTGGCAGCCGGGGTGACCACATTCGATTTGCCGAGTCAGCCCAGGCCGCGCTCACCGGGCATGGCTGGGGCCTGCTGATGGTGACCTCCTACCTGCAACGCCTGCATCACTGGCAATCGGGATTCCCGCCACGATCGCGGATCTACATCAACCGCGAGGGCGACCGATTCATGAACGAAGACATCCCCTACGCAGTCTCGCCAGGCATCGTCCGTGACAACGGCAACAGCGTATGGAATGTGTTTGACGAAAAAGCACGCCTGGCGCTTCCCCCTGGATACGCCCACTGGACAGCCCAGCGCGTCAAAGACGACGCCCACAGCGGCGCCATGCTCAGTGCCCCGACGCTCGAAGAGCTGGCGTCCAAGATGCATGTTCCTGCCGACCGGCTCATGGCGTCAATCAAACGCTGGAACGAGCAATTACCTCACGGGACGGACCCCGACTTCCTGCGGCAGGCCACCATGCACAACAAGGGGGACGACAAGCCACTGGATCCGATTGCGCAGGCGCCATTCTATGCAGCCCGGACGGGGCCTGCCGAACTGGTCTGCACCCACACAGGGCTGGTCATCGACAACGAAGCGCGCGTGCGCAACGCTTCAGGGTCCGTCATTGCAGGGCTCTACGCCGCAGGCGAGGCAGGCGGCGGTGTTCTGGGCAACCGCTATGTCGGTGGCGGCAACTCGGTGGCCAACGCCATCACCATGGGACGCATCGCAGGCATGAGTGCGGCGGCAGACGCAGCTGCACGCGCTCACTGACCGTTGCCACCCCGCCCTTGGGCCGATCGTCGAATGATCTGCCACAGAGCGGGTTCCCTCCTTTCATCTGAGAGGCAAGACCATGAGCGACACCACAAGCTCTTTCATGGAGCAGCTGCGTGCAGAGCGTGACATCAAGAATACGCTCCAGCAATACTGCCGAGGGGTAGACCGGCGCGATTTCGAGCGCGTACGAGAAGCCTACCATGCCGACGCTGAAGATCATCACGGCCCCTACAACGGCAACATCGACGGGTTGATCGGATGGATGGTGAGACGCCACGAGGGAGTAGCACAGTCGATGCACTTTCTAGGCAACTGCGTCATCGACTGGCGCTCTGACCGCATCGCTCTGGTCGAAACATACTGCGTGACCTACCAGCGGCTGAAAGCTGACGGCGCGTCGTCCCTATCGGACGTGGGCCTCACCGTCGGTAACAGCGGGCAGCAGACACAAGTGCGATGTCGATATCTGGACCGGTTCGAAAAACGCAATGGTCAGTGGAAGATCGCGCACCGCGTCGTAGCGTACGACTCTTTGCTACTCGAAGAGTCACCGGCACAATCACCCTTCGCAGGCGACATGCAGCTTTCGACCCGCAACCACGACGACCCGCTCTATGCCTTGCTTGCCTGATAATCCGGATCTTCACGCTGCAGCTCGGCCCACACCAGGCACGGCACGGCAGCTTTCAATTTCTTTCGGCGAAGTGGCTCGGCGAAACCCGGGCGCTCAAACGCTCATAGTTTTCCTTCAGCAAGACACCAGCAAAGTAGATGTGCTCACGCATGAGCTGCTCGGCCCGGGCCGCATCGCGCGCCATCACCGCCGCCACGATCCGATGATGGTCATTGTGCGATCGATCAATGACGCGGTGGTCGTCCCACAGCATGATCCGATCCGAGGCAAATGGAGCGGTCTGGGCCTGGGTCGTGAACCGTTTCACCCACGAGTTTCCTGCCGCTGCCAGCAATGTCTCATGCAGCTCTACGTTCATCTCCTGGTAGGGATGATGGTCCTCTGGCAAGAGCTGGCCTTTAGCCAAAATTGCATCTCCCCGCGCGAGACAGGCCTTCAACTTGCTGACTGCCAGGCTGGACAGCCCAATCTGGGCGGCACGGCGACAGGCGAGCCCCTCGAGGACGGCCCGCACCTCATAGGCGCCCACGATATCTTCATATTGATAAACCCGAACGCTGTAACCCCGCTTGGCCTGGTGTTCCAGCAACCCTTCGTGGCCCAGATTGGCCAGGGCGGCACGAATGGGCGTGCGCGACACGCCCAGCTTTTCAGCCAGAGGGATCTCTTCCAAACGCTCTCCGGGCGCCAACACACCTTGCAGCACCCACTCACGCAACGTCTGCGTCACGTGATCAGCCAATGTTGTATTCATCTTGTTATTGTATACATGTAACTCAAAAATGAAAGCTGAAATGCTCAAAAACGCCCACGATTAGGGGAAATACCAGTAACCCAGGATACTCCATGTATGCATAATGACCCCTCTTCCTGGAGCGAAATCACTGCAATGATAGCTCTCGTGAACCAGGCAGGGCTGCAACCTTAGCGGCTACACCATGTATACCTGAGTGGATCCCGGCACGCCACAACAGGTTCCAACATCGCCAAAATCCACCGCAACCCAGAAACCTCTACGAAAACCCGAGTCAGGATCAGTTCAACCAGGAGTCAACATGAAACTTCACGCAATCAGGAAAATCGCCTTATGCCTGGCCATGACGAGCCTGAGCCTAGGCCAAGCGGTACAGGCAGCAGAACCAGGCATCACAGACAACACGATCAAGATCGGCCTCTTCTCACCTTTGTCCGGTGCCGGCATGGCCTACGGTTATGACGTCGTCAATGCAGCCAAGATGTATTACGACAAGATCAACAAAGAAGGTGGCATCAACGGCCGCAAGATCGAGCTTGTGGTCGAGGACACCCGCTGCAATGCCAACGACTTGGTCGCTGCCGTCAAGAAGCTGGTCGAACAGGACCACGTCTTCCTGCTCAACGGAGGCTCATGCTCGGCTGCCGTGGTGGCCGCCAAAGAATTTGTAGAGCGGTCCAAGGTACCGTTCATCATGCTGAATGCATCAGGGGATGGCGCTCTGTACCCGCCATCAAAATACATCTACGGGGCGTTTTCGATTTCGCAGCATGCCGTAGGCGGTTCCATGGTCGAATTCGCAGTGGATCACCTCAAGGCAAAGAAGATCGGCTACATCAACCACGACGATGCCTATGGCACCTGGAATCTGACAGCTGCCGAATTCCAGGCCAAGCAACACCCAGGTACTTCCCTGACCGTGCAATCCATCAGCCCCAACATCAACGATGTCACGGCACCCATGCTGAAGGTACGTGCCGCCAATCCCGACGTGCTGCTGCTCACCACATACGCCCGTCCTGCAGCCCTGATCATCAAGAAGGCTCACGAACTGGGCTGGACCAAGCCCATCGTGCTGGCGGTCAACGGTACGGCCGACCTCAAGCAGCTGGTGGAAAACGTCGGTGGCCCGGCAGCCCTGAAGAACTTCTACATCCAGGACGTGGTGGCCGGCCTGCCGGATTCTCCCAAGATGAAATGGGTGTACGACATGTACAAGCAGTACTACCCGGATCTGGCTGCCAAGCCGGGCTATCCGCAAAGCTACATGCCCTATGGCATTCCGTCGGCCATGACGGTCGTGCAAGCACTGAAGGATGCCGGCCCACAGCCCACACGTGAAAAAGTACTGGCGGCACTGGAACACATGAAGCTGGACACCGGCGTCATGGCGGGCCCGATCGAGTTCACACCCACGGATCACGCGGGACAGAAGGCCGCCATCTACATGAAGTTCGATGGCACAAACAAGGAACTCATCCCGGGTTCGTTCAAGAGTGACTGGACCTACACCGGCAAGTAAGTCTGTCAGTCGACCCCTGACGGGTGCCCAGTCTTCATCGGAAGACGGGCACCCACGGAGCATTTCATGAGTTTTTCAGACATCTGGCTGTTCCTGCAGCAAGGGATTCTGTCCGGCCTTGTGACAGGCAGCGTCTACGCACTGCTGGCAGTCGCCGTCGTCATCGTATTCAAGGCCACGGACGTTCCCAACTTCGCCCAAGGCGAAATCTTCATGGTGGGCGGCTACGTGGCACTCTTCCTGATCCTGGTTCTGCATTGGCACTACGCCATTGTGATCCCGGTCACGCTCGTGGTCGTAGCCCTCATCTGCGCGTTCTTCCAGCGGATCGTCATGGAGCGGGTCATCAAGGCTCGAGGAGTCGGGGTGCAACTGGTCATCGCGACGCTGGGGCTGTCCTACGTACTGAAAGGCGCCGTGCGCCAGACCGGGCTGGGCGACGCTCCCCGGTCGCTGCCCGCCATCATCCCGCCAGATACGGTCATCATCGGCGAGGCCGTGCTCACCCGCCTTGATCTGCTGATCCTCTCCACTGCCGTAGTCGTCATGATCGGGCTCTACGCGCTGTTCAACCATACGCGCATCGGCAAGGCCATGCGGGCCGTGGGCATGAACCCCAAGGCCGCACAGATCGTGGGCGTGAGCCTGGTGCGCATCCGCATGGCGGTCTGGGCGCTGGCCGGGCTGATCTCTGCCGTGTCGGCCATCCTCATCACCCCCAAGATCCTCATCACGCCCGACATCGGACACATCGCAATCCTGGCCTTTGCAGCTGCCATCATCGGCGGCATCACCAGCATCCCGGGCGCCATCATCGGCGGCTTCGTCATCGGCGTAGCCGAAAACCTCGTAGGGTTGTTCGTCTCCACCAACGCCATCGTGGTGGCACCCTTTCTCGCCATCCTGATCGTGCTCATCGTCCGTCCCCAGGGGATCCTGGGCGGAAAAGTACAAGTGAAAAAGGTATGAAAAATAACCTCGATATCTGGGCTCTGTTCGTGGCGGTGGTGGTGCTGGTCATCCTGCCCTTCACCGCCACCGGCTACATCATCTACATCGCCAACCTGCTGATGATCTACGTCGTGCTGGCGCTGGGCCTGCACATCGTGATCGGCGAGACAGGCCAGTTCGCGCTGGCGCATGCTGCCTTCTACGGAATCGGCATCTACACCGCCGGCATTCTCAACAACGCACTGCACCTGAACTTTGTGTTCTCCGTGATTGCCGCCGGGATCCTATCGGCCATCGTCGGTTACCTGCTGGGTGCCCTGGCCATCCGCATGCGCGACATCTACCTGGCCCTGTCCACCTTCGCCTTTGGTGAAGCCATGCAGTGGGTATTCCTGAACTGGAACGACGTCACCAACGGCTCCAACGGACTGCAGATATCGCCCGCGCAATTTTTCGGATTCCAGCTCACTTCCGACCTGAAGGCCTACCCCTTCGTCGTGATCGGCGCGGCCACATTGCTGGGCCTGGCGGTCTGGCTTTCGCGTTCGCAGCTGGGTTCGGCCTTCCGGGCCGTGCGCGAGAGTGAAGTTGCGGCAGAAGCCATGGGCGTGAATGTGAACCTCACAAAGCGGGTGGCCTTCATGCTGTCGGCTGCGTTTGCCGGCATGGCGGGCGGCCTCTACACCACCTTCGCTTCATTCATCCACCCGGAAAGCCTGGGCTTCTGGACCACTATCCTGATTCTGATCATGATTGTCGTAGGGGGCATAGGCTCGGTGCGCGGCGCTGTAGTCGGCGCCATCATCTTCGGGGTCCTCTCCGAGCTGCTGCGCCAATTTCCGTCCTTCCAGGAAATCATCTACGGCCTGATCCTGATCGGCTTCATGATGTTCGCTCCTCGAGGGCTTTTCAGCGGCCGCAGGCTCATTGCCTCGGCGCGCCCCCATAGCAAAACCGAATCCACCTCAGGAGGCCAGCCGTGAACGCACAGGCTCCCCTGTTATCCATCGCCGGGCTCACCGTGCAGTTCGGTGGCCTCACCGCCGTGGACGACTTGTCCTTCCAGGTCGAACAAGGCCGCATCCATGCGCTGATCGGCCCGAACGGCGCCGGCAAGTCCACCACCTTCAACTGCATCTCGCGCTACTACAACCCCACGGGGGGCACCATCACCCTGGCGGGAGAAGACATCACTCACCACAAGGCCTCGCACATGGCCAGCCTGGGCGTTGCGCGCACCTTCCAGAACCTGGAGCTCTTCAACGAACTCACGGTGGAAGAAAACGCACTGCTGGGCACCTACTCGTACGGCGCCCGTCGCCTGGGCCAGATCCTGCGCCGCCCGAATGCAGAACACCGCGACCACGTGCACCACTTGTTGGAGCGGGTCGGACTGATCGACTTTCTGGATCACAAGGCCAGCAGCCTGGACTTCGGCCGCCAGAAAATGCTGGAGCTGGCCCGGGCACTGGCCATCAAGCCCCGACTGCTGCTGCTCGACGAGCCGGCTGCCGGGCTGCGCAATCGCGAGATCAACAACCTGGACAAGATCCTGTCGGAGCTCTCAGCCGCAGAGGGACTGACCGTCTTGCTGGTCGAGCATGTCATGCAACTCGTCATGTCCATTTCTCATCGCATCACCGTCATGTCGTTCGGGCACAAGATCGCCGAAGGTACGCCGGCGGAAATCCGCAACGACGCCAAAGTCATAGAGGCCTATTTGGGTAAGGGCTCATCCCAGGAGGCTCATCATGAGTGAAGCCTTCTTGTCCGTCGAGGACATCTCGGCCTCGTACGGCAACATCGCAGCGTTGCACGAGGTCTCCCTGGCCATCCCTCAAGGAGAAATCGTGGCATTGCTGGGTGCCAACGGCGCAGGAAAGTCCACCACGCTGAATGTGATTTCCGGGCTGGTACGCGCGACACATGGCACAGTGCGGTTAGAGGGCCGCCCCATTCACCGAATGTCGGCAGACCATATTGTCCAGCAGGGCATCATCCAAGTTCCCGAAGGCCGCGAAATCTTTCGCGACATGAGCGTGCGTGAAAACCTGGAAATGGGGGCCTACACCCGCAAAGACAGGGCAGCAGTGGCCCGCGACCTGGACGCCATGTGCGACCTTTTCCCGCGACTGCGGGAACGGATCGCGCAAAAGGCTTCCACTCTTTCGGGAGGCGAGCAGCAGATGCTCGCGACGGCACGCGCCATGATGGCCAGGCCACGCATGATCCTGATGGACGAACCTTCGATGGGCCTCGCGCCACTCGTCGTGGAGCAAATCTTCGATACCGTGCGCACCCTGAACCGAGAGCAGGGCATCACCATCCTGCTCGTCGAACAAAACGCCGAACTGGCGCTTTCAGTCTCGACCCACGCCTACATTCTCGAAAATGGAGAAATCGCCCTCCAGGGGCGGAGCGCAGACCTCAAGAACGACGAGGCAGTGCAACGCGCCTATCTGGGCGCTTGAAATCATCCAAGGAACGCAGCATGAAACTACTAGACAACAAGCTGGCACTCGTCACCGGCGCATCGGGAGGCCTGGGAGCCGCCACTGCGCGAGGCTTTGCGGCACAAGGAGCCCGCGTCATCGCAGCCGACCTGGACGAAGCTGGCGCAAAGGCGCTTGCCCAGGGCATCTGCGACGCCGGCGGCCAGGCATGGGGCGAGGCGATCGACGTGACGGACCGAGAGGCCGTGCGCGCGTGGGCGCAGTCCACGCAACAGCGCCATGGCCCCATCGACATCCTGGTCAACAACGCAGGAATTTCAGGCAAAGCCCGCTTCGACGAACCGCAGGTCACGGAAGTCTGGGATCGGATCATTTCTGTCAACCTCGAAGGCATCTTCAACGTCACACAGGCCTTTACGGAGCAGCTCAAGTCCACCCACGGCAGCATCATCAGCCTGTCATCCATCGTCGCCTTCGTCAGTGGCCCCTCCACCGCGGCTTACATCGCAGCCAAAGGGGCGGTGCGCTCACTCACTCAGGCACTGGCCCGCGATCTGGCGCCTTATGGGGTCCGGGCCAATGCGGTCGCCCCTGGGCTCATGCTCACGGACATGGTCAAGCCGCAATTGGCAACACCCGGCGGCACCGACTGGTTCATGAAGCGAGCCCCCATGGGGCGTGGCGGAGAACCCGAAGAAATCGTCGGGCCCATCGTATTTCTGGCCTCAGACATGGCCAGCTACGTCACAGGCGTCACACTGCCGGTGGACGGTGGTTTCCTGTCAGCATAAGGTAAATAAAAATGAATGCAGTCGCATTAGTCACCGGTGCCGCAGGGGGCATGGGAAAAGTCATCGTTCAGCGTCTCGCACAGGACGGATTCACCGTGTTTGCAGTCGACCGCGCAGAAGGGCCACTGCTTGCCCTGGCAGAAGGCTTGAAGCCATCGGGAATCACCATCCAGACGCGCGTCGTGGACCTGGCCGACGACGCAGCAATCACGCAGATGCTCGACAACCTGCCCCCTCTTTCTGCGCTGGTGAACAGTGCGGGGCTGTTCGACGAACGTGACTTCTTTGCGCTGACCCCGGACGACTTCAGGCGCGTGTACGAAGTCAATCTGATCGCTGCCGCATCGCTCACCCAGCACGCGGCGAAGCGCATGAGTTCAGGGGCCAAGATCGTCAACATCGCCTCGCGCGCGTATCTGGGTGCCCGCCATCATGCACACTACGTGGCCTCGAAAGCCGCGCTGGTCGGCTATACCCGTGCCAGCGCCATGGAGCTCGCCAGCAAAGGGATACTGGTCAACGCCATCGCTCCCGGCCTGATCGATACCCCCATGCTGCGGGCGCTGACACCCGAACGATTGGCTGCACAGCTGGCACTACAGCCTACCGGAAAGGCGGGGACGCCTGACGACATTGCTAACGCGGTGTCCTTCCTGGTAGCTCCCGGCATGTCCTTCATCACCGGCCAAGTACTCTTCGTGGACGGCGGAAAATCACTGGGTGGGTCAGGGTCGTGAACCAGCACCAGTGCCCCGACAACCACCCGGATACACTGACGTAATCACCTTGGTTCAACCCAACAAGAGAATTTGCAACTCTCAAAGCTGTGGAATCCATCATCCATGAAACTCGCCACCCTCAAGAACAACAGTCGTGACGGCACCTTGGTCGTGGTGTCACGCGATCTCTCGCGCTGTGTGGCGGTGCCGCACATTGCGCCCACCCTGCAAGCCGCGCTCGACGACTGGGACTCCAGCCAGCCCACGCTCCAGGCGGTCTATGCAGAGCTGAACGCAGGCAAAGCTGCAGACGCCCGCCCTTTCGACGCGAACAGCTGCCATGCGCCCCTGCCCCGCGCCTACCAGTGGGCTGACGGCTCGGCCTATCTGAACCACGTCGAACTGGTCCGGCGCGCCCGCCACAGCCAGGTGCCAGAATCTTTTTTCAGCGACCCGCTGATGTACCAGGGGGGCTCCGATTCTTTCATCGGACCTCGAGACCCCATCATCGCCGACAGCGAAGACTGGGGCATCGACATGGAGGCCGAGGTCACCGTAGTGACCGACGACGTCCCAACGGGGATTTCAGCCGCAGATGCCCTTGAAAAAATCCGCCTGATCATGCTGGTCAACGACGTCTCGCTACGCGGCCTGATCCCTGGCGAACTCGCCAAGGGGTTCGGCTTCTTTCAGTCCAAGCCGGCCAGCGCATTTTCTCCCGTCGCCATCACCCCCGACGAACTGGGAAACGCATGGCGCGACGGCAAGGTGCACTTGCCCATGCAGGTGGACCTGAATGGCCAGCCGTTCGGACGCCCCAACGCAGGTCAGGACATGACCTTTCACTTTGGCGAACTCATCGCCCACGCCGCGCGCACGCGCGACCTGGAAGCCGGCACCATCATTGGCTCAGGCACGATCTCGAACAAACAGGGAGGGCTCAACGGGTCCAGCATCCGCAACGGCGGCGTGGGCTATTGCTGCATCGCTGAAGTTCGCATGTACGAAACCATCGAAACCGGCAAACCCATCACCCCCTTCATGCGTTTCGGTGATCAAGTGCGCATCCACATGGAAGACGCCCACGGCCACGACATCTTTGGCACCATCGACCAGACCGTGACCCGGCGCAGCGAGGCATAAGGCCATGCTCAAGCTCTATTCTTATTTCCGCAGCTCGGCTGCCTATCGCGTACGCATCGCACTGGCCCTCAAGGGGCTGGATTTCACGCTGGTGCCCATCCACCTGCTGAAAAACGGCGGCGAGCAGCACTCGGCCGACTATCTGCGTCTGAACCCCGAAGGGCTGGTGCCGTCTCTGGAAGAAGACGGCAAGATTCTGACGCAATCGCTGGCCATCATCGAATACCTGGACGAAACCCACGGACCGCGCAGCCTTCTGCCCCATGATCCGCGAGCACGTGCCCGCGCACGTGCACTGGCACTGCAGGTGGCCTGCGACATCCACCCCTTGAACAACTTGCGGGTACTGCGGTGGCTCGCGCACGAAATGAAAGTCGAAAAACCGATCCGCGATACCTGGTATCGCCACTGGATCGAAGTGGGTTTCGACGCGTTGGAATCCAGCCTGCAATCCAGCGACACAGGTCTGTGCTGCTACGGTGATACGCCCACCCTCGCCGACTGCTGCCTGATCCCCCAGGTCTACAACGCCCGTCGCTACGAAATGGACCTGACCCGCTGGCCCACGATCCAGCGCATCGACGCACACTGCAATACGCTGTCGGCTTTTCAGGCGGCACGGCCTGAAGTCCAGGTGGATGCGGAGTAGGGCCTCGCCAGCTATCTAATCTCGATAAGGCGCCTATTGGTGCCTCGGCGACGCCCTATCGCCACGTACTACCCGGCATCGGGAGCCCTGCCTCTCCCACGAGATGGAATTCGCCCAGGCGCACTCCCGTGCGCCAAAAGTGCTAAATTTCTCCGAGCGACACGGGGTGTCCTGACAAAGTCGGGGCTGAGATGACACCCGTAGAACCTGATTCAGTTCACACTGGCGGAGGGATGTTCGCAACGCGGCCACACAGGGCCGCCGCGGGGTCTTTCGCCTGACACTCGAGAGACGCCATGGCCGACACCAAACACGCTTTACCCCTGAACGAACAAGTGGTCCTCGTGACCGGCGGTGCACGCGGGCTGGGGGCGCACATCACGCGCGCTTTCCTGCGCGAAGGCGCACGCGTAGTGATCAATTATTTCCATAGCGCCAAACCGGCTGCGGCACTGGCCGCGCAAGCGCCTGAGCGCACGTGCGCCGTATCAGCCGACGTACGCGACGCGGCTGCGGTGCGAGCGATGGTGGTTGCGGCAGAAGAACGCTTCGGGATGCCGGTCACCACCCTGGTCAACAACGCCTTGACTGATTTTCAGTTCAACGGTGACCAGCGCCCCCATGCTGACGCACTTACATGGGAAAACCTCAGCCAGCAGATGGAAGGCACCTTGCGTGGCGCGCTCAACACCGTGCAGGCAACGCTGCCAGGAATGCGGCGCCAGGGCTTTGGCCGGGTAATCAACGTGGGGACCAATCTCTTCCAGAACCCCGTCGTGCCTTACCACGACTACACCGCGGCCAAGGCGGCCCTGCTGGCCTTCACACGCACACTATCGCACGACCTCGGACCCGACGGCGTCACGGTGAACATGGTTTCAGGGGGGCTGCTGCGCACCACCGATGCGTCAGCGGCCACACCGGAGGCGGTGTTCGAGCTTATCGCAGGCAGCACACCGCTGCGCCGCGTCACCACTCCGGCTGAATTCGCTGACGCCCTGCTGTTCTTCGCATCACCCTGGTCGCGCTCGGTGACGGGCCAGAATCTGGTGGTCGATGGGGGCCTGGTGCACAATTGAGCAGGTTTCGCTGGAGCATTACATGCCTGGGGCACTCATTTTTGATGGCGACGAACTTCAGGCGTGCACGACTCGGGGCGCACAGAAAGCTCTTCGGTTGATGTATCGTGAGCGGGGTTGAGGTAACCCTTTGCGGTGACCCTCAGCCAACCACCAAAAACTCAGGAGAGAATCATGGCTCGCGCTTATCCGTTGATCGTCGCAGCAATTTTTTCTTTGGTGGCGGTCAACGCACAGGGCCAGGATATCGCACCAACCGCCGCGGCGCGCCAGGCGGAACCTATCGTTGCAGCGAACTCGACACCTGCCTACCAATATAGTTCGGCGCTCGGGCAATCACTCTATGAAAACACCTGCATGGCCTGCCACGGCGAAGCCGGGACGGGTGTCCCGGGCTCCTTCCCGCCGCTCCAAGGCAACCCGGTCGTGCTCAACCCGGACCCCACCCAGCAAATCAAGACCGTGCTGTTCGGCGTGAACGGTCACATTACCGTCAATGGCACGGAATACAACGGCTTCATGCCGCCCATGGGGAGCGGGCTCAGTGACACAGACATCGCGAACCTCATCAACTACGAACGCTCTTCGTGGGGCAACAACGGCAAACACATTACCCCCGAGCAGGTCACTGCGCTTCGACCCAGAAGCTGAGCCCGCAACCTGCAGCCGCCATGCCCGCCCGCAGCATGGCGGCTGTATTTCATTCCACCGTCACGCTCTTGGCCAGATTGCGCGGCTTGTCTACGTCGGTGCCCCGCGCGCACGCCGTGTGGTAGGCCAGCAGCTGCAAGGGCACCACGTGCAGGATGGGCGAAAGCTTGCCGTAATGTTCGGGCATCCGGAGCACGTGCATGCCAGGAGCTGGAGTGATCTGCGAATCGGCATCGGCAAACACATAGAGCTCACCACCCCGCGCGCGCACTTCCTGCATGTTGGATTTGAGTTTTTCCAACAGCTCGTCGTGCGGCGCAATGGTGATGACCGGCATGGCGTCCGTGACCAGGGCCAAGGGTCCGTGCTTGAGCTCGCCGGCCGGGTAAGCCTCGGCATGGATATAGCTGATTTCCTTGAGTTTCAACGCGCCTTCGAGCGCGATCGGGTAATGCATGCCACGGCCCAGGAACAAAGCATTTTCCTTGCTGGCAAAGCGCTCGGCCCAGGCGATGATCTGGGGCTCCAGGGCCAGCACCGCTGAAATCGCCGCAGGCAGGTGGCGCAAGGATTTCAGCGCCTGTTCTTCGGCAGCGGCATCAAGGCGGCCATGCTCTTGCGCCAGACACAGCGTGAGCAAATACAGGGCGGTGAGCTGGGTCGTAAAGGCCTTGGTCGAGGCCACGCCGATTTCCACTCCAGCTCGCGTGATGAAAGACAGCTCGCATTCACGCACCATGGCGCTGGTCGCCACGTTGCAAATGGTCAGCGTGTGCGGCATGCCCAGACCACGCGCGTGTTTGAGCGCTGCCAGCGTGTCGGCGGTCTCGCCCGACTGCGAAATCGTCACCACCAACGTCTTGGGATCGGGCACGCTGGTGCGGTAGCGGTACTCGCTGGCGATCTCGACGTTGACGGGAATGCCGGCCAGGGATTCGATCCAGTAGCGTGCTGTGAGCCCCGCGTAATAACTGGTGCCGCAGGCCAGGATCAGCACCTTGTCCACGCTCTTGAACACGGCGTGTGCCTTGTCGCCAAAGAGTTCCGGCATGACGGAGTCGATGCCACGCAAGGTGTCGCCTACCGCACGCGGCTGTTCAAAAATCTCTTTTTGCATGTAGTGGCGATAGGGGCCCAGTTCGGCCTCGCCCGTGTGAATCTGCACCGTGTGCACCTCGCGATCTACCGCGCGGCCCTGAGCGTCGCTGATCCACACGCGAGCCAGTTGCAGGTCGACCACGTCGCCGTCTTCCAGGTAGATGATCTGATCCGTGGTACCTGCCAGCGCCAGTGCATCAGAAGCCAGATAATTGCCTTCGGTACCGCAGCCCACTACCAGCGGCGACCCCTGACGGGCACCGACGACACGGTGCGGCTCGGCCGCACAAAACACGGCAATGGCGTACGCGCCTTCCAGGCGGCGAATGGCCTGTTGCACGGCGGCCAGCAAATCGCCGTCGTACAGGTGATCGACCAGGTGGGCGATGACCTCGGTATCGGTCTGGCTGGTGAAAGCGTACCCGGCCGCCTTGAGTTCCTCGCGAAGTACATCGTGGTTTTCAATGATGCCGTTGTGGACCAGCGCAATACGCGGCGCGTTGGGATCCAGCCCCGAAAAATGCGGGTGCGCATTGTGCGTGAGGGGAGCACCGTGGGTGGCCCAACGCGTATGGGCGATGCCCGTCAATCCCTGGATGCCGTCCTGCTCAGCCTGCGCCGCGAGTTCCGCCACGCGACGGGTGCTGCGCACGCGTTGCAGCCCGGTGCCATTGTGCACGGCCACGCCGCACGAATCATAGCCACGATATTCCAGCCGGCGCAGGCCTTCGAGCAGGACGGGAACGACGTTCTGTTGCGCGACGGCGCCTACGATGCCACACATATGGAGGGGCTCCTGAATTGAATGAATGGCGCTATTGTGGCGGCAATCGAAAGAAATTTGATTTCTTTTTATACTAAAATATGAAATATAAATTCTCACCTTAAAATAAGTGAATTTATATTTCACACAATGATTAGAAATAAAATATAAAGTCAAACGTTCCAGCCCATTCACATCTATTACGACCTGGACACACTCATGCCAGACGACCTGGACCTGCGTATTCTCGAGCAGCTGCAGCGCGATTGCTCCCTTAGCAATCAGGCGCTGGCCGAACGCGTGCACAGCTCCCCTCCCACTTGTCTGCGGCGCGTGCGCCAACTGCGCAAGGCCGGATTCATCCGCCAGCAGGTGGCTATCCTGGACCCGGTTCTCATGGGAGCCACGCTCACGGCGCTGATCGAGGTCACGCTGGACACTCAGGCCGCCGAGGCTGCCGACGCGCTCGAGGCGCGGTTCACCGCTGAGCCCGAAATCCAGCAGTGTTACCGCGTGAGCAGCGGCCCAGACTTCATCCTGGTGGCGCTGGTGGCCGATATGCCAGCCTATCAAGCGCTGGTGCAGCGCTGCCTCACGCGCGACTCACGCATTCGCAACGTGCGCAGCTTCTTCGCCACGGCCCGCAGCAAGTTCTCGACTCAGATCCCGCTACTGCGCCCCCTCACGCGTCCATGACCAGGGCGCGCGCCGGCGTACCGTCATCCGCCCACCGCGCCCGGATCTGCAGGATATCCGGCATGCACCCCATCAGGGCGTCTACCAGGGCCGGATCAAAGTGCCTGCCACTCTGCTCACGGATATAGGTCAGCGCCTGCTCTACCGGCCAGGCCGGCTTGTAAGGCCGCACGCTGGTCAGAGCGTCGAACACGTCGACTAGCGCCACGATGCGCGCCTCTTGGGGAATATCCTCGCCCGCGAGGCCCTGGGGGTACCCGCTTCCATCCCACTTCTCGTGATGGCAGAGCGCAATCGTGGCCGCCATGTGCAACAGACCAGACGGGTGGTTTCCCAGAATGCGTGCTCCAATCGCCGGATGCTGGCGCATGACCGCCCATTCATCCGCATCCAATTCTCCGGGCTTAAGCAAGATGGCGTCTGGAATGCCGATTTTTCCAATATCGTGCATGGGTGACGCGTGCTGCAGCATGTCAGCCGCTTCATCTCCGTACCCGATCTCCTTGGCCAGGCGGCGCGCAAAATGACTGATGCGCACAGTATGCATCCCTGTTTCATTGTCACGATACTCCGCTGCAGCACCCAGACACTGGATGATCTGAAAACGGGTATCCATCAGTTCCTGGGTCTGCACCAAAGACAGATGCGTACGGACTCGGGCCTGCACGATAGCGGGGCTAAAGGGCTTGGCAATGTAATCCACCGCCCCCAGTTCCAGCCCGCGGTACTCGTCGCTGGCGTCGCTCAAGGCCGTGACGAAAATCACCGGAATGCTGCGCAGCCCAGGGTCTGCCTTGAGCGCTGCACAGACTTCATGGCCGGACATCTGCGGCATCATGATGTCCAGCAGAATCAGATCCGGGCGATCTTTCTGAGCCAGAGCCAGAGCCGTCTGACCATCCCGGGCGAACAGGAGCCGATACTGCGCCTGCAACGTATGCCGCAACACCTGCAGATTGGCCGGCTCATCGTCGACCAGAAGCAATACACGCCGCATATCACGGTCTTGTTTCATGGCGCCTCCTGTACACCGTTTGAAACGGCCTCGGCCAGGTCCCCTCCAAGGGATTCCAACACCTCCTGCAATAGCAGGCCAGCGCGCGCAAAATCGAACAAATCCAGCGCCCGCTGCAACGCTTGCGCCCGCTCTCGTTGGCCACACGCCGTCAGATCGGCCATTACGCGGGCGAGCAAGTCATCGTCCAGTTCATTGGAGGCCACCACGGCCAGAAGCCGGGTTGCTGCCTGACGCAATACGGCACTTTCTCGCCGCCCACCGCCGTCGAATCCAGCTGCCTGAGCCCCGCCAACGGCCCCCGTATCTTCTCGAGCCCGCAGCACTTCCGTCCGTACAGCAGACAGACTGGCGACAAGCTCTGGAACGCGCCTTGCCGCCTCTTGCACACGACCCTCGCGACACAAAGCTTCCAGCGTCGCCGCCACAACCGAGACGGCCATCAGGGAAAGATTGCCCGACGCCCCTCGAATGCCATGCAAGCTGAACTGCAGCGCCTCGCCGTCCACCTTCGCATCCGCATCATCCGGCAACGGATAGCGATCGACCCACTCGTCCAGGAAGCCCAGGATCCGGGGAGCCAGCGCGGCACGCGACCCCCACAAGGCAATGCCCCGGTCCCAATCGACTAGCAAGGGCTTCAGCGGAGCCGCCCGCACGGCGCTCACGACCGTGGCGCCACGACAATCCGTGAGCATCCGCGAAATCTCCTCCAGCAGCCTGGGGACTTCAAGAGGTTTGACGGCGAAGCCATCCATTCCCGCCTGACGGGCATCCCGCCGATCATCCGCCATCACGCTGGCCGTCAGCGCGATGACAGGGGTTCGAGCCTGCCCCTCGGCGCGCTCGAATTGGCGAATCAGCCGGGTCGCCTCGCGGCCGTCCGTCCCCGGCATATGAACGTCCATCAACACCACATCGAAATGGCCTTGCTGGTATTTCTCGAATGCCTGGGCGCCGTCGACCGCACTGACGACACGGTGACCGTGCCTTTCCAGTACCAAGCGCAAGAGCTCCAGGTTCTGCGGTACATCGTCTGCGATCAGGATGCTCAATGAGGGAAGGTCTCCTGCCGGGTGGTCGGCCAGAACTGTCGGCTCATCTTCCGCCGGTGCCTCGGAGGAGGCCAGGGGCAGCCACACATGAAACACGCTGCCCTCGCCTGGTGCACTTTCTACCTCGATGCGGCCCTTCATGACCTCCACCAACTGGCGTGCGATGGTCGTCCCCAGACCCGTCCCGCCGAACCGCCGGCTGATGGAAGCATCGGCTTGCGTGAAGGGTTCGAAAATCGTCCGAACCTGATCGACCGTCATTCCGATGCCAGTATCGCGCACCTCGATGTGCACGGCCCCGGACTCCAACGCAAAATCCACATGAATCGAGCCGGACTCTGTGAACTTGATGGCGTTGCCCACAAGATTCGTCAGAATCTGCAGGACCCGCAACTGATCTCCCCGAAAATACTCGGGCATGGCCGACGGGTAATGCGTTCGCAGCGACAGACCCTTGGCCTCTGCCCCCAGGCGCAAGGACGACTCGATCTGAAAGGCCAATGCCTTGAGAGAGAAAATTCCCTCTTCCAGTTCAAGGCGCCCGCTGTCCATCTTGGTGGTGTCCAAAATGTCGTTGATCAGGTGCAAGAGCGACCTCGAGGATTGCCGGATCGTATTCAAATGCATACGCTGCGCTGTGGCCAAGTTGGTCCGCAGTAGCAGATCCGTGAACCCGATGATGGAATTCATAGGGGTGCGAATCTCGTGGCTCATGTTGGCCAGAAAGCGACTCTTGGTCTCAGCAGCCGCCTCAGCTTGCTGCACCGATTCGCGCAGCGACGCCTCAAGCGCCTTGCGTTCACTGATGTCGGCAATCAGCCCGACGAAAAGCCGTTGCCCTCCAGGCAGATCCACCCGGCCCACCGCCAACCGGATCGGGAATTTGCGGCCATCCTTGTGCTGCGCCACCACCTCGCGCCCACGCCCAATGATATGTGGCACCTGCGTGTCGCGATACGCCTTCAGATAGCCGTCATGCGCCGACCGAAACGGTTCGGGCATGAGAATCTTGATATTGCGCCCGATCACCTCAACGGCATCGTAGCCAAAGAGCCGTTCAGCGGAATGGCTGAACTCTTGCACGACGCCATAGGGATCGATAGTGATAATGGCATCGACCGCCGTATCAAAGATCGCCTGCAGGCGCGACTTGGCATTCTCGGCCTCGCGAAAAAGCGCCCGGGAGCGCACAAGGCCGTTCAGCGCCGCCACGACGATGGCAATCGTCAGCGTCAGCGAAGACAAGGCCAGGGCCACGTACGAAGCGCCCAAATGGATGAAATCCGCACCCGGCCCCGGCGTCCCTAGGAACCGGACGGCCGCCATCCCGGTGTAGTGCATGCCAGCGATAGCCACCCCCATGACCACCCCGCTTGCCCAGAAGCGTACCCGGCCGTTCAAGGCCCTGAGCCCAAAATAGATCCAGAGCGCCAGCATGGCCAGCACAACCGCTACGACGATGGACAGCCCGAAGGTTCCTGGCTCATAGCGCATGAGCAGCGGGGTACGCATGGCCATCATGCCCGTGTAATGCATGGCACCGATCCCGGCCCCGAGCAGCACTCCGGCCACTCCCAGCTGCCGAACAGAAAACTGACGCAGCGACAGCAGGACCAGCGCTGCCAACGCACCTACCCACCCGGGGATCAGAGACAGCAGGGTGAGCGTCATGTCGTAATGCACCGGCGCGGGCAGCTTGAAGGCCAGCATCCCGATGAAATGCATGGTCCAGATGCCTGCCCCCAATGCAACGGAGCCAGTCACGATGGCAATGCGCCGATGCAGGATGCTCGCGGCGCCCCGCGCGACGTGTGCCGTCTGCAGCGCCATGAGCGACAACACGACCGCCACGAACACCGACAGAAACACGAGCTCAGGCTGATAGCTGCCCTGCACGAAGCTCGTACCGTCCGTCGGACTGAGAAAAAAATGATGGAGGGTCATCCGGTCATTGAACCTGGAATTGGAAAAGAATGCTCAAAAGCGCCACAACAGTTATCGGCCGTTGGAAGCAGATGTTTAGAGATCGAAACGAGCTACCCAAAAGAGGTCGTGCATGCCTGTTCAGCGGAACTTGACACACACCCCTGCTATGCTTTCGCCCATGACTGCTCTGCCTCCCATTCACCTGCCTGCCGGCTTGCCGGCTCCGGACAACGATACACTGGCCCACGGTGCCCGCGTGCAGGCCATGCTCACGGAACGCATCCGTGCGGCGGGCGGCTGGCTGCCCTTCGAGCATTGGATGCAAGCCGCTCTGTATGAGCCGGGTCTGGGGTATTACAGTGCAGGCAGCATCAAACTGCATCACGAAGGCGATTTCACCACGGCGCCCGAGACCAGCCCGCTCTTTGGACAAGCCCTCGCACATCAGGTGGCAGACGTCCTCGCGGCCAGCCAGACGCAATCCGTCCTTGAATTCGGGGCAGGCTCGGGCGCACTGGCCGCAGCCTTGATCCCGGCGCTGAACAGCCTGGGCATTCGCGTGCAGTACCAGATTCTGGAGCTGTCGGCCGATCTGCGGGCGCGCCAGCAGGCACGCCTAACCGCCTGGGCCGATCAGGTCCAGTGGCTGGATGCACTCCCTGCCGCCTTCAGCGGCTGTGTGCTGGCCAACGAGGTGCTGGACGCCATGCCAGCCATCCTGTTCCAGTGGACCGACGAAGGCGACCCCGCCATCCTGGGCGTGGCGCTCGATGCGCGTCCCGGAGCATTGGCACCCTTTCGTTGGGTGTTGCACGAAGCGCCTCCGGGGACGGCGGCGGCCATCAAGGCCCGCATGCCCGCTCTGCCGGGATACCGCTCCGAACTCAATCTGCAGGCCGAAGCCTGGGTGCGCCACCTGGGTCTATGGCTCGAAAAAGGGGCCGCACTGCTCATCGATTACGGCTTTCCGCAGGCGGAGTACTACCACCCGCAACGCGCACAAGGCACACTCATGTGTCACTTCCGCCACCACGCGCACGACCAACCGCTGGTGCTGGCCGGGCTGCAGGATCTGACCACACACGTGGACTTCACGGCCATGGCCGATGCAGCACTGGATGGCGGACTGGAAGTGCTGGGCTTTACGTCACAGGCGCGTTTTCTGATGAACGCAGGGCTGCTGGACCTGGTCAATGCTCCTGGCGAAGACCCCGCACAGCGGGCGCGTCAGCTCACGACGCTCAACACTTTGCTTTCCGAGGCCGAAATGGGCGAGCTCTTCAAGGTGCTGGCCGTAGGGCGCGGGATCAACCCCCCCTTACGAGGCTTCACGCGCGGAGATCGCCGCGACCGACTCTGACTCCGGCAGCGCACGCCGTTCAATGGCCGCGATCTTCAATCCAAAGCTGTTCATGAGCCGCCGGGTGGCAAAATCAGGCGTACCTCGCGTGAAGACGGCTTCATCATCATCCGCCGGGTGCAAGGCATCCGCCTGACGGGGCAACAGGCTGCGTGCCCGACGGGCAATGGCTTCAGCGGGGTCCAGCCAGTCCACGGGCCAAGGGGCAAGACGCCGAAACACGTTCACCAAAAATGGGTAATGGGTACATCCCAGGACCACGATGTCGGTGCAGCGCCCCGCCTGCTCCACGAAACAGGGCTGGATCTCGGTTCTCACCTGGACCTCATCCAGGGACTCGCCTCGCACATAGGCTTCAGCCACCCCTGCCAGCACGGAAGACCCCACCAGATTCACTGTACAACGCCCCGCGTAGGACTGAATCAGCCTGCGTGTGTACTCACGGTGCACGGTTCCAGGCGTGGCCAGTACGGATACCAGGCCGGAGCGGGTGCGCTCGGCGGCCGGCTTGATGGCCGGCACCGTGCCCACGAAAGCCATGTCCGGGAACGCAGCCCGCAAGTCAGCACCGGCCAGCGTGAACGCCGTATTGCAGGCCACGATGCAGAGCACAGGCCGGTGGGCTTGCAGCAGTTCGCCAAACAACGCGAGCAGGCGGGCCCTGAGCGCAGACGCAGGCCATGCGCCATACGGGAACCCGCCATCATCGGCCACGTAGACGAAGCGGCGCTCCGGCATCAACACGCGGGCTTCGCGCAGCACGGTAAGCCCGCCAATACCAGAATCAAACACCAGGACAGGCTGGCCGGGATCACCCAAGACAGAGTCCCTGGCCATCACAGACGCCCCAAGGCCTGCAGCCGGGCCGCCCGCAAAGCCTCGCGAATTCTGCCCACATCCCCACCGGCGGCACGGGCCACGGCCCCTGCATCGATGGCACGGACCGTCTGCAACCGGGCCTGCCAGGCCGCAAGGTCCACGACCTGCACGCAGGCCGCCGCCTGCAACAGGCCCAGGCAACGATCGGGCCGACGCAACGCATCGCACGATTCGAACACTTGCAACCAGGCCTCGGGGGTATCGGCGACGCGGGCATCCGCAGCGGGCAAGCGCGCCACCATGTCCGGCAGCAGCCGCGCCATCTCGCGACAGACCGACGGCGCACGCATATGGTTTTGCAGCTCCGCCGCGGAGCCACGGCACAGCAGTGCGTACCGCTGGGCGAGATCAAGCTGCCCTGCCACTGCGCGAGAGAGCCCGCAAGACAGCTCGGCACTCCATGCCAGGTCAGGCGCCACACGCTCCAGGGCGCCGCATTGAGCAAGCACGTCGAACATGCGCCCGGGATGCGCCGTCATGAGCCCTTTGGCGAATTCCTGCCAGACCCGCTCGGGGACCAAGGCATCGACTTCGCCGCGCAGCACCAATTCGCGGCACAAAGCGAGGGTTTCAGGTGCAATGGAAAAATCGGCAAACCGCGCCGCAAAACGAGCAAGCCGCAGCAGGCGCACGGGATCTTCGACAAAAGCCGGCCCCACGTGGCGCAGCACTTTGGCGTGCAGATCGGCCACGCCCCCCAGGGGGTCCACCAGCTTGCCATCCGCCGCGCGGGCAATGGCATTCACGGTCAGATCACGCCGGCGCAAGTCATCGTCCAGCGTCACGTCCTGACCCGCGTGAAACACGAAGCCGTGATAGCCGCGACCCGATTTGCGTTCGGTGCGCGCCAGCGCGTATTCCTCATGGGTCTGCGGGTGCAGAAACACCGGAAAATCCCCACCCACCGGCGTAAAGCCCCGCGCCGACATGATTTCGGGCGTGGCTCCGACCACCACCCAGTCACGATCGCCGGCCGGCAACCCCAGCAGCGCGTCGCGCACCGCTCCCCCCACGATGTAGACCTGCAGACCTCGGGTAGCGGCGTCTTCGTGAGCGCTCATGGCAGATTGGTGGGTGTGTCGGCGGTAGGGCTGATCGTACCCAGGCGCGCCTTGAGCGATTGCGGCTGACCGGTGAAAAGCGCGGCGTAATACACCGTGTTCGACAGCACGTTCTTCACATAGAGCCGGGTTTCAGTAAAAGGAATGGTCTCGGCAAACACGGCGCCTTCAACTGGTGCCAGCAATGCGGCGCGCCAGCGCTTGGGGCGGGCCGGGCCGGCGTTATAGCCCGCCGTGGCCAACAGTTCAGAGCCCCCCACCCCTTGCAGCACCATGCTCAGGTAGTTCGTGCCCAGAATGGTGTTGGTGTCAAAATCATTGACGTCGGTAGGTTGAAACCCCTGCATGCCGATCTTGCGCGCCACCCAGCGTGCCGTGGCCGGCATGAGCTGCATCAGGCCGGAAGCCCCCACGCCCGAACGCGCGTCTGTGATGAAGCGCGATTCCTGGCGAATGAGGCCATACACCCAGGCCGGGTCCAGATGAATGGCATCGGCCTTGGCCGCCACCCGTCCTTCAAAAGGCGCAATGAAGCGCTGACTGAAATCGACCACATGCTTGGTGAGCAGCGAGGTGTTCACCACCCGGTCATAGAGCCGCTGCTGGCGGGCGAACTCGGCGGCACCCCGCAGCTGTGAATCATCCATGCCCTGCAAGGCATAGACCCACTCGGGTACCGCCTGCTTGCGCCACCCCAAGCCAAACAGGGTCACGGCCCGTTCCAGATCGGGATTGGACTGCGCCTGGGCAACCCAACCAGCGGCAATGGGGGCCGGCTGCGGCGGCATATAGAGCGGCCTCCCCAAAGCATCATCAGCCAGCTGGCCGTAGAAGCTGAGGTCCTTGGAGATGGATTCAAAATACTGCTGCGCGGCCTTCTGGTTGCCTTGTGCGGCCAGCGCGCGGCCATACCAGTAGCGCCAGACGGGCTCATCAGCCTGTTGTGCCGTCATCTTGCGAATGGCGTCCGCGACCCGATTCCAATCGATGGGCGCAACACGCAGCTCGGCCCGTACCTGCCAGGCATGGTTGAAGTCGGTCATGGGTACGGGGCCGGAATCCCGATACCAGCGCGCGGCCGCGGGGTCCACCTGCAAGGCGGCCACCAGGCCGAACTGCCCCCAGACCCATTGCAGATCCGCAGGCGGGATTTTCTTGGCCCAGTTGCTGCGGATGTACTGTGCGGCCTCGTCGCGATCGCTGCTGCGCGCCAGGCGCGAAAGCGCGATTTCGGCGAGTTCGAAGCCTTCCGAACCACGCGGTTGATCATGTGATTCCAGCCAGCGGCGCGGATCTTTCATGAGGGCCGCAAACTGCACCATGCCGGCATCGCTGAAAACGGCTGCCGCCACCCGATTGATCTGTGCCGTCTTTCCGGATTCGAGCGTGTCACGCAGCAGACCGTTGAGCTCTTTGCGGCTGAGCACGTGATCGGCTGACAGCTGGTCAAGCAGGCTCCAGCAATCGCTGTTGGGCTGGTAGATCTTGAGAAATTCGGCTGCCTTGGTACGCTGGCCCGTCATGTGCCGCGCCAGCATCAACGCGCACTGGACACGCGAGGGCAGCTTGGGGCCCATCAGGATGCGCAGCGCCTGGGCGTAATCGCCGCCATGTACGGCAGCAAGTATCCATTGCTGACTCAGCTGAGTGGAAAGATACGAACCCGGGTGATCGGCCAGGAACTTCTGCAGCGCAGCCTGCGGCAAGGGCATCGTGCCTACCTGCAACTGATGCTGCAACGACCAATACTGGGGGTACATGCCCAGTACCGGATCGGGCGCTGCTGCCCGCACCAGGATATCCAGTGTGGGCCATTGCCCTCTGCGAACGGCCTCGTAGGCATCGAGTACCGCCTGGCGCGCGGCCGGCGGCACGGTGGGAGGCACGTAGGCCCGCACCGCGGGCGCCGGACCGTCATCGTGCGCCTGCTCGGCCGCCACTTCAGGGAGAGCTTCGCCCGCCTGCTGCTCAGACGCCGTGGGCGCCTGCGCCCCGGCGCAGCCGGCCAGCGTGAGCGAAAGCCCCATCACACCACAAGTGATCAGGTGTCGGCTGACCTCACGGGCCACTGAGAACACAGGGAGCGTCTTCTGGCGATCCCTTAGAATGTCAGCCAAGCCCATTGTCTACCTTCACCAAACCCACACATGAATCAGAACGCACAGGATACCGCAGTCCCCC
Organism: Castellaniella sp.; assembly: GCF_036379515.1. Lineage (GTDB taxonomy): Bacteria > Pseudomonadota > Gammaproteobacteria > Burkholderiales > Burkholderiaceae_B > Castellaniella. Next base: position 52,717 of record NZ_DASVGN010000011.1, read on the forward strand.
TTAGGACGAAACTCAAAGCACGCCGCCGCGAGATGTCTGCGCAAGACAAAGACCGGGGCGCCCTGCTGATTCGCGGGCGTCTGTTTACCTGGCTGGCCACCAACCGCACGCGGTTGCGCGAATCCGGACGCCCCGACGTGCGGCACATCGCGGCTTTCTGGTCCATGGCCGAAGAGCCTGAACTTCAGCCCCTCCTCACCCAATGGGCGCTGGACGAATCGCTGACGGTGTCTTTACCCGTAGTCACTGGGCCGGGTGAGCCCCTGGTCTTTCGCGAGTGGGACCTCGAAGCCCCAATGCGCACGGGCGCCTACGGGATTCAGGAACCGGAAGGCCCTGAAGTCAAGGTGCCGGACGTCATCCTGGTGCCTACGCTGGGCTTCACCCGCAAGGGAGACCGCCTGGGCTATGGCGGCGGCTACTACGACCGCACCCTGGCCGCCCTCAAGTCCAGCGGCCACCCGCTCACCACGGTGGGCGTCGCCTGGGCTTGCGGGGATCTGAGCCAGGAGGCCTACACCCCTGCCGCGCATGACGTGCGACTGGACTGCGTCCTCACGGACAAGGGCTGGGCCGTGCCCGCCAAAGATCTGTAATCGATCAGAGGTCCAGATTCGCGCAGATCTGCGCGACGGCGTCGGCGTGGTTCAAGGTATAAAAATGCACGCCTGGTGCGCCCTGCTCCAGCAGGCGGGCCACCAAGGTGGTGATCACGTCGATGCCAAATGCCCGGATCGACGCCCTGTCATCGCCAAATGCCTGCAGGCGCAGACGCATCCAGCGCGGGATCTCGGCACCGCACATTTCGGAAAAACGCGCCAACTGGGCATAGTTGGTCACCGGCATGATGCCCGGCGTAATCGGGATCTCGACACCGGCTGCCCGTACACGATCCACGAAGTGGAAGTACGCGTCGGGATTGAAGAAATACTGGGTGATGGCGCCATTGGCACCAGCCTGCACCTTGGCCAGAAAATGCTGCAGGTCGTGCTCGACACTCTGCGCCTGCGGGTGCATCTCGGGATAAGCGGCCACCTCGATGTGAAAATGATCGCCATAATGCTCGCGGACGAAAGCCACGAGCTCGCTTGCGTGATGCAGCGCCCCCGTGTCGCCGCCCATGCCCGAAGGCATGTCGCCCCGCAAGGCGACCAGCCGGCGAATTCCGCGCGCCTGGTAATCATCCAGAATGGCCGTCAAATCGGCCAGGCTCGCGCCCATGCACGACAGGTGAGGTGCCACCTCGGACCCAAGGTTCTGCAGCATCTGCACGGCATCGACCGTACCGGCTCGCGTGGAGCCCCCAGCGCCGAAGGTGACGCTGACGTACGCAGGGTTGAGCGCGGCCAGGCGCTTGGCCGAACGCACCAGGCGTTCTTGCGCCGCGATATCGCGCGGCGGGAAATATTCGAGACTGAGCGTCTGGGTAGAGTTCATGAAAGCAGCAATCCCGACAAGGCGGTGGACACGATACTGTAGATGAGGGCGCCGATCACGGCCCACCAGAAACCGTCGACCTGGAAGCCTCGCAAGATGGACCCCGCAAGCCAGAAGACCAAGGCATTGATGACGAGCAGGAACAAGCCCAGCGTCACCACGGTGAGCGGCAAGGTCAGCAGGATGAGCAGCGGCTTCACGACCGCATTGAGCAGCCCCAACACCAGGGCCGCAATGAGCGCGGACCCAAAAGAGGACACGGAGATCCCGGGCAGAATATAGGCAACGACCAGCAGCGCAACCGCGTTCAAGATCCAGAGAAGCAGCAGAGTCATGTGAAGCTCCCAGACAGAAGATGCCCGGTGAGACGCATCAACGCAGACTCACAAGGCACCCAGAAAACCCGTGCCAGCCCACATGAGCCGGCACGGACGACAACATCAATAGCGATACATCTCGGACTTGTACGGACCAGCCACCGGCACGCCGATGTAATCGGCCTGCTTTTGCGTCATGGTCGTCAGGCGCGCGCCAAGCTTCTTCAGATGCAAGCGGGCTACCTTTTCATCCAGCTGCTTGGGCAGCACGTAAACCTGACCCGTCTTGTAGTGCTCGCCGCGCGTGAAGAGCTCGATCTGCGCCAAGGTCTGGTTGGTGAACGAAGCCGACATCACAAATGAGGGGTGCCCCGTCGCGCAGCCCAGATTCACCAGACGGCCCTTGGCCAGCAGAATGATGCGCTTGCCATCCGGGAAAATGATGTGATCGACTTGCGGCTTGATTTCTTCCCAGCGCAGGTCTTCAACCGACGCCACGTCGATTTCACTGTCGAAGTGACCGATGTTGCAGACGATGGCCTGGTCTTTCATGCGATACAGATGATCGCGCCCAATCACGTGGAAGTTGCCGGTGGCCGTCACGAAGATGTCGGCCTGCTCGACTACGCCCGCGTCGCTCAGATCGACCACGCGGTAGCCTCCCATGGCGGCTTGCAGCGCGCAAATGGGGTCGGCTTCGGTGACCCAGACCTGGGCGCGCAGCGCGACCAGCGCCTGTGCGCAACCCTTGCCCACGTCGCCAAACCCGCACACCACTGCAATCTTGCCCGCCACCATGACGTCAGTCGCGCGCTTGATGCCATCGACCAGCGATTCGCGGCAACCATACAAGTTGTCGAACTTGGACTTGGTGACCGAGTCGTTGACGTTGATGGCGGGAACCTTGAGCTCGCCACGCTTGGACATCTGATAGAGACGATGCACGCCCGTGGTGGTTTCTTCGGTCACGCCCTTGATGTGCGACAGACGGCTGGAATACCAGTGCGGGTCCTTGGACAGACGCGCTTTGATGGCAGCAAAGAGCACCTGCTCTTCTTCGCTGGTGGGGTTCGCCAGCACAGAAATATCGGTTTCGGCGCGAGCGCCCAGATGCAGCAGCAAGGTTGCGTCGCCGCCATCATCGAGGATCATGTTGGCGGGTTCGCCCGACCATTCGAAAATGCGGTGCGTGTACTGCCAGTAGTCTTCGAGGGATTCGCCCTTGACGGCAAACACGGGTGAGCCGCCGGCTGCAATAGCGGCCGCAGCGTGATCCTGGGTAGAGAAAATATTGCAGGACGCCCAACGAACCTCGGCTCCCAGTGCCTTCAGGGTCTCGATCAGGACCGCCGTCTGGATGGTCATGTGGATGCTGCCCGCAATGCGCGCACCCTTCAGAGGCTGCGCCGCCGCGAATTCTTCGCGGGTGGCCATCAGGCCCGGCATTTCGGTTTCAGCAATGGCGATCTCGCGGCGGCCCCAATCGGCCAGCGTGATGTCGGCAACGGCGTAATCTTGTGCAGTGCTCATAGTGTTCCTGGTAAGCCTGCGCGGAACACGGATCTGGCGATAGCCCACCGCTGCCCGCACAGGACAATGATGGACGCCGTTCGTAAAGAAGGTTCCTGAGCCTGGCAACCCGCCGCCATACCCGAAATCGAGCCAGCGGGGGTCGCTGCAGCGCCCCTCAGGAAAGGAGGGACATTATACCTGTGCAACACCCCAGCCCACAAAAACAGGCCAGCACGTAACGAACCCGTGCTGGCCTGCCTATTGCGAAAAATCAACCTCAGGCAGCGGCCTTCAGCACCTGTACTTTGTCGGTGGCTTCCCAGCTGAACTCGGGTTCGCTGCGGCCAAAGTGACCGTAGGCAGCCGACTTGGCGTAGATCGGGCGCAAGAGATCGAGCATTTCGATGATGCCGCGCGGGCGCAGATCGAAGTGCTCGCGAATCAGGCGGGCAATCTGCTCGTCGGGAATGATCCCTGTGCCTTCGGTGTAGACCGTGATGTTGATGGGCTCGGCCACGCCGATGGCGTAGCTGATCTGGATCTGGCACTGACGCGCCAAACCGGCTGCCACGATGTTCTTGGCCACATAACGTGCTGCGTACGCGGCTGAGCGGTCGACCTTTGAGGGGTCTTTGCCCGAAAAAGCGCCACCGCCGTGCGGGCAGGCACCACCGTAGGTGTCAACGATGATCTTGCGCCCCGTGAGGCCGCAATCGCCCTGCGGCCCACCTACTACGAACTTGCCCGTGGGGTTGACGAGGAACTTGGTGTGATCGGTGATCAGCCCTTCGGGGAAGACCGGGCGGATGATGTGCTCGATGGCCGCATCGCGGATCTCGGCCTGAGAAATGTCGGGATGGTGCTGTGTGGAGAGCACCACGGTGTCGACTTCGGCGGGTTTGCCATTCAGATAGCGGAAAGTGACCTGCGACTTGGCATCCGGGCGCAGCCACGGCAGGCGCCCGTCTTTGCGCAGCTCGGACTGACGCTGCACGATGCGGTGCGCATACCAGATAGGGGCCGGCATGAGATCGGGAGTTTCGTCGCAGGCATAGCCAAACATCAGGCCCTGATCGCCTGCGCCCTGATTGAGAATTTCTTCAGGGGTGCGGTCTACGCCTTGGGCGATGTCGGGCGATTGCTTGTCGTAGGCCACCAGCACCGCGCAGCCCTTGTAGTCGATGCCGTAGTCGGTGTTGTCGTAGCCAATCTTGCGGATGGTGTCGCGCGCGACCTGGATGTAATCCACATTGGCCCGCGTCGTGATTTCACCGGCCAATACGACCAAGCCCGTATTGCACAGGGTTTCGGCTGCGACCCGCGAATTGGGGTCTTGTGCCAGCAGTGCGTCGAGAATGGCGTCGGAGATCTGGTCAGCGACCTTATCGGGGTGACCTTCGGAGACAGATTCGGAAGTAAAGAGAAAATCGTTGTTTGCCACAGCGATGCGTCCTTTAGGTGCATCGGTCCGACCGATGCGAGGTTGAACGAAACGCGTTGCACCTCAGTCGGGGCGCGACGCTTTAGCGGATGGTGACATGCCGTTGCCGACATGGAGATCGCTCCGCAAGTTGTCGGTTAACTCAGCGATCACTTGCATTTTAGGCGAAAATGGCACGTCCATGCTGAAACCACCCTGACAGACAGGGATTTCCACGCCTCATGTTGCTGTTTCTCGCTCGTTTGCTCGCCTATTTGCCGCTTTCCTGGCTCCAATCACTGGGCCGAGGCCTGGGGCTGCTCGTCTATCTGTTCCCGGGACGCTATCGTCGCCGCCTGCAGGCCAACGCCCGACAAGCAGGCTACACCGACTCCGCATTCGCCCGCCGCGCAGCCGCTGAATCGGGGGCCATGATCCTGGAAATGCCCAAGATCTGGTGGCGTTCGGAACAATGCCTGGCCCGTGTTTACTGCGATGAAGAAGAACGTATCGCTCAAGAGGCTGTCGGCGAGCATCGTGGCATTCTGTACCTCACGCCGCACCTGGGCGGCTTCGAGATCACCGCGCGCTACATGACCAAATACGGGCCGACCACCGTCATGTTCCGGCCGTCGCGCAGCCGCCTGCTCGATCCCATTATCGAATCCGCGCGCGACATGCCCAACATGCGGGCTGTCCCGGCCAATCGCCAGGGCATACGCGAATTCGTGCGCGCCCTGCGGCGCGGCGAAGCCATCGGCATGCTGCCCGACCAGGTCCCCCGTGAGGGCGATGGCATCTGGCTGCCCGTTTTCGGCCGCCAGGCGCTCACGATCACCCTGGCAGCCCGACTGGCCTTGCAGACCGGGGCTCCCGTCCTGCTCGGGGCAGCCGAACGTCTGCCACGCGGACAAGGCTGGCGCATGCACTACCTGCGGATTCCAGAACCCATGCCCACGGAAGTCGAGACCCTGGCAGCCGCCATCAATCAGGCCATGGAAGCCCTGATCCGGCGTTTCCCTGAACAATATTTGTGGAGCTACAACCGCTACAAATGGCCAGATAACGCCCCACCACGTCCAGAGGAATCCGCATGAAATTCGACAAAAAGGCCCTGCTGCGCGCTGCACTGGGCTACTTTGGACGCTGTTCTACACCGACGCGATTGCGCTGGGGTCGGTTTCTGGGGTGGCTCACCCCGCGGCTGTTGCGTTCCCGCGCTCACATCGTCCGAGTGAATCTGGCACTCTGCTTCCCCGATCTGACCCCCCAGGCGCGCGAAGCGCTGGCACGCCGCCATTTCCATCTGCTCGCCCAGTCCTTCGTCGACCGAGGCCTGTGCTGGTTCGGCGACCCGGCACGCATCGAGGACATGGTAGAGCTTCAGGGAGGGGAACTCCTGAAGGATCTGGTCGCCCAAGACCGGCCCGTCCTGATGCTGGCCCCACACTTCGTCGCCCTGGACGCTGCCGCCACTCGGATCGCGATGTATCTGAAGGAGACTGCCTCCTTTTACACGCGGCAGAGCGATCCTGATGTAGACGAGGTCGTGCTCGCGGGGCGCATCCGCTTCAACCGCGTGCATATGGTCAGCCGCCACGATGGCGTACGGGAACTCATCCGCCTGCTGCGCAAGCGCATCCCCGTCTACTACCTGCCCGACATGGACTTCGGCCGCGAGGGCAGTGCCTTCGTTCCGTTCTTCGGCGTTCAGGCCGCGACCCTGTTGTCCACTGCCCATATTGCGAAGGCCAGAAACGCCGTTGTCATCCCGGCCATCACGCATCTGGACTTGGATACGGGACGCTACCACGTGAAAATCGGACCAGTCATAGACAATTTCCCCGGCGACGATTCTCTGGAAGCCGCGACCGCCCGTCTGAACACCCTGATCGAGGACGCAATCCGCCGCGACCCCGCTCAATACTACTGGGTACACCGCCGGTTCAAGACACGACCCGAGGGCGAGGCTGGGTTTTACTGAAGACGCTCGAAAATCGCGGCGATCCCCTGTCCACCACCAATGCACAGGCCTGGGCCACAAAAGCCTCATTGGCTTCAATCACATCCATCTGCTCCAATGACAGGCAGCCCGCTTGAGTGCAGCACGGCAGCAGCGCGCACACCCACGGAAGTGATAGCGCATTGCTGCACTCGCAAATTGAATAAATAGAACGATCGTTCTACAATTATTCCAAGAGGGGATGGGCGCATGGACAACAGATTCGGGCTGACAGGCAAAACTGTCCTGATCACGGGCGCGTCGGGCGGCCTGGGTGCGCACTTTGCACGCACGCTGGGCCTGGCGGGCGCACAAATCATTCTTTCGGGCCGCCATCGCGAGCCACTGGACCAGTTGGCCGAAACACTGACCACGACGGGCATCACCACCTTTGTGCAGCCACTGGACGTAGCCGACGCCGACAGCCTCCGCCATGGGCTGGACGAGGTCCAGCAGCGTGCAGGTCTCATCGACACCGCCGTGTGTGCCGCCGGCATCGCTACCCACAAGCCAGCGCTCGATCTGTCTGTCGAGGATTGGGACCGTGTCATCGCGGTCAACCTGAAAGGCTGCTGGCTGACCGCCCGTGAAATCGCGCAGCGCCTGGTCGCGGCGAAACATCCGGGGTCCATCATCCTGGTGTCCTCCATCCTGGGCCACCGCGTGGCGGGCAACGTGATGCCCTACACCGTGTCCAAGGCCGGGTTGGAGCACATGACACGCGCCCTGGCTCTCGAATGGGCGCGCTATGACATTCGCGTCAATGCCTTGGCGCCCGGCTACATAGACACCGAGCTGAACCACGAGTTCTTCACCACCGAGGCCGGGCACGCCCTGATCCGCCGCATTCCCCAGCGCCGACTGGGCCAGGGGCAAGACCTGGACGGACCCTTGTTGCTCCTTGCCTCAGAAGCCTCCGCCTACATGACAGGCACCTCACTGGTGGTCGACGGCGGTCACCTGCAATCCACTCTATAAGCGGTCATCCCCATGGATTTCACCCTCTCCGACACCGCCCAGGATTTTTGCACCCGCATTCGGCAATTCGTAGACACCGAGCTTATTCCGCTCGAAGCAACCCCGGCCGCGTTCGACGCGCACGAGAACCTAGAACCAGCGCACTTGCAATCGCTGCGTGCCAAGGCACGTGCGCAGGGTCTCTGGTGCCTGCAAATGCCACGCGAACGGGGTGGACAGGGGCTGAGCATGGCCGACATGGCGCCCTGCTACGAAGAAATGAACCGTTCGATCTTCGGGCCTGTGGTGTTCAACTCCGCCGCTCCCGACGATGGCAATATGATGGTGCTGAACAAAATCGCCACACCGGCACAAAAGGACCGCTGGCTGCAACCCATCGTCGATGGCGCCGTGCGCTCTTCATTTGCCATGACTGAACCTGCTCCCGGCTCAGGGTCGGACCCATCGATGATGCAGACACGCGCCACTCGCGAGGGCGACCATTGGCGCATTCGGGGCGTCAAGCATTTCATCACAGGGGCGGGGGTGGCCGAGCACTTCATCCTGATGGCGCGCACATCAGACGACACGCGCAAAGGGCTGACGGCCTTCCTGTTCCACAAAAACGACCCAGGCTGGAAGATCGTGCGGCGCATCCCCATCATGGGCCCCGAAGAACACGGCGGGCACTGTGAACTGCATTTCGACGGCCTGCTCATCCCGGATGAAAACCGGCTCATGGAGGTGGGCGACGGGCTCAAAGTCACGCAGATCCGTCTAGGGCCCGCACGGCTCACGCACTGCATGCGTTGGCTGGGGCTGGCGCGCCGCTCGCTCGAGATCGCCAGCGACTACGTCACGCAACGGCAGGCCTTTGGCCAGACATTGGCCGATCACGAGGGTGTCCAATGGATGCTGGGTGAAGCGGCGCTGCAAATCCGCACGGGACGCCTGCTCACCATGCACGCTGCCTGGAAGCTCGATCAGGGCGACTACGCGCAAGCCGAAGTGTCCATGGCCAAAGTGGCGGTGGCCGACGTCCTGCACAAGGCCGTGGATACGGCCATCCAGCTCTGCGGCGCGCGCGGCTATTCGCGCGACACGCCTCTTGAATGGATTTACCGGTACGCGCGCCAGGCCCGCCTGGTGGATGGGGCGTCAGAAGTCCACAAAATGGTGCTGTCGCGTCGATTGCTGTCCCAGGGCAGCGCCTTTTGGCAGTGGGGAGCCTCACATGGCCACACCTGAATCCTCTCTGGCCACGTTCCTCAGCCATCAATGCAATGCGCAGTCCGTCGATGTCGTCGAATTCACGAGGCTCACAGGCGGCGCCATCCAGAACAATTACGCCCTGACCGTCCGCATGACGGGCGGCACTTATCCGGGGGAACACCGGCTCGTCGTCCGTAGCGACGCCCCTTCCCGCATTGCCTCCAGCCTGGACCGAATCCAAGAGTTTCATGTCCTGAAGGTAGCCCATGCAGCGGGGCTCACAGTCCCCGAGCCTCTGTGGCTGTGCACAGACCCCGCCGTACTGAGCCGCAATTTCTTCATCATGCAACGGGCGGAAGGGTCCAGTGCTCCGCGAACCTTTTTGCGAGATGCGCTCACGGCTGGCCAGGCACAGGCACTGACGCAACGGCTAGGCGAAGAACTGGCGCGCCTGCATCGCGTGCGGCCGCCATTACCCGAACTGGCGTTCCTTCCCATCCCCAAAGAATTACCTGCCCTGCACCGCGTGCACATCTACCAACAGGCCTTGCGACAAATCGACGAGCCGCACCCGGTGCTGGATTGGGCCCTGAACTGGCTGACCGACCACGTACCCACCTCGCACGACTTGGTGCTCTGCCACTGCGACTTTCGAACCGGGAACTACATGGTGCAGAACGGCCGCCTGACCGCGGTTCTGGATTGGGAATTCGCAGCCTGGAGTGACCCTTACGAAGATCTGGGATGGCTCTGCTGCAAAAGCTGGCGCTTCGGGGCCCCCGTGCATGAGGTGGGCGGCTTGGGAGACAAGGCCGATCTCTTCAAAGGCTACACCCGCATCTCTGGCCGCCCCGTAGACGCATCCGCCGTGGCGTACTGGGAAATCATGGGGCTGGTTCGCTGGGCAGTTGTCGCGTTGCAGCAGGCCCAACGCCACCTTTCAGGTGAAGAACCCTCGATAGAGCTTGCACTGACCGGACGCATGGTGCCCGAAATGGAATACGACCTGCTGACACAGATCGAAGGGCTCACCCAAACACCCCCTGGAGCGACATCATGATCAATCAGCCCGACGGCGCTGCCCTGCTGCACGAGGCCCGACGCACCTTGATGGAACAGCTGTTGCCTGCACTTCCCCCGAATCAGGCCTACACGGCTCGCATGGTAGCTCGCGCCATGGGTATCGCGGCACGCGAGTTGCAGTACAAAGACCACACCGCAGCAGCCCTCTCGGACTTCCTGGATGCCTACGGCTTCGATGATCTGCCCGTGAACGAGCGCAGCCTCTGCAGCTTGATCCGCGAGCGAAAACTGACCGATGAAAGCCGACCTTCACTCGTCGCGCTCCTGATGCTGCTCACGCGCAGTAAGCTTGAACTCAGCAACCCCAAGTACTTGCAGTCTTGAATTCCCCCAAGGAAGGGACTTCCATGGCAAACCACCCGTACGACACTGATCTGGACCCGCAGGAAGCCAACTATTCAGCCCTGACTCCCTTAAGTTTTCTCAAACGTTCGGCCTGGGTCTTCCCACAAAAGATCGCCATCATGGACGATGACGGCAATCTCACCTACGCCCAGTTCTATGACCGCTGCCTGCGCCTGGCAAGCGCACTGCAGTCGCTGGGCATCGCCCGCAACGACACCGTATCGGTGCTGTGCTTCAACAATCACGAACTGCTGGAAAGCCATTATTCCGTCCCCATGGCGGGAGCCGTGCTCAATGCTCTCAACACGCGCCTGGACGCAGCGACCATCCGTTTCATTCTGCAGCACGGCGAAGCGCGGGCACTGCTCTACGACACCGAATTCGAACCTCTAGTGGCTGAGGCCCTGCAGGGGTTGGACCAACATCCTATCTTGATTGCGATCGCCCACCGGCAGGCGGCGACCCCGGGCATGGCGGCATACGACTATGAAGCACTGATTGCCTCTGGCAGCCCCGAGTTCAATTGGCAGAAGCCGCACAGCGAGTGGGATGCCATTTCACTGTGCTACACCTCGGGCACCACGGGCGACCCCAAGGGGGTCGTCTACCACCACAGGGGCGCCTACTTGTCGAGCCTGGGCAACGCCATGGCGTTCAACATGACGCCCGACACCGTCTACCTGTGGACCCTGCCCATGTTCCACTGCAACGGCTGGTGCTACACCTGGGCCATCACGGCTGTGGGCGGCACCCACGTATGTCTACGCAAAGTACAGTCCGACACTGTACTGGCTCACTTGCGTGATGACCATATCACCCATATGTGTGGCGCACCAGTCGTACTGAACCTGCTGGTCAACGACTTCAGCCGCGCCGACATTGTGCTGCCTGAAAAGGTTCAGTTTGCCTTGGGGGGCGCGGCACCTCCCAACGCCGTCATTGCCAAGGCTGCCCAGGTGGGGTTTGTAATCACGCACCTGTATGGCCTGACGGAAAGCTACGGTCCTTCGACTGTCTGTGTCTGGCAAAATGAGTGGGAGAGTTTGAATCTGGACGACCTGTCCGCCAAAATGGCCCGCCAGGGCGTCGGGCTTTACGCCATGGACGACGTCCAGGTACTCGACGCCGCCACCGGCGCCCCCGTGCCCGCTGACGGCAAAACCTTGGGCGAGCTGGTCCATCGTGGCAACACCCTTATGAAGGGCTACCTGAAAAACCCAGCCAGTACCCGGAAGGCCTTCCAGGACGGGTGGTTTCACACGGGCGATTTAGCGGTTATGCACCCCGACGGCTACGCCGAGGTCAAGGACCGAGCCAAAGACATCATTATCTCGGGCGGCGAGAACATCTCCAGCAAAGAAGTCGAAGATGTGCTGTATCGCCATCCTCAGGTGCTGGAAGCCGCCGTAGTCGCCCGGCCCGATGACCACTGGGGCGAAGTCCCTTGTGCTTTCGTCTGCCTGAAGGACGACGCCCCGACCACCAGTGAACAGGACATCGTGGACTTCTGCCGCAAAGGAATGGCCTCGTTCAAGGTCCCCAAACAGGTCGTCTTCGGCGCATTACCTAAAACGTCCACCGGTAAAATTCGCAAGAACATCTTAAGAGATCAGGTGCGAGGCCAACCGCCAGGAACCCCCCATCGCTGATATGACAGCAGACTACGAGAGCTTCCGGGCGCGACTGAGCCTGACCCGGAACGACATCTATGCGGCCCTCCTGCAAGAGAACCAGGACCACATCCGCATCAAAAAACCGGCCGTCGCGATCAAGGGCCTGGGCAACATCGTCGAAGCCACGCTGCGCCTGGCAGCCTCAAGGGGCTTTCACGCCATGTCGCTGCGCGACCTATGTGCAGAATCCGGGTTCAGCATCGGGGGCATCTACGCCTACATCAAGAATAAAGATGATCTGATTCGCCTCATCCAGAACTACGGCTTTCTGCTGACCCACAGAACACTACTCGCCGCCATACAAAATCAATCGCCCGGGACAGGGAAACTGCAAGCAGCCATCTGCACGCACCTGTTCCTCAGCGAAATGATGCCCGACTGGTTCAGCTTTTCTTTCATGGAAGCCAAGAACATGCCTCCACGGGAGAAACAGGAGGCCATCCGCGCCGCGCGCCAGATCGAAGACATCTTCTTCGACATCCTGGAAGAAGGTATTGCAGCGAATGCCTTTGGGCCCGTGAACACACGACTGCTGGCGTCCTTGATCAAGGCACTCATGCAAGACTGGTACCTCAAACGCAGCAAATATCGCCGCCAGAAGATTGACGTAAATGCCTATGCGCAAACGGTTTGCAACTTACTCGGATCTTATCTGCAAAGCCCACTCTGAATTTTGCCCACAATCTTTGACTTTAGCGAACAAGTGTTTTATTGTTTTCTGGCAATAAGGCCACATTCATAGTGGCCGCACTTTCACGCACTAGCTGGGTTCACCAGCCACCCGTGCAAAGACAGAGGAGACTTTCATGAACAAATTTTCGCCTTCCATGGTGCTGGGCGCGCTTGCGGTTGCAGGCATGCTCTCCAGCGCTCCCGCACAAGCCCAAGACCCCATCCGCATCGGCGGCATCTACCTGATGTCCGGCAGCGCCGCCACCTATGGCGAATTCGCCAAACAGGGAGCCACGCTCGCCATCGACGAAGTCAATGCCAAGGGCGGTGTGCTCGGCCGCCAGCTGCACCTTCAGCTCGAGGACGGCCAAGGCAAGGCTGCCACAGCCATCCAGCTCGCCCGCAAAATGGTCTACCAGGACAAGGTCGACTTCATGATGGGGCTGGATAGCTCCGGGGTCGCGCAAGGTCTGGTACCCGTACTGCCCGAACTGGGCAAGCCCTTCATCATCACTCACGCAGCCACACCCGACGCAACCGGCAAGCTCTGCAACAAATACACATTCCGCGATAGCGTCAACGTTGCGCAAATGATGGCGGGTGGCGCAGAAATCGCAGCCAAGACGGACGCCATCAAATGGACCACCATCGGGCCCGACTACGCCTTCGGTCACCAGTCCTGGGAATACTTCAGCGACAATCTGAAAGCGCACAATCCAAAGGTCGTCCTCATGAGCGACCAGCTTGCTTTCCCGCGATTCGGCGCTGAAGACTACACCCCCTTCATCAACAGCGTCATGCAGAGTAAACCCGATGGCGTGCTGATTTCACTCTGGGGGGGCGATCTGGTGAACTTCGTGCGCCAGGCCAATGAGCGTGGCTTCTTCAAGCAGGGCTACAAGGTCTTCATGAACGTTGGTGCCGCCACCGAGGTCCTCACGGCCCTGGGCGACCAAATGCCGGCAGGCGTGTGGCTGGGCACGCGGTACTGGTACGCATCATGGGACAACCCCATGAACAAGCACTTTGTCGAAGCCTACAAAAAAGCCTACAACCACCCGCCCAGCTATAACGCCGAAGGCGCCTACACGGCCATCTACGCGTTCAAGGCAGGCATTGAAAAGGCTGGCTCGGTGGACAGCGAAAAATTCATCAACGCACTGTCCGGCTTGACCATCCAGGCGCCTACCGGCAACCTGACCTTCCGCAAGGGCGACCACCAGGCACTTATCGGACCAACCTGGGGGCTGACGAGCGCCATGAACACTGAAGACAAGATTCGGTCGCTCACGCAGATCCATAACTTCGACGGTGCAAAGGTCACGCCACCCGTCGACCCAGCCTGCAAGCTGTGACGACATGGGGGGCCTCGGTCTGGCGCTGCTGAACAGCCTGGATATCGGCCTGCTGCTCTTCATCATTGCAGTAGGCCTCAATATCATCTTCGGCGTTCTCAACGTCATCAACTTCGCGCATGGTGCACTCTACATGTTGGGTGCGTATCTGGCCTATACATGCATCGTCAGCCTGGGGTTCCCATTCTGGCTGACGCTGCTGTTCGCGCCGCTGATAGTGGCCGCCCTGGCAGTCGCCATCGACCGAGGCATGCTGCGCTTCATCTACCAACGTGAAGTCACCGACAGCCTGCTGCTCACCTTCGCATTGCTGCTCATCCTCAACGAAGCCACGCGGCTCATCTGGGGGCCCGGAATCCACATCATCGACCCCCCTGCAGTGCTACAGGGTGCCATCCAACTTGGGGGCGATCTAAGCTACCCACGCTACAGCGCCTTCGTACTGGTGGTGGGGGGACTGACGCTGCTGGGGCTGTGGCTGCTCTTTAACCGCACACGCATCGGCAAGATCATGCGCGCGGCGGCTCTGGATCGCGAAATGGCTCAGGTGCTGTGCATCAACACGCGGCTGATGATCACCGGGGTCTTCGCCTTCGGTGCCTGGCTGGCCGCCGTTGGCGGGGTTGTTGCAGCCCCCATGCGGGCCATAGACCCCGGCATGGGGGACAAGATCATCATCGAAAGCTTCATCGTGGTGGTGATCGGCGGGCTGGGCAGCTTTCCGGGCGCCCTGCTGGGGGCCATCATCCTGGGCCTCATTCATGGTTTAGGAGGGCGGTATTTGCCCGATATCAACTTGGTGCTGCCTTTCATCGGTATGGCACTCGTGCTGCTCATCAAACCCCACGGCCTGCTGGGGTCAAGGAAATCGGCATGAATACGCTCACGGGCCGTATCGGGCTCGCCATCTTGCTGGCCCTGCTGGTCGCCCTACCCTGGATCGCTCCCTTCTTCTATATTTTCATCGCGACGCAGATCCTCATCCTGGGGCTGTTCGCTGCCAGCTTCAATCTCATCTTCGGCTATACCGGCATGTTGAGCTTCGGGCATGCCGCGTTCTACGGCATAGGCGCCTACGCCACGGCTCTGCTGCTGCAATCACTGCACTGGCCACTGCTCGCCTGCCTGCTGGTATCTTTCCTGGCGGGCGCCGTTCTGGCCCTGATCATCGGTTTCTTCTGCGTACGTCTGGACCAAGTCTATTTCGCCATGCTGACACTTGCCTTCGGCATGATGGTGTTCGCCGTGGTGCATCAGTGGCGCTCGGTCACCAACGGCAGCGACGGCATCTCAGGCTTCACAGTGGGCTCACTTGGCCTGGGCTTGAATGTCACCCTGGGCAATCCTGCCGTGTATTACCACGTCGCTCTTATAGTGGTCGTGGTCGCCGGGCTCGTCCTGTACCGAATCTGCGGTTCGTCCTTTGGCATGGTTCTGCGCGCCATCCGCCAGAACCCGGAGCGAGTCGCTTTCTGCGGTCTCAACGTACGCCGCTATCGGTTGGCCGCGTTCACCATCGCTGGCGGCTTTGCAGGGCTCGCAGGTGGGTTGATGGCGCCTTTCCTGCGCATCGCCAGCCCTGAACTCGCCCACTGGACGATGTCGGCCGAACCGGTCCTCATGACGATTCTCGGCGGCAGCGGCTACTTCCTGGGGCCATTCCTGGGTGCCGGCATTTTCGTGTTGCTCGAGACCTGGATCAGCAGCCTTACCCAGGCCTGGATGCTGTTTCTCGGCATCATCCTTGCGCTCATGGTGATGTTCTTCAGAAACGGGGCGCTGGGTGTGGTCATGGGCGCCCTGCAGGCGCACCGGAACAAGGGCTAGGCCATGGCACACGACTGCATCCTGCGCATCCAGCACCTGAGCAAACACTTTGGCGGCGTGAAGGCCGTCACGGACATCGACCTGGACGTCGATACGGGCGAGACCCTGGCCATCATAGGCCCCAACGGAGCGGGCAAGACCACCTTCTACAACCTGCTGTCAGGGCGGCTTGCACCCAGCAGCGGCAGCATTCAGTTCAAGGGCCGCGACATCACGGGGCTGCCGCCTCACGTCATCAGTCGCCTGGGCATCTCACGTTCTTTCCAGATCAACAACATTTTCACCGAGATGACAGTGCGTGAAAACGTAGAGGTCGCGGTAACCGCGCAGCGACGCGAAGGCGGGCGTTGGGCCAACCGCGCCGCCACGAATGGCGCCGTCCAGCACGAAGCCGACGCGCTCCTCACCAAGCTGTCACTTGCTCACCTGTCGGACCGCACCGCAGGCACCATCAGCTATGGTGACAAACGCCTGGTTGAAATTGCCATGGTGCTCGCCACGCAGCCTGAGCTGGTGCTGCTGGATGAGCCCACCGCCGGCATGACACCCGACGAAACCGGGCGAGTCGTCGAGCTCGTCCGCACCCTCGCCCGCACGGGTGATTACACATTCCTGGTCACCGAACACGACATGGGGGTAGTGTTCGACCTGGCTGACCGCATCTTGGTCATGCACCATGGCAGCCGTCTTGCTCTCGACGCGCCCGCCGTTGTGCGGGCCAACCCCGAAGTCCGCAAAGCCTATCTGGGCGACGAAGCGGCCGACATGGTGGAACCGGCATGATCCTCGACGTCCAGAACATCCACACTTATTATGGCGAGAGCCACGCACTGCAAGGTGTTTCTCTCTCTCTGGAGGCTGGCGAAACTGTCTGCCTGCTGGGGCGCAACGGCGCAGGCAAAAGCACGACCCTGCGCAGCATCATGGGCCTCACGCCGCCGCGACAGGGCCAAATCTTATTCGATGGCAAAGACATCGCAGGCCACGCGGCCTGGCGCATCGCCCGTCAGGGCATAGGCCTGGTTCCCGAAGACCGGCGTATTTTCCCAGGGTTGTCCGTCCGCGAAAACCTTGAGATCAGCGAATACCACCGCCCGGGCAGCACCCGCACCTGGAGCACGGAACGCATCTTCGACCAATACCCCATGCTGGCAGAACTGGCCGACCGCGACGGCGGCAATCTGTCAGGAGGGCAGCAACAAATGCTGGCGGTGGCGCGCTCACTCATGAGCGAGCCGCGCGTTCTTCTGCTCGACGAACCCAACGAAGGCCTGGCCCCCGTCATCGTCAAGCAAATCGGCGAGCTCATCGACACACTCTCCAAGACCACCACCATCCTGTTCACTGATCAGAGCGTGCACTTCGCGTTGCGCCACGCGCGCCGCGCCTACATCCTCGAAAAGGGTCGCATCGTGCACACGGCCACCAGCGGTGACCTGTTGCAAGACACTGATACCCAACACCGGTATTTGTCGGTTTAAGCTTTAGCCCGATTTGCAGGATAATCCGTAGGCGACGCACTGACACGGTGCGTGCAAACCGACGTTCATCGATGAAAGGATCGGCAGCTCATGATCTGGAATTTCACGAAAATGCACGGCGCAGGCAATGATTTCGTCGTGCTCGATGGCGTGAGTCAATCCATAGATCTCACGGCAGAACGCGCACGGGCGCTGGCCGACCGGCATTTCGGGGTGGGCGCCGACCAGCTCCTGCTTGTAGAGCGGGCACGCCAGCCCGACACCGACTTCCGCTACCGCATCTTCAATGCAGACGGCGGCGAGGTCGAACACTGCGGCAACGGTGCGCGCTGCTTCGTGCGTTTCGTGCACGAGCAGGGGCTATCGCAACGCAATCCGCTGCGCGCCGAGATCGCAACCGGGGTCATCGTGCTCCACGAATCCGTGAACGGGGACGTCACGGTCGAGATGGGGCGCACGGGCTTTGGCCCGGAACGCGTGGCTTTCGATGCCTCGAACCTGCCCACGCGCCCCAGTGGAAACGACACGCAATACGGTCTGGACCTGGAGGGTGAAGCCGCTCCCGTCTGGTGCTCGCTGGTCGCCATTTCAAACCCCCACGCGGTGGTGCAGGTCGAAAACGTCGAGACCTACCCGGTGCACCGCATCGGACCGCTCATGGAGCAGCACGTGCGCTTCGCGCATCGGGTCAACGCAGGGTTCATGCAGGTGTGTGATCGCCATCACATCCAACTGCGTGTGTACGAACGCGGGGCAGGCGAAACCCTGGCCTGCGGCACAGGGGCTTGCGCCGCCGTCGCTGCGGGGATTCGCCGCGGGTTGCTGGACAGCCCGGTACGGGTGGACACGCACGGTGGCACGCTGCAGGTAGAATGGGACGGTGACAATCTGCACCTGAAAGGTCCGGCCACGACTGTCTTTCAGGGCCAGATCGACATCGACACCCTTACGAACCCCAAACCCTAGCCGGCGACTGCCGCTGCACCAAATTCCCATGACCCAGGACACCCTGACAGCTGAAGCCATCGCCGACTACCTCAGCCAGAACCCCGATTTTTTCGAGGCTCATGCTGACGTCTTCGCCAACCTGAGCGTGCCGCACCCGCACCAGGCGCGAGCCATTTCACTAGGCGAGCGGCAGATCCTCACCTTGCGCAGCCGCTTGCGCGAGTACGAGCAGCGTCTGAAGACGCTGCTGCAGAACGCCGGCAGCAACGAACGCATCAATCTCGACGTCATGCAGTGGTGCGCGCGCATGCTGGGCGAGCCCGATGCCACGCAGATTCCGGCGCACATCATCCGCAGCCTGGGTGATCAATTCGACCTCAACGCCATCGCGCTGCGAGTCTGGGATTTGCCACGGCTTGCCGACAGCGAATTCACCGAAGACGTGACGCCTGCCATCCGAAACTACGCCAAAGCGCTGGAACACCCCTATTGCGGGCCCCTCAAAGACCAGGAAGCCGCTGCCTGGCTGGGCTCACAGCCGGCCTCATTGGCCATTGTTCCGCTACGCACGCTCAACAGAGCAGAGCCGATAGGGCTCCTGGTGCTGGGGTCCGACGAACCCCAGCGCTTCGCGCCCGACATGGGCACCACGTTCCTGGAAATGATCGCCACGCTGGCAGGTGCAGCGCTGGGGCGCCTGGCCACCGCGGCGCCCGAGGTCGCCTGACTCGTCCATGGCTGACGCGACCGACTCCAGCTGCATCCAGACCTGGTTGGCCGAGCTCGCCGGCCAGCAACGCTACTCGAGTCACACCGTCGACGCCTACCGCCGCGACCTGCAGTCGCTACAAGAATGCTTTCCCCAACGTTCGCTCGATACCTTGCGCGAACTCGACATCCGCCAGGCGCTGGGGCGCCTGCACGCGCAGGGGCACCAACCGCGCAGCCTGGCCCGGGCGCTGTCTGCCTGGCGCAGCTACTTCGAATGGCGGGCGCCCAAAGCAGGGCTCGCCTGCAACCCGGCACATGGAGTCCGCGCGCCCAAGATTCCACGCAGCCTGCCCAAGGCACTGTCGGTCGACCAGGCGCAGGCGCTGCTGGACCGTCCACAAATGCCCCCTGCCGAGACACCAATCGAACGGCGCGACATGGCGATGTTCGAAGTGCTGTATTCCAGCGGCCTGCGGCTTTCTGAGCTCGTCAGCCTGGATTGGCAGCCTCTGCGCGAACGCGACTACGAGTCCCACAGCTGGATTCAACTGGATGAGGCCGAGGCCACGGTGCTGGGCAAGGGGCAGAAAACCCGCGCGGTGCCGCTGGGGCGCCATGCGATTGCCGCGTTGCAGGCCTGGCTGCAGGTGCGTGCGCAGCTGCTGCCTCCAGAGCCCGACGCCAACACACGGGCTGCTCTGTTTCTGGGCGCGCGCGGCCGACGCATCAGCCCCCGCGTGGTTGAGCTGCAGCTGGACCGCCTTGCCAGGCAGGTGGGTCTGCCCATGCACGTGCACCCCCACAGCTTGCGGCACAGCTTCGCCAGCCACCTGCTGCAATCGGCCCAAGACCTGCGCGCCGTGCAAGAGTTGCTGGGGCACGCCAACATCTCGACGACCCAGATCTACACGCGATTGGATTTTCAGCACCTGGCCACCAGCTACGACCAGGCGCATCCGCGCGCGCACCGAAAATCCAAGGATTAGTGTGCCGTTTGGTTAGTGCGTGCAGCAGGCGCGTTACTGCGCCGTGAACGCCTTCAACAACAGGCCGGTATTCCAGCGAAACATGCCCAGATAGGTCGAGGCCTTGTGTCCCGGGGTATCCAGGGTGTCGGCAAACAGCTCGCCGCCTATTTTCACGCCGGTTTCAGCAGCGATCTGATTCATCGCTCGGGTATTGCTGCCGTGCTCGAGAAACAGGGCACGAATATGATGTTTGCGAATCTGGCGGACCAGATCAGCCATCACCCGCGCCGAGGGCTCGGCCTCGGACGAGACCCCCACGACAGACAGGACGCGAATGCCGTACGCCGCCCCAAAGTAGCCGAAAGCGTCGTGAGACGTCGCCAGCACGCGACGATCAGAAGGAACCGACGCCAACTGCTCGCGCCACTGCGTGTCAGCCGTTTTCAGGCGAGCCACATACGCCTGCGCACGGGCTTCATAGGCAGCCGCATGGGTGGGGTCGGCCTGCGAGAGGCCGCCCGCAATGTTCTGCACGTAGAGCATGCCATTGCTCAGGTCCTGCCAGGCATGAGGGTCCAGCGTCCCCCCCTTCACGGCAGCGTGCGCGGGCGCCAGAATTTCATGCTCATTTCCGCTGTCGTCGTCTTTCAGCTCGCGGGCATGCACGCCTTGCGAGGCCACGATCTTCAAGCCGCCAAAGCCCGATGCCTGAATCAGGCGTGGCATCCAGGATTCGAACCCCAGGCCGTTGACCACCAACACCTTGGCCGCCCCCAGTGCCCGCGCATCCTTGGGGGACGGCTCGAACGTATGCGGATCTCCGAGAGGCGGGACGATCACCGTGACATGAACGTCGTCGCCGCCGACTTCGCGCACCATGTCCCCCAGAATCGAGAACGAGGTCACCACCGGCAGCGGGGAAGCCGCCACCGCGGCCTGCGCGAACGCGGGCATGCAGAGCGTTACAAGCGCGCCCACCCAGAACTTTTTCATGATCATTCCTCCAGGGATTGCAGCAGGCGCAAACGCCGCGCACGTGCCTGGCGAGCCACCTGCAACACCCCGCCAAACGGTCCAAACGCGACTGAGATGAAATAGGCAGCGCCTGCAGCCAGAATGATGGCGGGCGATGCAGGCACGTTCGTGTAATACGAAGCCAGGAGCCCTGCATACGAGGCGGCCGCCCCCAAAATGGCGGACAGCACCATCTGTGCCCCCACAGCCCGCACCCAGAAGCGTGCAGCCGTGGCCGGCAACATCATGATGCCCACGACCATGAGCGTGCCCAGCACTTGAAACCCCGCCACCAGATTCAGGACCAGCAACAGCAGAAACCCGATATGGGCCCAGGCGCCTGCCCGCCCCTGGGTGCGTAGAAACTGGGGGTCCAGGCATTCGGCGACCAGCACTCGGAACAGACCGGCCAATGCCAGCAGCGTGATACTGCTGACCGCCGTGACCAGGAGCAAGGCGGCGTCGCCCAGACCCAGCACCGTGCCAAAGAGCACGTGGATCAGATCCATGTTGCTGCCTTTGAGCGAGACAAGGAGCACCCCCAGCCCCAGCGAAACCAGATAGAACGCCGCAAAGCTTGCGTCCTCGCGCAAAGGCGTCAGGCGCGACACCAGGCCGGCCAACACTGCGACCACCACGCCTGTCACCAGCCCGCCGACCATCATGGCGGTCATGGACAGGCCCGCCGTGAGAAACCCGACGGCCACTCCAGGCAAGATGGCGTGCGCCATGGCGTCGCCCATCAGGCTCATGCGCCGCAACACGAGAAAGACCCCCAAGGGCCCAGCCGCGAACGCCAGCGCCCAGGACCCCGCCAACGCGCGGCGCATAAAGCTGAAGTCGATGAAGGGCTGAACCATGAAAGACCAGAAATGCATCACGCCCCCCCCGTCGCGCACAGGTGGCGCGCCAGATGAAGGTTGGCCGACGTGAGCACCTCGGCACTGCCCCCCCAGGCCACGACCTGTCCAGCGAGCAAGAGCGCACGCGGAAAATGGGACCGCACCATGTCCAGGTCATGCAGTACCGCAATCAGCGTCCGGCCTTCTGCATGCCATTGGTGCAGCAAGCCCAGCAGGTCTTCCGTCGTTGCGCGGTCGACGGCCGCGAAGGGTTCATCAAGCAGGATGACCTGAGCATCGCGCAACATGAGGCGCGCGAACAAGGCCCGCTGCAATTGCCCCCCCGAGAGCGTAGACACGGATTGGCGCCCCAGGCCGGCGAGGCCTACGGCCTCCAGCGCAGCCTCGACTGCATCGCGACCCGTGCGATCCATCCCCCGCCAGGCACCCATTTGATGCCAAGCCCCGAGCGCCACCAGATCGAAGGTGCTGATCGGGAAACTCAGATCCAGCTCCGCGCGCTGAGGCAGGCAGACCAGGTGACGGCCGACCGTTGGCGCAATGCGAATGCGTCCCCGCATGGGGCTGAGCTGCCCGGTCATGGCCTTGACCAGCGTCGACTTGCCCGCCCCGTTGGGCCCCACGATGGCCGTCAGAGAGCCTTCGTCGAATGTGCCGCTGGCATCACGCACGGCAACGCGGTCATGCCATCCCAGCCATACTTGCTGCAATTCGACCGCCACGCGCGCAGCGGGCCGCGCATCGGTCACCACCATTGCATGGCCCATCCGGTCAGAAGCCACAACCCCAGCACCACCAGCACCACACGCCCCATCCGCCGTCCGGCGGACGACAATAGGGCAGAACCCCGATAGCGATCGGAGCGAGGAGACAGGGGAAACAACGGCATGAAGGGACGATCCGTAAGGGATCAACGAGACCAATTTGTTATGTTATAACATACTCATCATGAACCATCCGACTCATTCGTCGAACGAGACACTGACGACCCGGCGCCTCGCGTTGGCCGAGAACCTGTGTGCACAACGGGGGTCTCGACTGACCCCGCTACGCCGTCTGGTACTGGAAACGCTGCTGCGCCACCCTGGCAGCCTCAAGGCCTACGAGTTGCTGGACGCCTTGCGGCCTGTACAGCCCAACGCAGCCCCACCCACCGTCTACCGGGCGCTGGAATTCCTGACGGCTCAGGGGCTGATCCACCGCCTGGACGCCCTCAATGCCTGGAGCGCATGTACCGACGCTGGCGGGCACCCCCATGACGTCCTGGTGGTGTGCACGCGCTGCGGCAGCGTGGCCGAGCTCTCCGATCCTTCACTCAGCGAACAGCTGACGCAGTGTGTGGCGCAGGCCGGCTACGTGCTGGACGGCCACCTCACCGAGCTCAAGGGCCTGTGCCCCCGATGCCAGCAGGCCGAGGCCTAGTGGCCCATTCGGCCAATTCAAATACGTATTTTCGGCGCTTGAACTCGCCATAGCGTTGGCCACCTCACCGCTTGCAAGCAGTTCGGATCCGCCAGGCTGCGGCGGCGCAAGCCTGCCGTGAGGTGCGCGACTTGCCGCAGCAATAACGCTTATTGGATAATGGTATTTCTAAAAGAAATAAGCTTATTCTGGAGTGGAATACCATGAATTTTTCGCACAGGCGCGCGAATGCCTGCTGGGCTTCTCTGCTGGCGGCCGGCTTGCTGGTCGCCAGCACCGGGCTCGCACAGGCCGAATCGGCCATTGACCAAGGCAAGCAGATCTACACCCAGGGCACCCAAGGCGCTACCGCCTGCATCACCTGCCACGGAGCCCAAGGCCAGGGAATGGCGGCAGCCAACTTCCCGTACCTGGCAGGCCAGGGCTCGGATTATCTGGAGGCACAGCTGCAGGCGTTTGCCGATGGCGCACGCAGCAACCCTATCATGCAGCCCATTGCCTCGGCCTTGTCGACACCGCAACGCGCGGCCGTCGTCGCCTACATCGACACCTTGCCGCGCCCCTGGGATGCCGTCAAACTGGCGGCACAGGCCACGACACAACCAGACGCCAAAGACATGGGGGCCTGGATCGCCAGTCGAGGGGACTGGGCACACGACGTTCCTGCCTGTACTCAATGTCACGCAGCCGGCGGCACGGGCGTCGCCCCGCACTTTCCAGCCATCGCGGGGCTGAGCAAGAACTATATCGTCGAGCAGTTCACGCAATGGCGCAACGGTCACCGTCCAGCGGGCCCGCAAGACCTCATGGGCACCATCGCCAAGCACATGGACGAGGCCCAGATCGATGCCGTCGCCACGTATTTCTCTGCCTTGCCCCAAGCCGCCGCCTCGACCGAAGGAGCCAAATGATGAACCGGACACTTCTTTCGACAGGCATTGCCCTGAGCACACTGCTATTGACCGTGACGGTCGCCCGCGCGGCCGAGCCAGCTGTCACCACGACGCCGCAATTCACCCCGCAGCCG
Organism: Castellaniella sp.; assembly: GCF_036379515.1. Taxonomy (GTDB): domain Bacteria; phylum Pseudomonadota; class Gammaproteobacteria; order Burkholderiales; family Burkholderiaceae_B; genus Castellaniella. The sequence goes on from NZ_DASVGN010000011.1 coordinate 76,963, forward strand.
GCCAGCGCCATCCCCAGTGGCCCGTTCGGCGATGCGGTCCGCCTCGGGCAAAATATCTTTCTGAACCCGCAAAAATACGCCGGTCAATTCGTGGGCAACTCCATGAACTGCGCGAGCTGCCACCTGGATGCGGGCCGCAAGGCCGATTCGGCTCCCATGTGGGCAGCCTATGTGCTGTACCCGGCTTATCGATCCAAGAACGGCCACGTCAACACGCTGGCTGAACGCTTGCAGGGGTGTTTCGCCTACAGCATGAACGGCAAGATACCGCCCGCCACCAGTGAAACCATCGTGGCCCTCGAAAGCTACATGTACTGGATGGCCAAGGGTGCTCCCACCGGCGTGAAGCTGGCTGGCCAGGGGTTCCCCGCATTGAAGGAACCGGCCCAGGCCCCCGACTACGTTCGGGGCGGCAAGGTCTATACCCAGCATTGTGCGCTGTGCCACGGCGCCAACGGTGCAGGTCAGCATGACGCCACCGGCCGTGCCGTGTTCCCTGCGCTGTGGGGCGATGACTCCTACAACTGGGGCGCGGGCATGCACTCGGTGAAGACGGCTGCAGCGTTCATTCACGCCAACATGCCCTTGAGCCAGGGAGGCACGCTCAGCGAACAAGAGGCCTGGGACGTGGCTTACTTCGTCGACGGCCACGAGCGCCCGCAAGATCCACGCTACGCCGGTGACTTGCAGGCGACCATCAAGGCACATCACGGCGGAAAATACGATCTTTACGGAAAAACGGTGAACGGGGTAGTGTTGGGGGCGCATTCCACGCCTTCCACCAGCCAACTCGCTGCAAAACCGTAGCAACCGACAGCCCATTTGCCCTTGTGGCTGCACTATGATGTAATCGGTCGTTTATCGTCTGCACGGTGGCTGGTTTCGGTCGAGGCCGCCCGTGCGGACTCAGAGAATGGCCATGAATGCTGCAAACCCTTCTGTATCCGTTGACACCCTGATTCCCGTGACCGTGCTCACGGGATTTCTGGGTGCGGGCAAGACCACGCTGTTGCGCCGGATTCTCACGGAATACCACGGTCAGCGCATTGCCGTCATCGAAAACGAATACGGCGAAGAAAACATCGACAACGACGTGCTCGTGCAAGACAGCGAAGAGCAGATCGTGCAGCTGAGCAACGGCTGCGTCTGCTGCACGGTGCGCGGCGATCTGGTCAACGCGCTCAACGACCTTGCCGTGCAACGCGAGGCGGGCACCCTGCACTTTGACCGCGTCATCATTGAAACCACCGGCATGGCGAACCCGGGCCCGGTGTGCCAGACCTTCTTCATGGACGACGACGTAGCCGAGACATACAAGCTCGACGCCGTCGTCACGGTGGTGGATGCCAAGCACGGCATGGCCACCCTGGATCGCCAGGAAGAGGCGCAGCAGCAGGTGGGCTTTGCCGACCGCATCCTGATTTCCAAAAAAGACCTGGTCAACGACGCCGACTACGAAGCGTTGCGTTCACGCATCATGCACATCAACCCGCGTGCGACCATCGCGCCGGTTAATTTCGGCGAAACCGACCTGCACACGCTGCTGGACGTGAGCGGCTTCAACATCGACGACATCCTGAACATCGACCCGGAATTCCTGAGCGAACAGGACGAAGACCACCACGATCATGAGCACCACCACCATGATCACGGTCACGACGACGAAGACGGGCACCACGAATGCGGCCCCAGCTGCAGCCACGATCACCACCACTCTCACCACGACGACGCCATCGGGACCTTCCTGTTCCGCTCTGACCGGCCCTTTGATCCCGAGCGCCTGGAAGACTTCCTGAGCGGCATCGTGCAGGTCTATGGCACCGACCTGCTGCGCTACAAGGGCATTCTGTACATCAAAGGCATCAAGCGCCGCATGGTGTTCCAGGGTGTCCACATGCTGATGGGAGCCGAGCCCGGCAAGGCTTGGCAAGCCAGTGAAAAACCGAATACCCGTATGGTGTTCATCGGCCGTAAACTGCCCCGAGAGATCTTTACTCAGGGGCTCGAACAATGCCTGGCCTAACGGGGCCAGGCACACAAAGAGGGACGCAACATGGCTAGCAAATCCAGCACCAAATCCCCGGTCCGGCTGCTGACCGAAACCGAACTGTTGGCAATGCCGGAAAAGGACTACATGAACGAGGCCCAGCTAGCGTTCTTCCGCGACCGCCTGCACCAGCTCGAACACGAAATCCTCACCAACGCGGGCGCCACCACCGAAAACCTGCGCGAAACCCAGTACGTTCCCGATCCCGCCGACCGCGCCACGATCGAGGAAGAGCACGCGCTCGAACTGCGCACGCGCGACCGCGAACGCAAGCTCCTGAAAAAGGTCCAGCAGGCCATCGCCCGCATCGACGCCGGCGAATACGGTTACTGCGAAGAAACCGGTGAACCCATCGGCATCGCCCGGCTGTTGGCACGCCCCACGGCCACTCTGTCACTCGAAGCGCAAGAGCGTCGCGAGATGCGCCAGAAGCTCTACGGCGACTGACCTCGCGCATCCTGCACACAGAACCTTACAAGAGAAGCCCAGGCGGCTTCTCTTGTATTTTGGCGCCTCGACCCCCATATGCTGTTCTCAACACTCGAGAACCCTATGGAACAATTTCACGCCACCACCATCGTCTGCGTTCGTCGCGGTGACGCCGTTGCCTTGGGTGGCGACGGCCAGGTCACCCTGGGCAATATCGTCATCAAGGGCACGGCACGCAAGATTCGCCGCCTGTATCACGACAAGGTGCTCGCGGGTTTTGCCGGGGCTACGGCCGACGCCTTCACGTTGCAAGAGCGTTTCGAGGCCAAGCTCGAAAAGCACCAGGGTCACCTCATGCGCGCCGCCGTCGAACTCACCCGAGACTGGCGTACTGATCGGGTGCTGCGCCGGCTGGAAGCCATGCTCATCGTGGCCGATCAGGAACACACGCTGATTCTTTCCGGAAACGGTGACGTGCTGGAGCCCGAACACGGCATTGCCGCGATCGGATCAGGGGGAGCCTATGCCCAATCGGCCGCACGGGCCCTGCTTGAAAACACCGAGATAACGCCGGCAGAAGTCGTCAAGAAGTCACTGGAAATCGCAGGTGACCTCTGCATCTATACCAACCAGAACCACATCGTCGAAACCCTATAGGCCCCCGCTATGTCCGCCACCAACATGACTCCCAAAGAAATCGTTTCGGAACTGGACAAGCACATCGTGGGCCAGGAAAAAGCCAAGCGTTCCGTGGCAGTCGCGCTGCGCAACCGCTGGCGCCGCCAGCAGGTTGCTGAGCCGCTGCGCCACGAAATTGTGCCCAAGAACATCCTCATGATCGGCCCCACCGGGGTGGGCAAGACAGAGATCGCGCGGCGCCTCGCACGCCTGGCCAACGCCCCCTTCATCAAGATCGAAGCCACCAAATTCACCGAGGTAGGCTACGTAGGACGTGACGTGGATACCATCGTCCGCGATCTGGTCGAGGTCGCCGTCAAGCAGACACGCGAAAGCGCGATGCGCCAAGTGCGGTCACTGGCGGAAGACGCCGCCGAAGACCGCATTCTGGACGCTCTGCTGCCCTCTGCACGCAACGCCCATGGCGAGCCCGAGCGCGAAGAAAACAACACGCGCCAGATCTTCCGCAAACGCCTGCGCGAGGGCAAGCTCGACGACACCGAACTCGACATCGAGGTGGCCCAGACTGCGCCGCGCATGGAAATCATGGCCCCTCCCGGAATGGAGGAAATGACCGAGCAATTGCGTGGCATGTTCGCTGGCCTGGCACAAGGCAAGACGAAATCGCGCAAGCTCACCGTCAAGGAAGCCTTTCGCCTCATCACGGAAGAAGAAGCCGCCCGACGCATCAACGAAGAAGAGTTGCGGACCCAAGCCGTCACGCTGGCTGAACAGCACGGCATCGTCTTTCTGGATGAAATCGACAAAATTGCCTCGCGGCAAGAGCAAGGCGGGGCCGACGTGTCACGTCAGGGCGTGCAGCGCGATCTGTTGCCCCTGGTCGAAGGCACCACCGTCAACACCAAATACGGCACGGTGAAGACCGACCATATCCTGTTCATCGCCTCGGGTGCCTTCCACTTGTCCCGCCCGTCGGACCTGATCCCGGAGCTGCAAGGTCGCTTCCCCATCCGGGTAGAGCTCGACTCGCTCAGTGCCGAAGATTTCGTGCGGATTCTAAGCGCCACCGACGCCTCGCTGACCAAGCAGTACACCGCACTGCTGGCTACCGAGGACGTGACGCTGGACTTCCATGAAGACGGCATTCGCCGCCTGGCGGAACTGGCCTTCGCAGTGAACGAAACCACCGAGAACATCGGCGCCCGCAGGCTCTACACCGTGATGGAAAAACTCCTGGAAGACCTGTCGTTCGAGGCTGCCAGCCCCGGGGAACAGACTGTCGTGATCGATGCCCATTACGTGGATGAGAAGCTCTCGGAGACGGCCGGCAGTCAGGATCTCGCGCGCTACGTGCTGTAATTCGACCCACGCTGTGCATCATGCAGGCGGTCACGCACCTTCAGTGCGTGGCCGTCATTTCTTGAGCGCCACGATGCGATACTGGCCGCCCGCGCGCTCGGCCGTGAAGCTCACGGAATCGCCTACCGCAATGCCGTTGAGCAGCGCCGGGGCGACGTGATACACCAGAATCATGGCCGGCAGGTTCAGGGCCGAAATCGCGCCCTGGCGCACGGCCAGCTTGCCTTGCACAGCGTCGATGCGCACCACCGAGCCGTGCCCTTGTGCCTGAACGGGCTGCGCGGCCGCTGCCAACACCGGGACGCCGAGTGCCGCAAGCACTGCGGAAGTCAGGACGCCCGCCAATGAAGAACGCATGGAATACACTCCTGCCTGAAAGAACCCTGTCCCCCATCCCAAGGATCAGGGCATCTGTTCCAGCATAACCGCTTTGCGGCCCGCCCCGCGCGACGGGCCCAGGACACGACGAAGGACTCTCTTGCCTACACCCATTCCCGGCTATTGCCTGCGCGCTGCGCGCGAATCCGACATTCCGACGATCCACGCCCTGATGCGCGAAATGGCTGAATTCGAAAAGCTCACGGACACTTTCAAAGCGACCCCCCAGAGCCTGCACACCAGTTTCTTCGGTGCCCACCCGGCAGCCCACTGCCTGGTGATCACAACTGAAAACGCACCAGACACGGCCATTGCCTACATCATGTGGTTCCATAACTACTCCAGCTTTCTGGATCGGCGCGGCCTGTATCTGGAAGACGTCTACATTTCGCCCGCTCATCGAGGAAAAGGTCTGGGCGGCTGGGTGCTCAAGCACCTGGCCGCACTGGCCCTGGAGCTGGGGTGCGGTCGCTTCGAATGGGTGGTGCTGGACTGGAACGACAACGCCATCGAGTTCTACAAACACCACGGGGGCCAGATCCTGCACGACTGGCGTGTCGTACGCGTCACAGGCGAAGCGTTGCAGCAGCTTGCCACCCGCGACTGAATCCAGGAGCCAGCATGTCCATTCGAGTTTCCATCGTCAGCACACGCACCGGGGATGACGGCACCACAGGCCTGGGCGACAAACGCAGGGTGCCCAAGGACGCACCCCGCATCGCCGCGCTGGGTGAAGTGGATGAGCTCAACAGCGCACTGGGTCTATGGCGCACCCAGACCCTGCCGGCCGCGATTGACGCCCTGCTCGATCAGATCCAGCAAGACCTCTTCGATCTGGGCGGGGAACTGTGCATTCCCGGCACGCAGGTCTTGTCGGAGAATCAAGTGCACGCGCTGGATGAGGCTCTGACGCATTACAACGCCGAACTGGGACCGCTGACGGAATTCATCCTGCCGGGCGGCACGGCTGCGGCGGCGCACGCCCACATGGTCCGCACTGTGGCACGCAGGGCAGAGCGATCCGTCGTAACCCTGGCGCGTGAGGAATCGGTGAACGCCCCCGTGCTGCACTACCTGAACCGGCTGTCGGACCTGTGTTTCGTGCTGGCGCGTTTTCTCAACCGATCCGCGGGGGTTACCGACGTGCTGTGGAGAGGCCCGACGGCTAAGCCCACGCCTGAGCAAACCTGAGGGCCAATGCGTCGCCGGTCGCCACCAGACCGGCCTCCACCCCGCACGAACGCATGTCCACCGTCTGCAGGCCCACGTAGCCGCACGGGTTGATGCCTGAAAAGGGTGAAAGGTCCATGTCCACATTCAGCGCCACACCGTGATAGGCGCAGCCGTGGTGGACCTTCACGCCCAGCGCAGCGATCTTGGCCAGCGCCACGCCCTGCGGGTGTTGCAGCGCGGATTGCGGCACATAGACGCCCGGCGCACCAGGCTTGCGGCAAGCGCCCGCCACCCCGGCCTGCGCCAGGACGTCCAGCACGCACTGTTCCAGCAGATGCACGAACTCTTTCACGTAAATGCCATGGCGACGCAAGTCGACCAGGGTGTAGAGCACCACCTGACCAGGGCCATGATAGGTGACCTGACCGCCGCGATTGCAGTGCACGACCGGAATGCCATGGGGATTCAGGATATGTTCCTCACGCCCTGCCTGACCCAGCGTGTAGACCGGTGCATGCTCCACCAGCCACAGGACATCGTCGGTCTCGGGCGTACGGCCTTCGGTGAAGGCCTGCATGGCCTGCCACACCGGCCGGTAAGACGCCGGCCGCTCCAGCCACCGTATCTGCATGGCCACGCCTACAACACCACCGAGACCATCTCGTGGCCGTGCAAGGCGCGATACAGATCGTCCAGCTGCGCGCGCGAATGCACACGTACCGTCAGGGTCAGCCCCACGTAGCGTCCACCCGAGCTGGCACGGACCTCGATGGTATCGGCGTCAAACGCGGGATCAAAGCCACTCACGACCTCAGCCATCGCCGGCAGGAATTCGTCGCGCGCCGGCCCCATGACCTTGATCGGAAAGTCACAGGGATAAACAATCAGGGAATCAGCGGGTGGCGAAATCGGCATGACAGGGTCGTCGACAGCCGCTGCCGGCGAAACGAGACATGCGCCGGCAACGACCATCACTTGAACATCAGGTGGATCTTGTCGATCATACGACCAAAGAAGCCCGCCTGGGGCACGCTCTGCTGAACCACCAGTGGTTCCTGGCGCAGCGTCTTGTTACCCAGCGTGACGACCAAGGTCCCGGCACGAGCGCCCGCCGTCAGCGGTGCCATGAGCGGCTGGGTATAGCGGGCCTCGGTCTTGAGGTCGTCTGCCTTGCCGCGCGGCACCGTTACCCACAGCGGCTTTTCCACGCCAAGGCCGACCGTGTCACTAGTCCCTTCCCACACGCGGGCCGACACTGCCGGTTTGGTCTTGTCCAGCAGCTTGACCGTGTCGAAATTCTTGAAGCTCCAGTTCAGCAGCTTCAGGCTGCTTTCGGTGCGCGCCGCATCGCTGGGCGTGTCGACCACGACCGTCACCACACGGCGACCATCTCTCAGCGCCGTCGCAATCAGGCAGTAGCCAGCCGACTGGGTATGGCCCGTCTTGAGCCCGTCGACCGTCTGGTCCGCCCACAGCAAGCGGTTGCGGTTGCTCTGCTTGATGTTGTTCCAGGTGAAATCCTTCTGGCTGAAGTAATGCATGTACTGCGGGAATTTCTGCACCAACGCCCGCGAAAGAATCGCAAGATCTTGCACCGTCGTGTAATGATTCGGATCAGGCAGGCCCGTGGAATTCACATAATGCGTGTGCGTCATGCCCAGCTTTTGCGCCTCTTGATTCATGAGCGCCGCAAAGGCGGACTCGCTGCCCGCCACGGCTTCCGCCAGCGCCACCGTCGCGTCGTTGCCCGACTGCACGATCATGCCCTGCAGCAGGTCGTTGACGTCGACATCGGTGTTGGGCTTCACGAACATGCGTGAACCTTCGGTCTTCCAGGCCTTCTCCGAAATATGCACCTTCTGGTCGAGTTTGAGCCGGCCGCTATCGAGCGCCATGAAAATGACGTAGTCGGACATCAGCTTGGTAAGCGACGCCGGTTCCACGGCCTCTTGCGGGTTCTGTGCCGCAATGATCTGGCCGCTGGTCGCATCCAGTGTCAACCACGCCTTGGCTGACAACGCCGGAGCCGGAATGTTGGACAGCGCACTGACCATGTCCAGCGCAGGTTCCGCCTTTTGCGCTGCCCCCGGAGCAGTGGCTGGTGCCGCTGCCGCCGGGCTGGAGCTGGGCACAGGCGCCTTCTGAGCCCAGGCGGCTCCAGGGACGGCAAGCGCCAGACTCACGGCAAAAGCGACGGCAGACAGGCTGCGATGAAACGAAGGGTGGGAATTCAAGGGCGTCATGAGCGGATAACCCGGGGAACACAATCAAGAATCGCTCATTATAGGCAGCAGCCCACACCACAACCTGAAGCACGGGCCGCAAATCGCGACAAAACGCAAGCAACTGAAACGTCCTGGATCGCTCTGATGCATCTGCCCTCAGAGTCCCGCAAGGCTGTTGTGCACCACCTGACGCAGCATCAGCAATTTGCCGTGGAAGAAGTGACTGGCATCGGGAATCACCGTCATGGGCAACTGATGCGCACGGGCAAACTCCATGCTCTCAGCCAGGGGCACCACTTCGTCGATCTCGCCGTGGACCATCACCGTTTCGAGCGGCAGCGTGAGCGCCCGATAGCGAAACCGTTCGACCGCGCAGCCAATGAGCATCAGACGCGCCGGCAAAGGTACGTTGCGATCGGCCAGCTCGGCATAGAGTTGAGCCGCCACGGCAGTCCCAAAGGAAAACCCGGCAAGCACCCAGGGGCCGGCAACCGCCTGTGGCCAGGTCTGGCGAATCTGCTCGACACAGCGCACCATGTCGGCGGTTTCACCCACAGCCCGGTCGAAGCTGCCCTGTGACGCCCCCACTCCCCGAAAATTGGGGCGGACACACAGCAGACCGGCCTGGACGCAGGTGCGACTGACGGTGGTGACGACCTTGTTGTCGCGGGTGCCCCCATAGAGCGGGTGCGGATGCAGCACCAGCGCCCACCCCAGCGGATCGCCCTCGGGATAATCTACAGTGCATGCAATAGTGCCCGCCAACCCCTGGCAGGTCCACTGTTCTGTACGTAAACTCATGCAGTATCCCGCTTCATTCGTTTTGCACGGTTGCCCTGTTCTTTTCCAGGGTTGACGAGCTTCCATTCTACCTACGCGATGCCCGATTCTTCCTACGACCCGACTCAGCTCATGCCTTCTTGCGAGATCATGGCGCTTGAGCTCAAGGCAGCTTTGCCCCATTTTTCTCGCGTGGACTGGATCGAGGAGACAGGCTCGACCAACGCAGATCTGCTCACCCGGGCGCGCAATCCCGAAGGCCCCGTCAGCCGCCCCTGGCTTCTGGGCTGCCACCTGCAGACGCAAGGTCGCGGGCGCGCCGGCCGCACCTGGCAAAATCGTTCGGGGGCCAATCTGATGTTTTCCTGCGCCTTCGACGTCTTTCTGTCGGCCCGCCAGCTACCCACACTGGCGCCGCTCATCGGCCTGTCCACCTGCACGGCACTGCGACTGTTGATCAGCGCCTCGACGCGCGCGCGCCTGACCATGAAATGGCCCAACGATCTGCTCTGGAACCAAGCCAAGCTCGCGGGCATTCTCATTGAAAGCACGCGCTCAGGCACGGCCCAAGCCGCAGACCACCACCTCATCATCATCGGCATAGGCCTCAATCTCCAAGACGCGCGGGCCCTGTCTGCCTCGCTCGATCGACGCATTGCCGATTGGGCCGAGATCGCCGCCATAGACGCCAGTGCACGACAAATCACGACGCCGCAGATCGTTGCTCGTCTCGCAAATGGGTGGTTCGACGCCCTCAATGAAGCCACGGCACGCGGCTTCGTCGACCTCCCTGAACGCTACGCGCAGGTCGATGGCCTGAGCGGCAAGATGCTCGACGTGCTCGACGACGGGCGGCTGCTGAAAACCGGGGTGGCCTGCGGCATCGACAACCAGGGTCACTTGCTGCTACGCAACAACCAAGGCATCCACGAAATTTCCGTGGGAGAAATCTCGGTGCGAGTGCGGCCATGATGCTGCTGATCGACATCGGGAACACCCGCGTCAAGCTGGCGTGGCTGGGGCCTTCAGAAGTCCTGTGCAGCACCCAGCCTCAGTCGCTGGATTACGCCGACCTCGCCCGCTTCGTCGCGCAATCTCCCCAGGTGCCAGACCGGATTCTGGGGTCCAACGTAGCGGGGGACGTCATCGCGCAGGCACTGCAAGCCGCGTGCCTGCATCACTGGAACCTGCCCGTTCAATGGTGCGACGCTCGAACCGGGGCCCAATGGCTGCACAACCCCTATGCGCGACCGGAACGCCTCGGGTCCGACCGCTGGCTGGGGATGCTGGGGGTCCTGCACCGGGTTCGGCATCAACTCGACTGGCAACAGGGTGCCCCCTGTGTGCTGGCGAGCTTCGGCACGGCCACGACCGTAGACACGCTGGTACGGGCCGATCCGGCGACTTCAGAGGCCGAAGCCCAGTTCCTCGGAGGACTGATCCTGCCCGGGGTCACGCTCATGGCGCACAGCCTGGCCGACGGCACCGCGCGCCTTCCGCTCGCGGGCGGGCCCTGTGTCGAGTTCCCGATCGATACGCACGCCGCCATCACCAGCGGCATCGCGGCGGCCCAAGGCGGAGCACTGCTGCGGCAGTGGCGGCTTGCGCAACGCCTGAACCCACGCCCACCCCGGCTTTTCGTGACGGGAGGCGGTTGGCCCTCGGTAGGTCCGGACATCTGCGAGGCGCTGGCGCGTGCACAAGCAGACCTGCATCTGCCAGAACAGGTCCCACAATGGCTGGACGCCCCGGTGCTGGACGGCCTGGCTTGTCTGGGGCGTCACCCAGGCTGAACTGATACGCCGCCTGGAGCCCGGTGATTGATATACTGGGTCCGTTTCGCTTCTCAAGCCGCCGCTCCATGCGCTTCCTGCTCAGCCTCGCCGTCGTGGCCAACCTTGCCTTGCTGGCCTATGGTCAGGGTTTCTTTGGCCCACCGCCCGCCGAGCAGGGCCGTGATCCCCGACCACTTTCACAGCGCAATCAGCAATCCCTGGTTCTAGGCACCCCTGTGCCGCCCGAAATCACTCAACAATGAAACCCATTCGCAAAGCCGTTTTTCCAGTTGCCGGACTGGGCACCCGTTTCCTGCCCGCCACCAAGGCCATGCCCAAGGAAATGCTGCCCATCGTCGACCGGCCGCTGATCCAGTATGCCGTCGAAGAAGCCCTGGCCGCCGGCATCACCGAATTGATCTTCATCACGGGGCGCAACAAGCGAGCCATCGAAGACCACTTCGATCGTGCCCCCGAACTCGAATCCGATCTTGAATCCAAAGGCAAGATAGCCCTGCTCAATGTCGTGCGCGACGTATTGCCCAGCCACGTCAACTGCATTTACACGCGGCAATCCCAGCCCCTGGGCCTGGGCCATGCGGTCCTGTGCGCCGCGCCCATCGTGGGCAACGAGCCGTTCGCCGTGCTGCTGGCCGACGATCTGCTGGATGCCGACACCCCGGTCACCCGTCAGCTGGTGGATGCGGCACACCAGCACAATGGCAGCGTGCTGGCGACCCAGACGATAGACATCCAGAACTCGTTCAAATACGGGATGGTGGCCGGCACGGCCGTTGACGCTCGCAACACGCGGGTGGATCGCATCGTGGAAAAGCCTGCGCCCGAAGACTCCCCTTCTGATATGGCGGTCGTAGGCCGCTACGTGCTTGAGCCCGAAATCTTCGACATCCTGCGCCGCACTCAGGCCGGGGTTGCTCAGGAAATCCAGCTCACGGATGCGATTTCGGCCCTGCTCGCCCAGCGCCCCGTCTTCGCGCACCGCTACGTCGGCGACCGTTACGACTGCGGCAGCAAAGAAGGCTTCTTCAAAGCGACCGTCGCCTTTGGCCGCAAATATCACAACCTGAGGACGGATTAGCCGTCTGTCTGCCTGGCGGGTGCGTGCACCCCATTCGACGTACTGACTCGAACGAGCCAAACGGGACGCTACGCCAACAGGCCTTCGATTCCAGCCATGACTCGCGCTACCGCGCCTGTGTGCTGGCCGACCCAATGCCGCGACGCGTCGCCCAGGCGCGCGCGCAAAGGGCCATCATCCAGCCACTGAAGAGCCTTTTGCAAGGCTGCCTCAGGGGTATTGGCCTGGCCGATAGCCCCAGCCTGCAGGGCATCTGCCACGGCCTGCTCGAAGTTGTCGGTATGCGGACCGACCACCACGGGGCACCCCAGCGCACTGGCTTCAATGAAGTTCTGCCCCCCCAGGGGGGCGAAACTGCCCGCCACGATGGCCACCTGGGCGCAGCCGTAATACCAGGCCATTTCACCCAAGGTGTCGCCGAGGACCACTGCCGCTTTGCGGCAGACGTCGACGGCCGACCCGGAGGCATCTCCCAGGCGCAGGAGTTCAGTCCGCCGGACGACGGACAGCCCCGATTCGGCCAGGAGCCGAGCGGCATCCTCGAAGCGCTGCGGATGCCGTGGAATCAGGAAGAACAACGGCTGCTGCCCCGCACCGACTCCCTGTACCTGCCAGCGTTGCACCTGGCGCAAGATGGCTTGAACGAACCCTGGGTCCTCGCCCTCACGGGTACTCGCAATGACCACGACAGGTCGCCCCACACGGGCAGCAAACAACCGCCCGCGCGCCACGCGATCACCATCCGGATGAAGATCGAACTTGAAGTTCCCGGACACACTGACGTTGCTCGCCCCCATGCGCTCCAGCCGCTGGGCATCGGCCCAAGACTGGGCATAGGTGGACGTGAGCCCCGCATAGGTCTCGCGCATCAGGCGCCCCAACCGCAAATTCTGTCTCAGAGAAGACTCGGACATGCGGGCGCTGGCAAGGATGAGTGGCACGCCCGCACGACGCACGGCATGCACCAGATTGGGCCAGAGTTCACGTTCGATCAGCACGCCGACGACAGGACGAAAATGCGCCACAAAACGGCGCGTGGCCCACGGAAAATCATATGGCTGCCAAGCCTGCTGCAACTGCCCGCTCGCCAGTTCCGAGGCAAACAGACGCCGCCCTTCTGCCCGCCCCGTGGCGGTGAAGTGGGTCAACAACACTTGATGGCCACGATCCAGCAAGGCGCGCACCAAGGGCTGCGCCGCACGGGTTTCACCCAAACTGACAGCATGAACCCAGATCGCACCCGCCGTGGCTCTCTCACCCTGAAACCGCCCAAAACGCGCGCCACGCCAGACGTCCCATTGGCCTCCCGAACGTCGCGCGCGCAGCGCGAGCCACGCCAGCAACAAGGGCGAACACAGCAACAGCAGCACGGAATACAGCCAGCGGATCACGAAATTCCCTGGAAACACGGACATGCCACCATTCTAATGGCCGTCACGACATGCCACGCAGTCTGACCGGTTCACGCGCCCAGCGCCTGGGCGATGGCCGCACACACGCTCTGCGCATCCGGGGCCTGGCCCCGCTCACCCAGGCTGGCCGTGTACGCGGACCCCTGCAATGGGGTCCGAACCGGTGTCGAGGCGCGGTAGATGCCGATGGTAGGCCGCCCCAAGCCTGCGCTCAGATGCGTGAGGCCGCTGTCGAGTCCCACCATGATGCACGCCCGGGCGAGCTCTCCAGCCACTTCACGCAATCCCATGCGCGGCAACACCTGAGCCTGATCGCGCCCCTGGATCAGCTCGCGTGCCCGCGCCCGCTCCGCCTCGTTGCCCGCCAACAGGCGCAGCGCCAGCCCCCGCCCTTGCAGGTCATCGAACACCCGTTGCCAGTCTTCGGCAGGCCACAGCTTGTCGTCACGGCTGGCAGACGGCATGACGAGCGCCGCCGGCTCGACGGTGACGTGGTCCGTGAACGCCTGCAGGCCAAAATCGGGCGCCCCCTGAACCTCGTAGCCAAAGGTCGCGGCCGCCAGTGCGCGCTGACGAATGATCGCTGGCTGCCAGAACTCGATGCGATGCTTCACGTCGTAGAAGAGCGACGCCAGCGGCTCGCGTGCCGATTGCCAATCCAGTCCATGCCGCACCCCATGCGTTTGCCGCACCAGCCAGACCGACTTCATGAGCGCCTGCATGTCCAGCACCACGTCATATCGACGCGCGCCCAACAGCTCACGCAGGGCAGCGCGTTCGCGCCGGGTCTGGGCCGACCACCAATGCTTGCGCCAGCGGCGATGGGCGACACGAATCACCTCATGCACGGCCGGATGCCAGCTGGGAATTTCGGCGAAACTTTCTTCGGCAATCCAGTCGATACAGGCGTCTGGCACATGGGCCGCAATGTCGCTCATGGCCGGCAGCATGTGCACCAGATCGCCCAGGGAAGAGGTGCGTACGATGAGGATGCGGGTCGTCATGGCGCGATTATAGGCATGCTACGATCCAAATCGCGTTCCTACCTTTTCCCTGGAGACTGCACCATGACCTGTTACGCGTTGGACGACGTAGAACCCAGCCTGGACCCTTCGGCCTTCGTCGCCCCGGGGGCTACGCTGATCGGCGCCGTCACCCTGGAAGCCGGCAGCAGCGTCTGGCCGGGGGTCGTGATCCGGGCCGACAACGAACCCATCACCATTGGCGAGGGCAGCAACGTCCAGGAAAACGCCGTAATGCATGTGGATCAAGGCTATCCGCTACGCGTGGGACGCCACGTGACGATAGGCCACCAGGCCATGCTGCACGGCTGCACCATCGAAGATGGCGCGCTCATCGGCATCCAGGCCGTGGTGCTCAACGGCGCGGTCATTGGCCGCCATTGTCTGGTGGGTGCTGGAGCGCTGGTCACGGAAGGCAAGGTCTTTCCGGAGCGCTCGCTCATCCTGGGCGCACCTGCGCGGGTCGCTCGCCCACTCACCGACGAAGAAGTGGCCGGGCTGGAGCACAGCGCCCAGGGCTACTCGGCACGCGCGGCACGGTACCGCAAGGGGCTGCGAGAACTTTGACCGAAAAGGCCATTGGCCAGCCGGATGCCCTCTGAAGCCGAGGCGATTCAGCGCGCCACCAGACGACGATACAGGCGCTCGTAACTGGCCACCATGCCGGGCACTGAGAACTCCTGCTCCACATAGGCTCGCGCCCGCGTGCCCATGGCCTGCGCCGCAGCCGGGTGCGTCAGCACCCAGACAATCCGCCGCGCCAGCGCTGAAGCATCGCCCGCCGCCACCAGCAAACCACGATCGGGTGCCAGAATCTCGGCATGACCACCCACCTCAGTCGCGACCACAGGAAGACCGGCCAGGCAGGCATCCAGCACACTGGTCCCCAAGGCTTCGAAGCGGGAGCTGCTGACATAGACATCGGCCAGTGCAAGCGCATCGGCCACATGAGGTTGAAACCCGGCGAACAGATAGCGATCCTGCAGGCCCAGCGCCTCGACACGCGCACGGGCATCGGCCGCCGCCGCCCCATCAGCCCCACAATGCAGGCACGACACGTCGGGGAACTGCTGGCAGACATGAGCCACGGCCTCGATCAGGGTCTGGGGGTCTTTTTCGGGGCTGAGTGCGGCAGCCGTCACCAGCACCCTGCGCCCCTCGAGAGCAAAGGTCTGCTGCAACGCCGCCACGCGTCCGGGGGCTGGCTCCACGGCTTGAACAGCGCTAGGGATCACGCTGACCGGCAACCCGAGGTCCTGGGGTGCCTGGGCAGCCGCCTGGCTGATGGCGACCAAGGCATCGGCACGCGCCCATTTCCAACGCCGGGCGCGCTGACTCCCCGAAGACGCAAACGCCGTGCGGCGCGTGAACACAAGAGGCACCCGAAGCACGGGCCTGAGCAATGCGGCCACGCTCATGGCCTGAGCCGTCTGCGCGTGCCAGACGTCATAACGACCTCCCTGGCTCAAGAGGAAGGACGCCAATCCCGGCCCACCTCTGCAAGCATGCACGGGAACGCCTGCCGCTTCGGCACGCTGCGCCAAGACGCCACCCGCACGCGCCACGAGCGCGGGAGCATGCCCCAGCGCCTGCAGGCCTTGCAGCGTCAGCAGCGTCTGGCGCTCGCCTCCACGCCATCCGCGCTCGAGATTGATCTGCAAAATGCGCACGGCCCTTCCTTCAGAACACGCACGAAGGCCTGCAGCACGCAAGCATCAGTGCCCCGTTCGGTTAGTTTGTGTACTTGAGTCAGGATTTGCGCTTCGGGCGCTTCCAGCCCGGCACGGCCACCTGGGAGGGACGCGAGAGCGTCAACTGGTCTTCAGGGGCATCACGCGTGAGTGTCGTGCCGGCACCCAGCGTGGCGCCACGCCCCACGGTCACCGGGGCCACCAATTGCGTATCTGAGCCAATGAACGCGTCATCGCCGATCACGGTCTGGAACTTGTTCACGCCATCGTAGTTGCAGGTGATGGTGCCCGCGCCAATATTGACGCGCTCGCCAATGACGGCATCGCCCAGGTAGCTCAAGTGGTTTGCCTTCGAGCCGCGCCCCAGGCGCGTCTTTTTGAGTTCGACGAAATTGCCCACGTGAGCCTCGGCACCCACCTCGGCTCCAGGCCGCAGGCGCGCATAAGGCCCAATCCGCGCGGATGCGCCAATGAGGGCACCCTGCACATGGGAATAGGCCTCCAGCTCGGTTCCCGCCCCGATCTCGGCATCGCGCACGACGCAATGCGGCCCTACCCGAACGCCGTCGGCCAGGTGGACGCTGCCTTCGAATACGCAGCCCACGTCGATGAATACGTCACGCCCGCAGTGCAGTTCACCCCGCACATCAAAGCGGGCTGGGTCAGCCAGTGTGACGCCTTGCTCGAGCAACTGGCGAGCCTGCTCGCCCTGCCAGATGCGTTCGAGCTGGGCCTGCTGCACGCGACTGTTGACTCCGAGCGTTTCCCACGCCGAGGCCGGCTGGGCATGCGCCACAGGCATACCGTCGCGCACCGCCAACCCTACGATGTCCGTCAGATAGTATTCGCCCTGTGCATTGTGGTTATCGACCTGCGACAGCCACCGGCGCAAGGCCGCCGTGGGGGCCGCCAGAATGCCCGTATTGATCTCGGTGATGGCCTGCTCCTGAGCAGAGGCATCTTTCTGTTCTACGATGCGGCGCACGCGCCCTTGTGCATCGCGCACGATGCGGCCGTAGCCGATCGGGTCGGCCAGAGTCTGAGTCAGGAGCGCAAGGCCCTCACCCCGCGCCTGCAGCAAGGCCCCCAAAGTATCTGCTCGCACCAGCGGCACGTCACCATACAGCACCAGGCAGGCATCATCGGCAGCCCCTTCGAGCACCAACGGCAAGGCCTGCATCACCGCATGGCCCGTCCCCAGCTGCTGGGCCTGCGGCGCAAAAGCCACATCGTCCGCAGCAAAGGCCTCACGCACGCGCTCAGCGCCATGCCCGACCACCACGATGATGCGATCAGGAGAAAGCGCCCGCGCCGTGCGCAAGACATGGCCCAGCATGGGCGTGCCTGCAATGGGGTGCAAAACCTTGGGCAGGTCGGATCGCATGCGCTTGCCCAGACCTGCCGCCAAAATGATGATGTTCAACATGAAGAGATCGCGAAAGGATGAATCAGGAGGGTGATTTGTGCTTCAACGGGCGCGAGGCCGTGCGGCTCGAGGCTGCCGCCTTGCGAGGGGCAGCCTTGCGCGCCGACGCTTTGGGTTTCGCAGCCGGCTGCGCCGCTGCCTGGGCTGCATCCGCGACACCTTGCAGGCTGGCCGTCGTGGCCGCCGCCAGGTCATCGAACTGTTGTTGAATCAGTTTCCACCAGTCTTCGGCCGCCTGTGAGCCTGGAGCAGAAGCACCTTGTGCGCTCGCCTCGGAGCGTGCAGCCCCCTGCCCGGCAAAGGATTTGAGCGTGGCCAGCGTGCTGCGCTGGATCTCGAGCCCCTGAATCGTGTTGGCCAACATGGTGGCATTCAGCTGCAGCCAGTTCTGGACCGTTTGCAGTTCGCGAATGCGTTGATCAAGGTCTTCGAGTGACATGGGAGGCATGACGGCGGCATCCAGGCGCCCCGCACCGGCCATGTTCTGCCAGGCCTGGCGCATCATCTCGAGCCCGGCAAACAGCGGGTTCTTCGCGGCCTCACCCTGCTGACCAAAGCCAGGGAGCACGAAAGGATTGCTTTTTTCTTGTGCCATGGAAGTGTCTCCGCCGGCACGGTGCCGGCACTGTGATCTAGGAGGAAACAGAGCCCGACACCCCCTGCAATCGACGCCGAAGAGAATCGAGAATGCAAAGCTCCGCCTCTAGTGTAAAGGCGCCATGAAGGATCATGTCCCAGAGTTCGGACAGGTCGACACAGCGAAATTCCAGCACTTCGCCATCCAGGTTCTTAGGGACGGCACCCGCATCGAGCACGCAATCGCTCAGGAGCACGTTCTCGACCTGGTAACCGTCGTCCAGGCGACGACGCATGCGTAGTACGGTTCGCAGGGGATCGTGAGCCGCCAACGCCACGGCTGGCAGGCCCGCTTCTTCATGGCTTTCGCGCAGCAAGGCCGTGTCGGGGTCTTCGCCCGCCGCCACGAGCCCGCCGGACAAGGTATCCCAAAGCCCCGGATCGGTCGATTTGTTCAAGGCCCGGCGGGCGACCCACAGACGCCCATCGGGTGCCCAACCGTTGAGGTGCACCGCTTGTGTGAGCAAGCCCAACGGACGCACGGCACCACGCTCGATGCGCGCCAGCACGCGGCCCTCGGCCACCACATCGATGAGTTCGTCGCGCCAGGCGCGAATGCAACCCGCCAGCTGCAGCGCCTGCGCCACACTTTGCAACACGGCATCAAGGCCCAGGCGTTTGGCCACCGCGGCACGAAAATGAACGGCTTCGTTCTCGACATCGACCCCAGGAAGCGCACGAACCGCCGCGAGAGGCGTCGGCGCGATCCAGCCCCCGACCCGTCCCGCAATCGTCACGGGCCGCGCCCCCGCCGGCGGAAGCTGCTGCGCACGGCGCACCAAACGGGCGCTGCGCACAATGAGGTCATCCAGGGCGAAGGCAGTGGAGGTCGAATCCATGCGGTGATTGTAGTGGAACCACAAAGGGGATTGGTAAAAACCCGGAAAACCCCGGAAATGGAGCGCGTCCAGCCTGTACAGGGCGCGTCCTTCGCTATAATCCCCTGCAAGCTTATAAGGAAATCACAGGCTCGGGCGCCAGCGCCCGCTCGAAGGCCTGATGATCCGATGATGTGTGTTCTGGGCTCGTCGCCCTTTCGCCGCTGTCCGACGAAGGTCAACCTGTCCCCGGAAACACACTACAACCAGAGGGACAGCATGAAGATGGTCAGAGGGTTGTTGGGCATGGTCGCGTGGTTCTGGGCGACGCTTGCGGTGGCCGAAGTCAAAGACATGCCGGGCGGGCCGAAGGTCGATCAGCTCAACCTGCCTTGGGGTGTCACCCCTATTGCGCACGACATCTATGACCTGAACTGGATGATCATGATCATCTGTACGGTCATCTTCATCGGCGTGTTCGGCACGATGCTTTATTCCATCATCGTGCACCGAAAGTCCAAGGGCTTCAAACCAGCCAAGTTCGAAGAAAACATGGCAGTCGAACTTGCCTGGACCATCGTCCCCTTCCTCATCATCGTCAGCATGGCCATTCCGTCCACACGCACGGTCGTGTCCATGAAAGACACCAGCAGCGCCGACCTGACCGTCAAGGTCACGGGCTATCAATGGAAATGGGGCTACGAATACCTCGATGGCCCGGCCGCCGGGGTGCACTTCCTGTCCAATCTGTCGACGCCCGAAGCGCAGATCAACAACCTGGAACCCAAGAGCAACACCTACCTGATGGAAGTTGATCACCCGCTAGTGGTCCCCGTTAACAAAAAAGTCCGCGTCATCGTCACGGCTGACGACGTGATTCACTCCTGGGCGGTCCCCGATTTCGGCGTCAAACAGGACGCCATTCCCGGCTATTTGCGTGACACCTGGTTCCGCGCCGAAAAGGTCGGCACCTACCGCGGTCAATGTTCTGAGCTCTGCGGCAAGAACCACGCGTACATGCCTATCGTGGTCGAGGTCAAGTCAGACGCTGACTATGCGCAGTGGGCCAAGCAGCAAAAGGCCGCCATGGCCGCCGCCACCGAAGACCCCAACAAGACCTGGAGCAAAGAAGACCTCATCGCCAAGGGGAAAGAAGTCTTCACCACCACCTGTGTCGCCTGCCACCAGGCCAACGGCATGGGCATCCCGGGCACGTTCCCGGCGCTGAACGGCGACACGAAATTCGTGCTGGCTCCCATGAAAGGCCAGATCCTGACCGAACTCAACGGCCATCCGGGGACGGCCATGCCGGCCTTCCGCGACCAGCTCTCCGATACTCAGCTGGCAGCCGTCATCACTTACACCCGCAACGCCTGGGACAACGCCGGCAAGGGGCCAGACCCCGTCGTGCAGCCCAAAGACGTGCTGGCCCTGCGCGGGTCGCACTGATCCAGGTCACGAAACCAATACGATATTTCCTCGCTCCGCTCACAGGCGGCACGATCCAGGAAGGAGGCATTCATGAGCAGCGTCACGGTTGATCAAATCCCACCCAGTGTGGGGCACGAAGAACACGCCCACCCCATCCCGCACGGGTGGCGGCGCTGGGTGTTCGCCACGAATCACAAAGACATCGGGACGATGTACCTGATCTTTTCGTTCTGCATGCTCCTCGAAGGCGGCACGCTCGCCCTCATGCTGCGGACCGAACTCTTCGAACCCGGCCTGCAGTTCTTCCAGCCGCAGTTCTTCAATCAGCTCACCTCGATGCACGGGCTGATCATGATCTTCGGCGCCATCATGCCGGCCTTCGTGGGTTTCGCCAACTGGATGATCCCGTTGCAGATCGGGGCCTCCGACATGGCCTTTGCGCGCATGAACAACTTCAGCTTCTGGTTGCTGCCCGTGGGCGCCATCCTGATGACTGCGTCGTTCTTCGTGCCCGGCGGCGCCAACGCGGCGGGCTGGACCATGTACGCGCCACTGTCGCTGCAGATGGGTCCGGGCATGGACTTCGCGATCTTCGCCATCCACATTCTGGGGGCGTCGTCCATCATGGGGGCGATCAACATCATCGTCACCATCCTGAACATGCGCACCCCAAAAATGACGCTGATGAAGATGCCGCTGTTCTGCTGGGGCTGGCTGGTTACGGCCTACCTGCTGCTGGCCGTGATGCCGGTTCTGGCCGCTGCCGTCACCATGCTGCTCACCGACCGCCACTTCGGCACGCACTTCTTCAACGCAGCTGCCGGCGGTGACCCGGTCCTGTATCAGCACATCTTCTGGTTCTTCGGTCACCCCGAGGTCTACATCATGATCCTGCCGGCCTTCGGGATCGTTTCACACGTCATCCCTGCGTTCGCCCGCAAGAAGCTCTTCGGCTACACCTCCATGGTGTACGCCATCTGCGCCATCGGCATTCTGTCCTTCCTGGTGTGGGCCCACCACATGTTCACCACGGGCATGCCCGTGACGGCGCAGCTGTTCTTCATGTACTCCACCATGCTGATTTCCATCCCCACGGGGGTGAAGGTCTTCAACTGGACGGCCACCATCTGGCGCGGTTCGCTCACATTCGAAACCCCCATGCTGTTCGCGATCGGCTTCATCTTCGTGTTCGTGATCGGCGGCTTTACGGGCCTGATCGTGGCCTCGGCACCAATCGACATCCAGGCACAGGACACCTACTACGTGGTGGCGCACTTTCACTACGTCATGGTGGCGGGGTCGCTGTTCGGGATGTTCGCGGCCGCCTACTACTGGATGCCCAAATGGACGGGCACCATGTACGACGAGCGCCTGGGCAAGATTCACTTCTGGTCGAGCATGATCTCCTTCAACGTGGCGTTCTTCCCCATGCATTTCCTGGGTCTGGCCGGCATGCCACGTCGTTACGCCGACTACGCCGCGCAGTTCACGACCTTTCACCAGATCGCCACCATTGGTGCATTCTGGTTCGGGTTCTCGCAGCTGCTGCTGATCTACATCGTGATCAAGGCGGTGCGCGGCCAAGGTGCCAAGGCCCCGGCCTGCCCCTGGGAAGGCGCCGAGGGCCTCGAATGGACGGTACCGTCGCCTGCGCCGTACCATACGTTCATCACGCCGCCCGACCTGGACGGTACGCCACTGGTCATTGAAGGCAGCCACTGATGGATTCGAAGCAAACCCCCGAACAGCGTCGGCGTAACCGCCGCCTGGGACTGGTGCTGGCGCTCGTCGCCGTGGCACTCATGGCCTGGACGTTCGTGCGCGCCAACCTGTGGGGGATTACTTCTTGAATCTGTCGGGCCCGTTCTTACGCTCGATTCGCACGGCAGCATGGGCATTTCTGGGTTTGCGCAAACGCGCCGGCCATGACGAAGACCTGGCGCACATCCGCCCCGTTCACGTCATTACCGCAGGGTTGCTGCTGGGTTTGGTTTTCGTCTTATTGCTGATGTTGGCTGTGCACCTGGTGACGGCCTAGCGCTGGATACTGATGAGGAGATCACGATGACAACAGGTCAGATGGCACTTGCCACAAAGGCCCCCTATTACTACGTTCCCCCACATTCCGTCTACCCGATCCGGGGCAGCATGAGCATGCTGGCCACCCTCTTCGGCGCAGCGCTCTGGGTCAATGACTACACGGTGGGGCCTTACCTGTGCATCGCGGGCATCATCTGCCTTCTGCTCACACTCTACGGCTGGTTCGGGGATGCCATCCATGAATCCGAAGGCGGCCTGAACAGCAAGCGCATCGACGTCTCGTACCGCTGGAGCATGACCTGGTTCATTTTCTCCGAGGTCATGTTCTTCGGAGCGTTCTTTGGCGCACTCTGGTACACGCGTGAAGTCTCTACCCCGTGGCTCAGCACGCTCGATTCCCAGACCCTGCTGTGGCCGGGCTTCGCTGGAACCTGGCCCAATCTCGGACCGGCCGGCATCATCGCACCGTTCAAGACCGTGAGCCCCTTCTGGCTGCCCACGATCAATACGGCCTTGCTGCTGTCGTCGGCAGCGGCCGTCACCATCGCGCACCATGCACTGCGCAAGGCAAACCGCTCCCGCACGCTTTTCTGGCTGGGGCTGGGCATTCTCCTGGGCTTCACCTTCGTGGCCTGCCAGGCCTACGAATACCATGAGGCCTACACGGAACTCAACCTGCGCTTCACCTCGGGTGCGTTTGGTGCCTTGTTCTTCATGCTGACGGGCTTTCACGGGTTTCACGTCATCATCGGTGCCACCATGTTGTCCGTCATCTGGCGGCGTCTGCTGCGCGGCGACTTCACGGCCGACCACCACTTTGGCTTCGAAGGTGCAGCCTGGTACTGGCACTTCGTGGACGTGGTCTGGCTGGGCCTGTACGTCTTCGTCTATTGGCTGTAATGCAACGCGTGCTCCTGCGGTCGCCGCAGGAGCACTTCAACCCCTGAAGTTACCGCACCTGAATGCCGGTTGCGTCGATCCAGCCCAAGCCATGGGCGACCAGCAGGAACAGAAACAGCAGAATCGATAGCCCGACCCGCCAAGTCAGCGCCCACACCATCCGATCAGACGTTCCGCGGTCTTGCATCAGATAGACCAGCGCTGAACCCAGGCTCGCCAAGACCCCCAGAAACATCACGACAATCAGGATTTTCATGGGATTTCCCTGGAAATCTATTCGTAGACCCACAATGACTGCATCACCGACCCGTTCGCACACCAAGGCCCTCGTGGGCATCGTGCTGCTGATTCTGCTGGGCAGTGTGTGCCTTCAAGCGGGTCGTTGGCAGCTCGGGCGGGCAGGCCAGCGAGAAGCGCTGTCGGCCGCCATGCAGGCAGGGCGCGTAGCGCCCCGCATGATACTGGACGCCCAGCACCCCCAAGGGCCCGACTGGCACCCTGCTGCTGCCACTGGCCACTGGCTCAACCAATTTACTGTACTCCTCGACAACCGCAACCTCCAAGGAGAACCCGGCTTCTGGGTGGCCACGCCGCTGGCACTCACCGCTACGCCCCACACGGCCCTGCTGGTCCTGCGCGGCTGGGTTCCCCGCCCCCTGCCCCCGGCCACGCTGCCCGACCTGCGCACAGCGGACGGCTCTGTCACGGTGGACGGCACGATGCTCAGCCACGTACCACGCATCTTTGATCTGGGGAGCATCACAGGCCACTACGACACCGCTCTGCCTTCCAGCTGGCCAGCTGCCGACGGACACCTCCCAAGAGTCCAAAATCTGGCATTATCTGATCTGCAACGCGCGACGGGGCTCACGTTCCTGCCAGTGGTGCTGGAACAATCGCCAACGCACGACGCAGGGCTCGTCCAGGACTGGCCGGGTCCCTCGCTCAACGCCACGCAGAACTACAACTACGCGGGGCAGTGGTTCAGCTTTGCGACCATCGCTCTGCTGGCCGCCGCCTTCATGACGTGGCGCATCTGGCACCCACGCTCTTCACCCGCTTCACCCAAGGCTCCCCCGACGACATGAC
Organism: Castellaniella sp.; assembly: GCF_036379515.1. GTDB lineage: Bacteria > Pseudomonadota > Gammaproteobacteria > Burkholderiales > Burkholderiaceae_B > Castellaniella. The sequence goes on from NZ_DASVGN010000011.1 coordinate 101,332, forward strand.
TCCTGCTTCTCCAACGCTTCGCTCCCGCGCCCCCGTCTTCGCCATCTTCTTCATCTGTCTGGCACCGGTACTCCTGGCAGTGTTGGCCTACTATGTGCCCTCGCTGGGCCTGCGTTCAGCCGTCAAAACGCATTACGGGCAGCTGATCGAGCCGCAACGCCCCGTGCCGGCCAATCTGAACGTGCGCGACGAGCAAGGGAAAGCCTTCGATCTGAGCCAGTTCAAGGGCAAGTGGCTGCTCATCAGCACGGGACCGGGCGCCTGTCCCGAAAGCTGTGTCAAAGGCCTGTTCGTACTGCGTAATTCTCACGCCAGCCAAGGAAAAGACGTCAACCGCATTGAACGCCTCTGGTTTGCAACGGACGACGCCCCCATCTCACCGGTGCTCCACCACGCCTATGTCGGCACGCACGTCCTGCGGGCCAACCTCAATGCGCTTGAAGCCTGGTTAGTCCCGGGTGCGGCCGATCCTGCCGCGGCCTTGGCCACACGCTTGTGGATCGTCGACCCGCTGGGCCACCTGATGATGCAATTTCCCGACACGAACAATCCTGAAGGCGTGCGTGACGATATTCGGGCGCTGCTGAAGATCTCGTCCATCGGGTAGGCCGCGCTCATGCTTCGCTCCGTGTTGCGCTACCGCAAACTGGTTTTCCTGACCTGGTTCCTGACGCTCGACCTCATTATGTTCGGCGCTTTCGTGCGCCTGACGGATTCCGGCCTGGGGTGCCCCGATTGGCCCGGCTGCTATGGCCACTTCAGCCCGCTCGGGGCCAGCACCCACATCCGTGAAGCACTGGCGGCCATGCCCTACGGCCCCGTCAGCGCATTTCAGGCCTGGATGGAGATGATCCACCGTTACGCGGGCGCAACGCTGGGCACCCTCATCATCCTCATCACCGTGCTGGCATGGCGCTACCGCCGCACGCTGGCACACGGTCCCGCACTGGCCACCACCCTGCTGGCCATGGTGTGCCTGCAGGGCGCCTTCGGCGCCTGGACAGTCACCCACAAGCTCATGCCCGTGGTGGTCAGCACGCACCTGGTGCTGGGAATGGGGCTTTTGGCCCTCATGACCTGGCTCGCCGCGCGCGAAAAGCCGCATGACGCCGTGCCGGCTTCCGCCATTCACGGTCGGGCCTGGATGATTCTGGGCCTGGCCGTGCTGTTCCTGCAGATCGCGTTGGGGGGTTGGGTGAGCACCAATTACGCGGCGCTCGCCTGCATGGATTTCCCGACCTGCCACGGGCAGTGGATACCGCCCATGGACTTCCGCGACGGCTTCGCTCTGCTGCGCGGCCTGGGCAAGCTGTCCTCGGGTGCCATCATCCCTCAGGACGCTCTGACGGCCATCCATTGGACCCACCGCAATTTTGCGTTCATCGTGCTCGTCCTGCTCGGGTCACTAGGCTGGCACTGGCGTCGCACCCCCGGACTGGCTGGTCCGGCACGCCTGTTGCTGGCGCTGCTGGCGTTGCAGCTGTTCACAGGACTCACCACAATTTTCTTCCAATGGCCGCTGGTCATCGCCGTGATGCACAATGGAGGGGCCGCAGGCCTGGTCCTGGTAAGCGTCACGCTGCTGTGGCGGCTATCCAGAGCCGGAAAACCCCAGGGACAACCATGACAAGCGCCACTGCCACGCGTCACCATTCTCTGCTGCATCAGTATCTGGTGCTGACCAAACCCCGTGTCACCCAGCTGGCCGTGTTCTGTGCTGTCATCGGCATGTTTCTTGCAGCTCCCGGGGTTCCTGACCTCTGGCGGGTAGCGACCGCCACCATCGGCATCTGGTTGCTGGCCGCGGCAGCCTTCTCGATCAACTGCCTGATCGAACGCGAGTCCGACGCGCTCATGGCGCGCACCGCGCGCCGTGCCACGGCATCAGGCGAGATCACGCCTCCCCAGGTGCTGCTCATGGCCGGCGTGCTCGGCGGCGTCGGCATGTGGGTGCTGTATCTCTGGGTGAACCCACTCACCATGTGGTTGACCTTCGCCACTTTTGTCGGATACGCCCTGATCTACACGGCTATTCTCAAGCCCCTCACGCCCCAGAACATCGTGATCGGCGGGCTGTCGGGCGCCATGCCGCCCGCCTTGGGATGGGCGGCCATCGCCAATGCGGTCCCTGCCGAAGCCTGGGTGCTGGTGCTCATCATTTTCATCTGGACCCCGCCCCACTTCTGGGCGTTGGCGCTCTACAAGCACCGTGAATACGAAAAGTCGGGACTGCCCATGCTGCCCGTGACGCACGGCATGCAATTCACACAACTGCACGTGCTGCTCTACACCGTGCTGCTCTTCGTAGCCTCGATCCTGCCTTATATAGTGCGCATGAGTGGCCCGCTGTATCTGGTGGCAGCCTGTGCGCTGAGCGGGCGTTTTGTCTGGCAGGCCTGGGTGCTGTATCGTAATTACAGCGATGCGCGGGCGCGCAAGCTGTTCTTTTACTCGATCCTCTATCTCGCGCTGCTGTTCGCGGCGTTGTTGGTGGACCACTGGGTTAGTCTCATCCTGAGCAATCTGGTGTTCTCCGCAGGACCTGCATGATGGCTGTATATTCTTCAACCCGCCGCTCTCTGCTGGTCGCGGCGATAGCTTCCTTGCCACTGGCGCTCGCCGGGTGCGGCGACAAGGCTGACAGCAAGCCCCTGGCCTTCGAGGGCGGAAACGACATCACTGGTACCCATCTGGGCAGTGACCTCGACATGGTGAGCACCGACGGCCAGGCACGCACGCTCGCAAGCTTCCGGGGCAAAGTCCTGCTGGTGTACTTTGGCTATACCCATTGCCCCGATGTCTGTCCTACGTCCATGGCCATGGCAGCCCAGGCGCTGGCGCTGCTGGGGCCCAAAGCCAAGGACGTGCAGGTTGCCATGGTTACCGTCGACCCGCAGCGCGACACACCCAAAGTGCTGGCCGCCTACGTTCAGGCCTTCAACCCCACCTTCGTGGGGCTCACCGGCACGGCGGACCAGCTGGCACGCACGGCACGCTCATTCAAGGTGTCTTATGCCAAAGAGGCCGGTCCCACCCCGCAGCAGTACGCCATGAGCCACTCCTCGGCGTTCTACCTGATCGACCGCAAGGGCGAAACCCGGGCGCTCATCAGCGCCAATACCACGCCACAAGACATGGCGCACGACATTCAGCTGCTGCTCTGAGGCGCAGGCCCTTCGGGCTCCAGCGGCGGCAGAGGCTCGTGCTGGCGCTCGCCTGATTGAAACTGCTGCCAGACTTCCACCGCCCGCAGCCGCTGCGCGGCAATGGTATCAATCTTCTCGCGAAGATCAGGCAAATTCTGCAAGAGGCGCTTGAAGTCGCGCTCGTGCAGCATGAGCAGGCGGCTGTATCCCAGCGAATGCACCTTGGGCTGAAAGTCATGCCCCAGCACCAGGGCCATCTCGCCAAAGATCTGGCCACTGCCCAGCTCGGCCGTCGTGCCGTCATCCAGATCCAGAACCACGGCCCCGGACGCCACGAAATACATGGCGTGGCTGCGTCCCAGCCGGGTGTGGATCTCTTGACCCGGCACGGCCAACCTGGGCTTGAGCACACGCTGGACGGCCTTGAGCGTCGCCGCATCGGCGCCCTCGAACCACGGCACGCGTCGGATCAGCGCCTCGGCACTCAGCGTGATGTCCAGTTCACCCGTTTTCTCAAGGTACTGCCAGCGCATGTCGACCTGGTGAATCAAGTCGGCGTAGGTTTCACCGCTGATCAGATTCTGCTTGAGCATGTCGCGGTAGCGCATGCGTTCCATGGCCCGTGCCATCCGCGCGAGATACTCCTCTTGCAAATACTGGGCGTAACTGGGGTATTGCAGGGCCAGCGCCTGGAGCGCACCCTCCAGCAAGGTCAGACGGCGTTCATGCGCAGCGATGATGATGTCGGTCACTTCAGGCCCCAGCAAGGGCTGCACATCGGCCCGCGCAAAGCGGATCAGTCGCCCGGCCACGGCCCACTTGCACATCAGGTTCGTGAAGCGTTGGGTCAGTTCGCGCCCCAGCCAGAACTGCCATCCCGTCACGAAGTGCAGCCACAGCGCCGCCCGCAGGCCCAGCGAATAGCGCATGTCTCGTTCTATTGCGGCCTCAAAACCCGCCAAGCCCCCGGTACGCACGGCATCACCCAGCCGCTCGGCACGCGCCAGCAGAGATTCTGCCGTACGCCAGTCCACCACCTGCGCCTTGAGTGTCTCGAAGAACATTTCTTCTTCACGTCCGGCCAGAATGCTCATGCCGACCGCCACCTTCTGTTCCTCGGCCAGCTGTCGCACCTGCCCGGCGCCGACCCCAGCCTGCCCCGCATCAAACACCGCGTGCAGCCGGTCCATGACTTCCTGGCCAATATGCTCATTACGGGCGATTTCGTCGATTTTCAGACGCAGCGCGTCGAGCTCGACCACCTGGGCCTGATCCCGCAGCGTACGATCCACAGGCCCGAGCTGATTCAACCCCAGCCGATAAATGAGGGGCCGCAAGGTGAGGCCATTGATGAACAGTGTCATCAGCACGAAACCTGTGGTGGCCACGGCAATGAACTGCCGGGCTTCGTGCGGGACCGCAGGCTGTTCCGTGACGGCCAGCGCCAAAGCCAGCGACACAGCGCCCCGCAGCCCGCCGACCAGCATGACCACCCGATAAGATCGGCTCACCTGGGTGCTCAGGCGCAAGCGACCCAGCAGCGGCAACAAGCCATAGACGATCACGGCACGCGCGCACAGCGTCACGATGAACACCACAAGGATGAGCAGGACTTCCATCCAGGTGATTTCGGCCATCATGCGGGGGATGAGCATGGCAGCGAAAATGAAAATCAGCGAATTGGCCCAAAAGCCGAACTGGGACCACGCCCCTTCGAGCTGCTCGAAGGTGGTGGGCGACATGCGCGTACGCCCGGTTGAGCCCACGACCAACCCCGCCACCACCGTCGCCACTACGCCGGACACTCCCAGATAATGCTCGGCGACGAAAAATGTCAGGTAGGCAATGGCCACCGTGAGCGTCACTTCGGCGGCCGGCCAGCCCCGCAGCCAGCGAAACAGAAACCCCGTGAGCCGGCCCATGACAAAGCCCGCGACCCCGCCGCCCACGAAGCCAAACAGAAAGCTGCGTGCGACCTCGGTCACCGAGAGCGTTCCTCCCGTATACAGCATGCTGAGCAGCACCGAGTACAGTGCGATCGATGCGGCATCGTTAAACAGTGACTCGCCTTCGACCAAAGTGGTGAGACGGCGCGGAGCCCCTACTTCGCGAAAGATGCCCACTACTGCCACAGGATCGGTCGTGGCGACGATGGCGCCCAGCATCAGGCAGACCACCAGGCCGTAAGGAGAAATCGCCGCCAGCGTGAACCCGACCGCCACCGTGCAGGCCACCACCGCCACGATCGCCATCACCAGGATGGGGCTGATGTCATCGAGCAAGCGCCGGATGTTCATGGCCAGGGCGGTCTCGAACAAAAGCACCGGCAGGAAGACGTACAGGAAGGTCTCGGAAGAAATCTCGAAGTGCTGCAGGGTATCCAGAAAATCAGCCACGACTCCTGGAGCCCAGCCATGAACGTGGATCACGACGCCCAGCACGAAACCCACGATGGCCAGCAGCACCGAATAGGGCAGCCGCAGACGCCCCGCCAGCGGCGGCATGAAAGAGATCAGCGCGAGAAGTCCGGCCAGACCAAAAACCAGCAGGCCTATTTTCATGTCGAGAGAGTCAGCAAGGAAACCTTTTTAGAATAGCGGTTTTATCCGACGCCATGGCGCGCAGGCAAAAAAAAGGATGCCTGAGAGGCATCCTGGGAACATCCGCTTCGATAGGGAGGGGAAGAGGAGAAGCTGAAGCGGACGACAGAACAATGCGACCGTAGGTCAAGCATCAGTTCATAGTGGTTTGTCCTATAGACATCCAAAAAGTTCTGGCGTCGCACCTCAGAAAGATGCAATGATTTGTGTCAGCCTGCTTAGGCAGCATCCTGAAGATCGTCGGCAGCTCCCGCCAGCGCCAGGCGTAATTTCTTCAAGGCTGCGGCTTCTACCTGGCGGACCCGTTCGGCTGAAATGCCGTATTCGGCTGCCAATTCGTGCAGCGTGGCACCGCCTTCATCGGCCAGCCAGCGTGCCCGCACAATATGCTGCGAGCGGTCGTCCAGCGACTGCAAGGCCGCTTCGAGCTGCTCTCCTTGCAGGCTGTCCAGCCCACGACGGGCGAGAACCTGCGCAGGCTCCTGAGAGGCATCGGCCAACCAGGACGCCGGGGCAAAGCGGTCTTCGCTGTCGACTGGCGCCTCGAGCGCACAATCACCGCCGGAAAGGCGGACTTCCATCTCGGCCACTTCCTCGGGTTTGACGTTCAGCGTCTTGGCAATGTCGGCCATTTGTGCCGGCGCCAGGCTGGTGCCATCCGGACGCATCCGCCGCAAGTTGAAGAACAGCTTGCGCTGCGCCTTGGTCGTAGCGATTTTGACCAGGCGCCAGTTGCGGACCACGTATTCATGAATCTCGGCGCGAATCCAGTGCACGGCAAACGACACCAGGCGCACCCCCCGGTCGGGATCAAAGCGGCGCACGGCTTTCATCAAGCCAATATTGCCCTCTTGAATCAAGTCAGCGTGAGGCAGGCCATAGCCCAGGTACTGCCGCGCCACTGACACGACCAGCCGCAGATGAGACAGAATCAGTTCACGGGCGGCATCCAGGTCGTTATGGTCGCGCAGACGGTGACCCAAAGCGACCTCTTGCTCGACCGTGAGCAGGGGCAGGCGGTTCACTGCACCCACGTACGCCTCGATCGACCCGAGAGATCCAGGGTTCGAAATCGCCAGCGCAAGCTGCGCAGGTGCCAAGGTGGTAGTGGACGAAGCAGCAGTCATCGTGACAAAGTCCTCGTGAGTCATTGCAGGGATGTTAGCACTCTACAGCTTAGAGTGCTAACCGCTATTTGACGGGAAAGCACCGTCGAAGTTCCTGAAAAATCAGGTGGATTTCGTCAGGGCAGCTCGAGCTCGGCGACCAGGGGCGCATGATCCGAGAGCCGCTTCCAGGGCGCCCCATGCAGCACTCGCGCACGGCGCACGGCAAATCCGCGCTGATAGATGCGATCGAGCCGCAGCCACGGAAAAATGGCCGGGAAGGTGCGCGGGGGAGGTGTCAGACGAGCATGGCCATGGAACCCCAAGGTTGGCACCAGCGACTGCGACTCGGCCATGTGCCACGGGAGCCGTTCGCGCAGGCGGCTCACGGTGCGCCGCAGGCGATACACCTCGTCCGCCCCTTGCGGAGCAACGGCAAAGACCTCTGACAAGCCCAGCTGCTCCACGAACAGGGGAGCCAGCTGGTTGGTCCAATCGTTGAAGTCGCCCGCAATGAGCAAAGGTTCGGTATCGGGCACCAGACGGCGGATGCGATCAGCCAACGCGGCGACCTGACGCACACGCCCACTCGCGAACAGCCCCAGATGGATGACCATGCAATGCACAGGGACTTCGCCTACCTCGACTACGCAGTGCAGCAAACCTCTCTGCTCCAGCTTATGGTCGGAGATGTCCTGATTCTCGTGAAACAGGATCGGGTAGCGCGACAGCAGCGCGTTGCCATGATCAGTCGCCGCCCGCACCGCATTGCGGCCGTACGCCACCTGCAGATGCAGCGCTGCCGCCAAGGACTCGTGCTGCGCATCGAGGCTGCCGTGAATCTGGTTGCGCCCCTGCACCTCTTGCAAAAACAACAGGTCGGGACGCAGACCATATAAGCCCAGCCGCAGATCAGCCAGCGACTCGCGTCCACCCGTCGCAGAGCGACCTTTGTGGATGTTGTAGCTGACGACCCGCACGATGGGCACGGTGAGGCCTCCTTATTTGGCCTCCGTCTGGCGCAGGCGGATGTGCAGCTCACGCAGCTGCTTTTCGTCGACGGGCGACGGCGCATGCGTGAGCAGATCCTGTGCACGCTGGGTCTTGGGGAACGCGATCACGTCACGGATCGACTCGGCACCGGCCATGAGCGTGACCAGGCGATCCAGCCCAAAGGCCAGCCCGCCATGCGGTGGTGCGCCATACTGCAGGGCATCGAGCAGGAAGCCGAATTTCAGGCGGGCTTCTTCTTCGTCGATCTTCAGCGCCTTGAACACTTTGGTCTGGACGTCGGCGCGGTGGATACGCTCGGAACCGCCGCCGACTTCCCAGCCGTTCATGACCATGTCGTAGGCGCGCGCCAGCGCCTGCTCGGGATGCGTCTCGAGCAGATCTTCGTGACCCGGCTTGGGGCAGGTGAACGGGTGGTGTGCAGCCGTGTAGCGGCCTTCGGCTTCGTCGTATTCGAACATCGGGAAATCGACGACCCACAAGGGCTTCCAACCCGCCTCGAACAGGCCATGCGTACGGCCGAATTCAGACAAGCCGATCTTCACCCGCAGGGCGCCCATGGCGTCATTCACGACCTTGAGGCGGTCGGCCCCAAAGAAGATCAGGTCGCCATTCTGCGCGCCCGTGCGCTCGATCAACGCACGCAAGGCGTCGGCGTGGATGTTCTTCACGATGGGCGACTGCAGGCCCTCTGGGATGGCCGTGGCATCGTTGACCTTGATATAGGCCAGGCCCTTGGCACCGTAGATGCTGACGAACTGCGTGTAGGCATCAATCTCGCTGCGGGCAAGTTCGTTGCCGCCTGGAACCCGCAAGGCAGCCACACGACAAGCCGGGTCGTTGGCAGGGCCAGAAAAGACCTTGAAGGCGACGTCACGCATCAGGTCGGCAATGTCGGTGAGTTCGAGCTTGACCCGCAGATCGGGTTTGTCGGACGCGTAGAGCCGCATCGCTTCACCCCAGGTCATGACTGGGAACGGATCGGGCAGCGCCACGTTCAGCACTTGCTGGTAAATGGACCGCACCATGCCTTCGAAGATCTCACGGATCTGGACCTCGTCGAGGAACGAGGTTTCGCAATCGATCTGGGTGAATTCCGGCTGGCGATCGGCCCGCAGGTCTTCGTCGCGGAAGCATTTGGTGATCTGGTAGTAGCGGTCGAACCCCGCCACCATCAACATCTGCTTGAAGAGCTGCGGCGACTGCGGCAGTGCGAAGAATTCGCCCGGGTTCACGCGGGAAGGCACCAGATAATCGCGCGCCCCTTCCGGGGTGCTGCGGGTGAGCATAGGCGTTTCAATATCGATGAAGCCCAGCGCATCCAGGTAATTGCGCGCCACCATCGACACGCGATAGCGCAGCATCAGGTTGCGTTGCATCTGCGGGCGGCGCAGATCGAGCACCCGGTGCGTCAAACGCGTGGTCTCGGACAGATTATCGTCATCGAGCTGGAATGGGGGCGTGACCGAGGGGTTCAGGATTTCGATCTCGCGGCACAGAATTTCGACGTCACCGGATTGCAGTTCAGGATTGCGCGTGCCTTCTGGGCGCATGCGGACCAGGCCCGTGATGCGCAGGCAGAATTCATTGCGGATACGCTCCGCCGTGGCAAAACCCTGCTGATTATCGGGGTCCACTACCACCTGAGCCAGCCCGGCGCGATCCCGCAGGTCGATGAAAATTACGCCGCCATGGTCGCGGCGGCGATGCACCCAGCCGAACAGGGTCACGGTCTGGTCAAGGTGAGCTTTGGACACCTCGCCGGTGTAGCAAGTGCGGTTCAAGAATGGCTCCGTCTGTGGAAAGAGTGGAAGATCAATGAGTGTCGGGAGACACTGGCGCGGCAACAGGCAATGCATGCCGATGCAGCCGGGCTGTACTGGCCGGGGCTGCAACGCCCATGGAAACAATGTACTTGAGAGCGGCCTCGACCGACATGTCGAGCATCTGCACGTCGGCGCGTGGCATCATGAGAAAAAACCCGGAAGTCGGATTGGGAGTGGTCGGGACATAGACGCTGATGAAATCCCCTTGCAGCAGGCCTGCGACTTCGTCGCAAGGAGTGCCGGTCAGGAATGCGATCGTCCAGGAGCCCCGACGAGGATACTGAACCAGGACAGCCTCGCGAAAAGCCTGCCCGTTAGGGGCAAACAAGGTGTCGCTGACCTGCTTGACCGAATTATAAATGGAGCGGACCAGGGGGATACGCCCCAGCAACGCCTCCCATCGCGACAACAGCGCGCGGCCAATGAAATTGGCGAACAACAGTCCCGTGAGAAGGATGATCAGCAGCACGAGCACGAGCTCGAAGCCCGGAATCCGGCGTCCGAAGAGCGCCTCGGGCGACAAGAACGACGGGACCAACGCTCCCAGCGTGTTCGCCAAAGTCAGCAACACCCAGACTGTCGCGATCAGCGGCAGCCAGATGAGCAGGCCGGTAATGAAATAGCGCTTGAAGAATCGCATGAATCCGTCGCCGGTGCGTCAGCCCGGCGTTGCGGCAGAAGAAGAACCGCCGGCCGTGCCACTGCTGTGCGTAGACGTGCCAGACGACGAGGGTGAAGCGCCCGAAGCATGGCTGGTATGCGGCCCGCCTCCGCGAAAATCGGTTTCGTACCAACCAGAGCCCTTAAGGCGAAACCCCGCCGCAGTCACCTGCTTTTCATAGGTTTCTTGCCCACATACCGGGCAATGGGTCAGCCGTGGATCGGACATCTTTTGCAGCACGTCTTGCTGATGCCCGCAGTGGCTGCAACGGTACACATAAATAGGCACAACTTACGTCCCTTAATACTCAGTCAACTGGATTTTAGTCCTTTTTAACTGAAGGAATTCGGTAGAAGAAACAGAATGACTGCGACTAGTGTCGGCACGGCCGCCGCCAGGAAAAGCTTGAGCGGCGCAATCGTGCCATCTGAAAAGCAACCCTTCAGGATGGAAAACCCGGCAGGATTGGGCGCATTGGCGATCACGGTGAGCCCACCCCCCGTGACGGCGCCCGCGACCAGCATGTAGCGCCACAGCTCGCTGGTCCCATCGACCAGAGATCCCAGATAGGTCAGGGCGGCATTGTCGGTGATGGCCGTCAGTGCGGTAGCGCCAAAATACAGAACAACCGGCGACAGTTTCGCCAAAAGATCTTGCAGCCACCACTGCTGCAACCCCCCCAGCACCACCAGACCCGCCAGGAAGAACCCGACCATCAGCCCTTCACGCAGAAGCAGGGGCGATTGGTGTGACTTGTAGGCCTGTGTATAGCCAATGAACAGCACCAGCAGCCCCATGAAAATGTGGATGTGATGAGACGCCAGCACCACTGCCAACAGAAACAGCACGTGCACCCCCATCACAACGGGGGAACACGGCGCCCGAGGCGAAGACTCATCGCGGGATTGTCCGATTTCGCCACTGAGCAGAAATGGCCGGCAGATGAGCGTCAGCACCAGGCTGTTGAAGACCACGGCCGACGCAGCGCGCCAGCCGAAATGCGTCGCCATGAAGGCGGTGCCCCAGCCAAAGGTCTGTGCAACCATCAGCACGGGCGGGGCCGCATAGGCCGTCAGCACCCCGCCGATGGAGACGTTGACGAACAGCACCCCCACGGTGAGGTATTTGAAACCGTCTTGCCCGGGACGGCTGAAGTAGGAATCGCGCAGCAGCAAAGCGGCCAAGGTCATCGCCGCCGGCTCGGTGATGAGGGATCCCGACAGCGGCACGAGCGTCATGACCACGAAGAACCGGGCCAATGCCGTGGGGACCGGCAGCACACGGGCCACCCCATCGACCACCCCGCGCACTAGCTCGATGATGGGTCGGCTGGCCGCCACGACCATGATGACGAAGACGAACGCGGGCTCGGTGAAATTACGGGTATCCAGATATTGAACAGCCTCCTGGATGCCCCCTGTGAGCCACATCCAGCCAAACAGCACACAGGCCCAGATGCCAAAGACCGCCTCCACCTCGGAGAGCATGTGCCAAAGGCCTGCGTGCGCACCGCCTCGGTTCGCCAGGCGCGCGAATACCGGCACGGAAAAGGTATGAATGATGGCAATGGCAAACAGAATCGTTGCCACGATCTCAACGTGACTGACCATGGGATATCCGGAAAAGCAGGGGTATCAGGCAGGGCTCAAGCTTGCCCAAGAATCATGCGAGCGCCTTTTTCGGCGATCATGATGGTTGGCCCATTGGTGTTGCCCGAGGTGATGCGCGGCATGATGGAGGCATCGACCACCCGCAGCCCTTCAAGCCCATGGACTTTCAGCTCTGGTGTGACAACCGCCAACGGATCAATTCCCATTTTACAGGTTCCGACCGGATGGAAGATCGTGGTGCCAATCTGCCCCGCTGCTGCTTCCAGATCCGCCTGCGTCTGGACTGCCTCGCCTGGCAAATATTCTTGCGGCTGGTAGCGGGCCATGGCGGGCTGCGCCATGATGCGCCGGGTCAGGCGCAACGCGTCGGCCGCCACGGCCCGATCTTCAGGAGTCTGCAGATAATTGCAGAGGATGTCCGGGTGGTCCGAAGCATTGGGCGAAGTCACTCGGACATAGCCTCGGCTCGTGGGCTGGAGATTGCAGGGTGCTGCCGTCATGGCCGGAAAGGTGTGCAGCGGGTCACCGAATTTGTCCAGCGACAGCGGTTGTACATGGAATTCGACATTGGGCCGTGGGCGTGCGTCGTCGGAGCGCGCGAACGCCCCCAACTGAGACGGTGCCATCGAAAGCGGCCCGCTCTTGTTCACCAGATACTGCATCCCCATCCATGCCTTGCCCCACAGGGAATTGGTCAAAGTGTTGAGCGTACGGGCGCCTTGCAACTTGAAGATCATGCGCAGCTGCAGGTGATCCTGCAGATTTTCACCAACCCCGGGGAGATCAAGCACCAGCGGAATGCCCAGCTGGCGCAGCCGTTCGGCAGGGCCGACCCCCGAGACCTGAAGCAACTGCGGCGAACCGATAGAGCCCGCCGCCAAAATGAGTTCGGACTTGGCGCGCGCATGCACGCGCTGCCCCTGATGGACAAACGCCAGGCCTGTCGCGCGCCGGCCTGAAAATTCGATGCGTTCGACCTGCGCACCCGTCATCACCTTGAGATTGGCGCGCCCCATGACGGGGTGCAGAAAGGCCTGGGCAGCACTCCAGCGCACACCTCGGCGCTGAGTGACCTCAAAATAATTGCAGCCGAAGTTGTCTCCCCGATTGAAGTCGGGCGTCTGAGGAATGCCTGCCTGCCCGGCAGCATCGCGAAACGCGTCGAGCACGTCCCAGCTCAGTCGTTGCGATTCGACCCGCAACCCCCCCGAGCCCCCATGAAATTCGCTTTCGCCCAGGTGATGATTTTCGCAGGCCTTGAACACAGGCAGCACATCCTGCCATGTCCACCCCGCGCAGCCTTCAGCCGCCCAACGGTCGTAGTCGGCCGCCTGCCCACGCAGATACAGCATGCCATTGATGGACGACGAGCCCCCCAGGACACGGCCTCGCGGATAGCCCAGGGTACGGTAGTTGAGTCCGGGATCGGGCTGCGTGTGGTAGCACCAATCCGTGCGCGGATTGCCGATGCAGTACAGATACCCTACGGGAATGTGAATCCAGCGCCAGTCATCCAGACCGCCCGCCTCCAGCAGCAGAACCCTATGTGACTGCGACAGACGATTGGCCAGCAGACACCCTGCCGACCCTGCACCCACAATGACGTAATCGAATTCCAGGACGGATTCGTCCCGTGACTGCTCAGCCATGCCGTCTCCTCGTGCGCAGCCGCAGCGCCAGTCAGCGTGCGCCTGTTTTTTGTTGGCTGTCAGTCTAGTCTCAATCGATCACACGCGCCAAGGGCGCCCGCAGGCGCTGTGCTACAGCACCGTCCCCGCCAGCGCGGCAACGATCATGAGCACGCCCACCTGCATATTGGCGCGAAACAGGCGCAGACCCCGTTCGGGCTTGTGGACGTCGAACACGCTGAGTTGCCAGGCAAAATGTCCTGCGATCACGGCCATGACGAGGAAATACCCCTCACCCAGGCCCATCCCGGCGCCAGCCGCCACCCACAGCACCAGCGTGGCGGCGTACATGGCGCCAATCCAGCGCTTGCCCTGCTCGCCAAAACGCATGGCCACCGATTTCAGGCCCAGCTTCAGGTCATCGCGCAAGTCGATGTAAGCGTAGATGCCGTCATAGCCGATCTGCCACAGCACAGTACCCAACCACATGGCCACGGCCGTCCACGGCACCAGATTGCGCGTGTCGGACCACGCCATGAGCATGCCCCAGTTGAAGGCCGCCCCCAGGACAGCCTGAGGCCAGTAGGTAAAGCGCTTGCAGAGCGGATAGATCACCACCAGCGGCACTAGCGCCAGCGCCAGCCAGCGACTGTAGGCATTGATGGCAAAGAGCAGGCTTGCGCTCACCAGCAACTGTGCGATGACGAACCAGATGGCCGCGCGCAACGTCAACTGGCCGCTGGTCAGCGGACGAAAACGCGTACGCTCGACCTGGCGGTCGAAATTGCGGTCGAACATATCGTTGAAGGTGCAGCCTACGCCCCGCATCAGAAGCGCACCTAACGAGAAGATGAAGAGCCGCCATAATGTGGGCCAGCCACCCGCTGCCTGAACCAAGGCGGCCAGCGCGGGCAGCAACGTGAGCCAAGTGCCGACGGGCCTGTCGAGACGACACAGGCGCGCGTAGGGCCCCCAGGACGGAGGCAGCCAGCGCGCCACCCAGTCGTCGGGGTGCATGTCCGACAAATCGGGCGTGGCGGGTGACGGCGGGGTCTGCGGGTTGCTCATGCGCACGCCGAGCCGATCCGAGGAATCAGCGGGCCGGCCCGATCAGTTCGCCCAGCACCTGGACGCCCGCACGAATGCGGGCCTCGGGCACCGTGACGAAGCTCAGGCGCAAAGTATTGGTGGGCGCTTTGACGCCGGCATAGAACGGCGCACCCGGCACGAATGCCACGTTGCGGGCAATGGCGGCTTGCAGCAACTGCGTAGTATCTATGCCCTCACGCAAGGTGACCCAGATGAACATGCCGCCCTCCGGGTGCGTCCAGCGCGCATCGGTCGGGAAATATGCCTTCAGCGCCTCGAGCATGTAGCCGCACTGACGCTGATACAAGGCCCGGACCTTGGGCAGGTGGGTTTCCAGAAAACCGTTGCGCACCGCTTCGTACACGGCCATTTGTGTGACCATGGCCGTGTGCAAGTCGGTGGCCTGCTTGATCTGGACCAGCTTGGAGATGACCTCGCGCGGTGCGACCACATAGCCCAGGCGCAGGCCCGGCGCCAGCACCTTGGAAAAAGTACCGAGCCGGATGACCGAGGCGCCCACGGCCCGCCCGAGCTTGAGCAGGCTGGGTTGTGGATCGCCGGCGTACCGCAATTCGCCATAGGGGTCGTCTTCGATGATGGGCAGTCCCAGATCGGCGCAGCGCTCGACCAGAGCCTGACGGCGCGGGCGATCCAGCGTGAGTCCGGTCGGATTCTGAAAATTGGGGAGCACGTAAATGAAGCGTGCATCGCGAGTCAGGTCATCGGTGAGCGCTTCCGGGACGAGGCCGCGTTCGTCGGTAGGCACCGCCTGAAACTGTGGCTCGAACAGGGAAAACGACTGCAGGGCGCCCAGATAGCTGGGGGCTTCGACCAGAACGCGTGAACCAGGATCGATGAACAGTTTGCCCAACATGTCCAATGCTTGCTGGGACCCGGAGACGATGAGGACTTCGTCGGTATCGACCGTCATGCCTTCGCGCGACATTTGGGCAGCGACCCATTCACGCAAGGGGGTATAGCCTTCGGTGCGACCGTACTGCAGCGCGGATGCCCACTGATTGTCGAGCACCTTGTCAAATGCGGCACGCAGTTCTGGCACGGGGAAGCCTTCAGGGGAAGGCAGGCCACCGGCAAAGGAGGTGACTTCAGGGCGTTCGGTGATTTTGAGGATTTCGCGGATGGCGGAACTGGTGAGCTGGGTGGCGCGCTTGGAGAAGACAGTGTGGGTGGCGGTGGACATGTCCATGATGAATTCCGTAGTGGGTCCGCGCCAAGATCTGATCAGAATGAAGACGAATCAGCCCAAGTTTGCGGGCGAGCAAATGACTTTAATGAATATTGAAGATATTAAAGCACGCAGAGGCCCAGTGGTTCCAAACGCGGGGGCCTGAACATACGGTTCTTGGCATGGCATAGGGTTCTTGACACGGCCGTGGGGCAGAGGGTCCTCGGCGCTCAGGGGGGAAACTTCGCGCGCGAGGACCCTCTGCCCCACGGCCTGCAACATTGTCAGCCCTCTTTTTCCAGGGTCTGTCAGGTCTGCTTATGCAGGCACGGCCGCACTTGCGCGCTTGCCGATGTGGTCCAGGGCCAGTTCGACCTGATCGATCAGCACCAGGCACAAGTCGCCGGGCTGCAGCGCGTCGAGCGCGGTGTCGATGGCAAGCAGTTCGCCGTGGATTTCCTCCGTATGCCGGGTGCGCTGGGCGGAACGCAGGCCATCACGCAACAAGGTGAGCACTTCGCCGTCGGCACGACCGCGCTGGCATTGGTCCTGATAGAGCACGGCGGAATCAAAGACGTCGCCCAGGATTTCGGTCTGGCGGCGAATGTCCTGATCGCGCCGGTCGCCGGCGCCGCTGATGACAACGCTGCGACGCTTGGCCGGCATGGCCTGGACGGCTTCGACCAAAGCCTGGATGGCGTCGGGATTATGGCCATAATCGGCGATGACGGTGGCGCCGCGGAAATTGAAGACGTTGAAGCGCCCGGGAACGGTGCCCGCGTCGTTGACGAAGGACGCCAGGCCGCGCTGGATCTGTACCCAGTCGATCCCAAGCGCCCAGGCGGCGGCCGTGGCGGCCAGTGCATTTTCGACCTGGAAGGGAATGCTGCCTTGCTGGGTGAGCGGCACGGCAGAGAGCTGGATGCGGGTTTCCATGCCGTCTTGCGCGAACACCATGTCGCCCTGATCGACGAAGGCTACGCGCCCGCCTTGCGCACGATGGGTCTCGATCACGGGATGGCGGGCGTCACGGGCAAAGAACGTGACCTGACCAGGACAACTGGCGGCCATGCCGGCCACGTACGGGTCCTGCGCATTGAGCACGGCCATGCCGCCGGGGCGGACGTTTTCAACGATCACGCGCTTGACGGCCGTCAGTTCATCCACCGTCGTGATGTAGTTCATGCCCAGATGGTCGCCAATCCCGATATTGGTGACCACGGCCACGTCGCACCGATCGAACCCCAGGCCTTCGCGCAGAATTCCGCCGCGTGCGGTTTCGAATACGCCCACGTCCACGTCGGGGTGAAGCAACACGCTGCGGGCACTGCGCGGGCCGCTGCAGTCGCCCGTGTCGATGCGCCGCTCGCCAATGTAGACGCCGTCCGAATTGGTCATACCCACGCACACTCCCGGACGGGAGCACAAGTGTGCAATCAGTCGAACGGTAGTGGTCTTGCCATTGGTTCCCGTCACGGCTGCCACTGGAATCCGGCCATCTTCCCCCGCCGCGAACAAGGTGTTGATGATCGCCCCGCCCACGTCGCGTCCTTTTCCAAAGGAGGGATGCAGGTGCATGCGCAATCCTGGCGCAGCGTTGACTTCGACGATGCAGCCGGTCTCGGGCGTGAGGGGCTGGAAGACGTCCCTGCTCACGAGGTCGATGCCGCAGATGTCCAGGCCGACCATGCGAGCCGCAATCACGGCACTGGCGGCCAGATCGGGGTGCACGTGATCCGTCACGTCGGTGGCCGATCCGCCAGTGCTCAGATTGGCGTTGTTGCGCAACACCACGCACACGCCCGGTGCGGGAATGGAGGTAGGGACATAGCCCTGGGTCGCCATGGTGTTGAGCGCGATCTCGTCGAGACGAATGCGCGTCAGCGCGGTCCCATGACCTTCACCTCGTTGGGGGTCCTGGTTGATCTGATCTACCAGTTGGGCAATGGTGCTGCGGCCGTCGCCGACAACTTGCGGCGGATCGCGGCGCGCAGCGGCGACCAACTGGTCACCGACTACCAACAGGCGATAATCATGTCCCGGAAAATAGCGCTCGACGATGACGCCACCGCTGTAGTCGTTGGCGACAGCATAGGCCGCCAGCACCTGCTCGCGTCCCTGCACGTTGACGGCCACACCCTTGCCTTGATTGCCGTCGATCGGCTTGAGCACCACGGGACCACCGATTTCCTGCGCGGCGGCCCAGGCGTCTTCCGCATCCTTCACGGTACGCCCGCGCGGCACGGAAACCCCGGCAGACCCCAGCAAAGCCTTGGTTAGAGATTTGTCCTGCGCAATAGCCTCGGCAATGGCGCCACTCGCATCGGTCTCGGCCGCCTGGATGCGCCGCTGATGACGCCCCCAGCCAAACTGCACCAGACTGTTTTCGTTCAAGCGCCGGTAGGGGATTCCTCGGCGCTGCGCGGCCTGCACGATGGACCCGGTGCTGGGCCCCAAACGCACGTCTTCGTAAAGATCGCGCAGCTTGAAGAGGGCATCGGCCAGATCGAAAGGCGCATCATCCAAGGTGGACCGGCACAGAGACAGGGCCAGATCAAAGGCAAGACGCCCCACGGCCTCTTCCGCGTATTCGACCACGACGCGGTACACCCCGGCATCGTGCGTCACAGCAGCTCGGCAAAAGGACACGGGACAACCCGCTTGCGACTGCAGCCGCAAGGCCGCGAAAGCCAGGATGTAGGCCAGGGAATTGCTCTCGACCTGCCCAGCGGACCTGGGGATGTCGATGTCTGGAAAACGGGCCCGCAACCGCGTCTCGAAGGCATCCATGTCGCCCAATGTACGTTCGCTCTTCACGCACGTGACGACGGCCTCGATGGCTGTTTGTCGGCACCACAGATTGGGGCCCCGCAGGGCCCGGACTCGGGAGACTTCCATGTCAGCAATGTCCTTGGAGAAGACGGTCGTTCAGCGGCTGTTCGCCAGAATGAATCAGAGTTTCAAAGAATGGCGGCTTCAGCCGGAACGCCACGCGCATTCCAGGTGCGCAAGCCGACCCGCATGCGTTCCACATCCAGCCCCAGAGCCCAGGCCGCCGCAAGAGCGGCCAGGATGCAACCAGGCCCGCCGCTGCCCACGGTCTGAGCAAGTTCAGCCAGTTTCAGCACGGAAATTTCGACCCCGGCTTCGGACAGCACAATGCTGTCGTCCTGCAAGGTGACGGCCCGACCACCCTGTTTCAGATGCGCCTGCAAAGCATCGCTCTGCGCATCCAGCCCGTAAGCGATGACGTCTCCGTCAGACAGGGGCGCCAGCCCCATGGTGAGCGGGTCATCCGCATTGAGCACGGACGTCCCGCCGGGCAGGACGACGTCCACCTGCGTGCGGAAAATACGAACCAGGTCTTCGGGGCTATCCATGTGGAATTCTGGCCAGGTGACGGCCCGATCAATCCCCGTCACCACACCGACCTGGCAGCGGTCGTACGCCAGGCCTTCTCCGAGAATGACGCGTCCACCGTTTTCGATGACGGCGTAATCCACGGCGCGATTGAGCAAGATGCGGCGTGCGGCATCCCAGTGAGCCGAGTCTTCCGTGGTCACATGGTTGCGGCCAAACGTCAGACCCCGCGCGGAGGCCACGCCCACCATCTGGCCCGTCAGACGCAGCAAATGCGCGATGAGTTCGGACACGGCGGCGGTGCCCCGGCTGCCGCTCACGCCTACCACCGGGATACGGCCATCGCGCGGGACCGGGAACAGATAATCGATGATGGCCTGCCCCACAGGCCGGGGTTGACCTGCAGCAGGCTTGATGTGCATGAGCAGGCCCGGGCCGGCATTGACTTCAACGATGGCCCCGCCCTGCTCTTCCAGGGGGCGCGAGATGCTCTGCGCCACCAGATCGATGCCGGCAATGTCCAGGCCGACGATACGAGCCGCCAGCGCCACCTGCGAGGCCACATCGGGATGCACTTCATCGGTCACGTCGATGGACACGTTGCCATTGCGCTGGATGAGAACGGCACGCCCGCGTTCGGGTACCGATTCACTATCGAGTCCCTGGCGTTCGAGCTCCATGCGAGCGGCAGCATCCAGCCGCACTACATTGAGCGGATGATCTTCGTCGCGACCACGACGCGGGTCGGAATTGAGCTGGCTCTCGACCATTTGCGTAACCGTCGATTCACCGTCACCTACCACCATGGCTGCGTCCCCCCGGGAGGCCGCCACCACGCGGCCACCTACCACCAGCAGGCGATGTTCATCGCCCTGGATGTAGCGCTCGACCATGACGTCGCTGCCTTCGTCCACGGCGACGGCATAGGCGGCCTCGATCTGCGCCTGGGTACTCAGGTTGGTGAAGACGCCCCGTCCGTGGTTGCCGTCCGAAGGTTTGACGACGACCGGCAGGCCCAGGTCCTGCGCCACCTCCCAGGCCTCATCCACCCCATGAACGATTTGGCCCTCGGGAACCGGCACGCCGCAGGACTGCAGCAGCTGCCGGGTAAGGTCCTTGTCTCGTGAAATGTCTTCGGCGATGGCGCTCGTGCGGCTGGTTTCTGCGGTCCAGATCCGTTGCTGACGAGAACCGTAGCCTAATTGCAACAGATTGGCATCGCTGAGGCGAATGAAGGGAATATCGCGGTCATCGGCCGCATCCACGATACAGGCCGTGCTGGGCCCCAGGCTGAGCGACTCCGCCAGGTCTTTCAGATCCTCGACCGTACCCGCCACGTCGAACGGCCGGTCTTCGATGGCCGCCATCACCAAGTCACGCGCCGCATACAGCGAGGCCCGGGTCAACGGCTCATGCCAGGCCCGTACGATGACTTTGTAGACCCCACGCAACGGCGTGCCGCGCGCACGGCCCAGGCCGCCGGGCATGCCGGCCAGACTCTGCAGTTCGAGCGTCACGTGTTCCAGAATGTGGGCAGGCCACGTACCCTCGCGCACCCGTGACAGGAAGCCACCACGCTCGCCGACACTGCAGCGATGCTCGATCAGCGTAGGGAGCCACGCACTGAGCCGTTCGTAGAAGCCGGGAATGACGTTGGAGGGGTAATCTTCAAGCCCGTGGATGTCCACCAAGGCTTCAATGATGGGGCGATAGGCCCAGATGTTCGGCCCCCGCAAGTACACCATATTGAGAAACTCAATATTCTTGTCGTCCATGATGACCATGCAATAGGGCTAGCAAAGATGCGGGAAGGCGCAATGCAACATAACGGCACACATATTAATTCGGGTTTTCCGGTTTTGGTTGCACCGCCCCGAAAAAGAGTTGAAAATTTGTGACGCTTTCACGACGCCCGCGCAGATTCGTCCTGTCCGCGCGTTCCGACCTCGCGATATCCAAATGCCGCTCATGCAGGGCAACACTCCCGACAGTTCCACCGAATTCATCGATCCCGCAAGCCTGCCCGAACCCTGGCGCAGTGCATTGCACACACAGCTGGCCGAGGGCGAAACCTTGGTCGGATGGCTGGCGCTCGACCTGGATTCTCAACTGCGCTTCGTATCGGGGCTGGTGATCCTCACGACGCGACGCTGGCTTGCCAGCGGCCCCGACGCCCAAGAGTTCCGTTCCTGGCCCTTGCGCGCAGACATGGAATTGCGTCTGCAGGACCAGGCGGGAGTCGGCAGTATCGAGCTCGTGGACACACATTCGCGACTGACCCGCTGGCGCTATACGCTGAGCCACCACACGGAAGCGCTTCTGCTCGTCGCCGCATGGCAGACGCTGCAGCATCGAGCCCCCAAGCCTGTACCGGCCGAGATTGCGCAGAACGACAACGATCTGGGTGAACCTCCGGCTCGCGCATTGTTCCGACTCTGGCGCTTCGCCCGCCCATATCGTCTGAAACTGGCACTGGGCATGGGGCTGACCTTGCTTGCCACGGCGGCCTCCATGGTGCCGCCCTACCTCACCATGCCGCTCATGGACGACGTGCTCATTCCGTTCCAGAACGGTGAGCCCATCCACTATCAGCTGGTCATGCAATACCTTGCCGGCCTGCTGGCCGCATCGCTGCTGGCGTGGCTGCTGGGCTGGTGGCGCAGCGCCATCCTGGCCTGGGTGAGCGAACGCATTGGCGCCGACATGCGCACGGCGACCTTCCAGCACCTGCAGCAGCTTTCGCTGCAGTACTTCGGCGGCAAGCGCACAGGTGATCTGATCGCGCGTCTGGGCTCAGAGTCTGACCGCATTTGCCTGTTCCTGTCCCTGCATTTGCTCGACTTCGTCACCGACGTCCTGATGATCGTGATGACGACAGCCATCCTGCTGTCCATCAATCCTCTGCTCACGCTAGCCACGCTGGCACCTCTGCCCTTCATCGGCTGGATGATCCACTGGGTACGTGACCATCTGCGCCACGGCTTCGAAAAAGCCGACCGCATCTGGTCCGAGATCACCAACGTGCTCGCCGATACCATCCCGGGCATTCGCGTCGTCAAGGCCTTTGCCCAGGAAAAACGTGAAGTCGCGCGCTTTCGCAACGCCAATGACCGCAATCTGGCAGTCAACGACCGTGTGAACGCTTTGTGGTCACTCTTTGGGCCGACAGTCACCCTGCTCACCGAACTGGGTCTGCTGGTGGTCTGGGCCTTCGGAATCTGGCTGGTTTCCAAAGACGCGATCACAGTTGGGGTGCTCACGGCGTTTCTGGCTTACATCAGCCGCTTCTACACCCGGCTGGATTCCATGAGTCGCATCGTGTCGGCTACTCAACAGGCCGCAGCCGGGGCCAAGCGCATTTTCGACATCCTGGACCATAGCTCCAACGTGCCCGAGCCCACCGATCCGCAGCCGCTGGACCATGTGCTCGGTCACATCGAACTCAGCCACATCGGGTTCCGGTACGGTAACCGCAGCGTCATCCAGGACTTGAGTCTGGACATCGCACCCGGTGAAATGATCGGGCTGGTGGGTCACAGCGGCTCGGGCAAGAGCACGCTGGTCAATCTGATCTGCCGGTTCTACGACGTGTCGCAGGGTTCCATCCGCCTCGATGGCATCGATGTGCGGCGCTACCCCACCGCCGACTACCGGCGCCACATCGGGCTGGTATTGCAGGAACCATTCCTCTTCTACGGCACGGTAGCCGAGAACATTGCCTACGGACGCCCCGACGCCACGGCAGCCGAGGTGATCGCTGCCGCGCGGGCCGCCAACGCACACGAATTCATTCTGCGCCTGCCCCACGGCTACGATTCTCTGGTGGGTGAGCGCGGTCAGGGTCTCTCGGGCGGCGAGCGCCAACGCATTTCGATCGCACGGGCACTGCTCATCGACCCACCCATTCTGATCCTGGACGAGGCGACCTCATCGGTCGACACTGCCACCGAGAACGAGATTCAAAAGGCGCTGGACAACCTGGTGCGTGGTCGCACGACGATCTCCATCGCCCACCGTCTGAGCACCTTGCGCGAGGCTGATCGGCTGGTCGTGATGGATCAGGGCCACATCGTCGAAATCGGCCGACACGACGAGCTTCTGGCGCGCGAAGGGGCTTATGCACGACTCTACCGCGCTCAGTTGCAAGGTCAGGAAGTCTCGGCCAGCAAACCGTCGTGGCGGTCCTCGACGAGTCATGGATCGACCGATGCCCACTAAGACGCCCG
The DNA here is from genome assembly GCF_036379515.1 of Castellaniella sp. Lineage (GTDB taxonomy): Bacteria > Pseudomonadota > Gammaproteobacteria > Burkholderiales > Burkholderiaceae_B > Castellaniella. The sequence continues at coordinate 124,781 of NZ_DASVGN010000011.1, forward strand.
CACTGGACTACACGCTCACACGGGACACTTTTGGCCGTCTGGTCCTCACCCGCCCAGGCGCCGAACCCCAGCCGGTACGCCCGGTACGCAGTTTCCCGATCAGTCACCGAGACGAGGGCCTGGCACTGCTGGGGCCACAAGGCCAGGAGCTGGCCTGGATCAACCGGCTCGAAGAACTTCCCGAGGCCCCGCGCCGCCTGATCACGGAAGACCTCGCGCAGCGGGAATTCCACCCCAAAATCACACGCATCCGCTATGCCTCGAGCTGGACCACCCCCAGTCGCTGGGAAATCGACACCGACCGAGGCGAAACGCATCTGATTCTGAACGCCGAAGATGATATCCGGCGGCTGTCGCCCAACTCGTTACTGGTGGCCGGCGACAGCGGCGTGCACTTCATCATCACGGACATCACCACGCTGGACCGAGCCAGCCGGAAGATCCTGGACCACTTCCTGTAGCAGGCGATGGTGATTTTCGAGGCTGCTTCGGCAGCCTTGAAAATCAGGCGGCCAGCGCGTGAGTCAGGCCGGGCAAGGTCAAGCCCAGCGTGCCGGGGCACAGACCGCGAACGGCCTCGCGCGAAGCATCAATACACCCACCCTGCGCATACACCCCTGCAGGGTCGCGCAAGCGCATCATGCGATCCAGGATCTGACGCACTTCTTCGGGATGACGCAGCGATTCAGCAGCCCGCTCTTCGACGATGGATTCGTCCATCCAGATGCGCGCGCCATCATGGCACACCCCATGGCGCCAATGGTAGAGCTCCACACATTTGTTGCGCAGCGTGTAGGGCGCGTTCGGCTTCCAGAAATTCACGAAGCGCCCGCCCCCAATGTAGAAAATCCAGGACCCCTCGAAACCTTCGATGTCGGCCGACACCGGATCGGGGTTGCGAAACCACAGGCGATCACCCGGCACGTAGTAGCCAAAGGGCAGCGGCACCTGCAGCGAGCCATATTCACGCAAAAACACCGCCTGAAAGTCTTCGCCCACCAGCGCCTTGGTCTGCCACTGCCGTTGAAGCACCTGCAATGCCGCCGGATTGCACACCTGCAGCTCTTGCGCAATGGCCAACAACAGAACGTATTCTGTGGCCCGATAGCAAGAAAACGAATGGCGACGCCCCGCGACGTCGGGCCATAGCGTGAGTTCCAGCGAGGGAATCAGCTCGAACCCCGGCCGCAGGATGAACCCCGTGGGCTCGGTCCACGTCCAGCAATCCGGGCGTTCAGCGCCTTCAGTGTCAAAATCAACCACCGTGCGTCGCGCCGCCTGAACCACGCGACGACGCACCCGCACAGCGGATTGGAATTCTTCGACCGAGGGATACTCGAAGCGCAGCGGCGAGGCCAGCAGCGTGGTGAGAATTTCGGTATCGAGATCGTCCGGGTCGTGCTCGGCGTCCAGCCCCAGCGCCTGCGCAATGCCGGACGTATCACCGTCAGGCACCCAGGCCCGCGCCGCATCGGCCTTGAGCCTGTAGTCACGATACGCACCGTCATCGTCAGCGCCATCGGCCCGCGCGACCGCACTTGCCAGCCCGGCGTCGGCCAGCCATTGTTCCGGAGATTGAAAATCGGCTCCTGCGCCCCGGATGCGCACGCCTGCTGTGAGAGTCATGAGAATTTAGACAGACCGTTGAAAACGAACCCTGAGGCCCTGTGCAGACAGCGCTAGTGAGATTTGCAAATTATAGGGCGGTCCGGGTCCACACGGAGGGCAAAGAAAAATTCTTACAACACGAAATCTGCAATATTTGGAAGGCTCACAGACATGAACGACGCACACGCCAACATCCTGGCCCCGCGCGGCATCATCCTGATGCGGGCCCCGCCTGCTCCCGGCACACCTGCCGCACCAGGCTGCGCAGCCAACAATGAGCCGGGTCGGCCGCCAGGCGCGGATGCCACATTTGCGAGACCGTGATCGTCTGAGTCCGAAGAGGCAGTTCGAAGGACTGGATTGCGGGCGGCTGCCCGCCACCGGCCAAGGCTGCGCGCAGGTAAGAAGCGGGCAGTGTAGCGATCAAGTCGGAACTCCTGGCGACTGCCAAGGCAGTCGGAAACGCCGGGACGACACTCACCACCTTGCGCGTCAAGCCAATCTCAGCCAAGGCGTCGTCGACCAGGCCGTGAGCACGCCCATGCCGGGACGCGACGACATGGCCAAAGGCGACATAGTCGCGGGCGGTGACGGCGGGCGTGGCCAACAGCGGGTGGCCCGCGCGGACCACACCAACGAAGCGGTCGCGAAATAGCGCCTGTATGTGAACTTCCGGACCCATGTTTGCAACCACCCCGACTTCCAGATCCATGGTGCCTTCTCGCAGGTAGCGGGAATCCTTGTCGATGCGCGGCGCGAAGTACAGACGAACACCCGGTGCCTGCGCGTCACTCGCTGCGATCAAGGCAGGCCCGAAGGCCTCAATGAAGCCCTCATTGGCCCGTATCGCAAAGGTCCTGTCCAGGCGTGACACATCCAGACCCGACAGGTGAGGTTTCAAGAGAGTCCTGGCTTCGAGAACCGTGTCACGGACGCGCTCACGGACGCCTTCGGCGTACGGGGTCAGCACCATATGACGCCCCGCACGCACCAGCAAGGGATCTCCGGTCACCTGGCGCAGGCGTGTCAAAGTACGACTCATTGCCGATGGACTCAGGCCGATGCGGCGAGCGGCCGCAGTGACGCCGCCTTCTGCCAGAAGCGCATCAAGTCCAATCAAAAGATTGAAGTCCAATTCTGTCATGGTCTCTGCTCAGAAGGGAACAAGGTCCATCTGATATATGGCGTCTCGTGCAACTTATAGATGATACCTGTGCGCCTTCCGCCAGCATCCAGGCACCACTACATTGGCTGAATCAATTAGACGATTTTAGTAGGTGATTGAATGAGATTATTTGAAAATTTGCCTGGTGACGACGGGATGGAAGGCTCTCATCGAGCGGCTGCGATGATTGCGCTCATGACGGCGACCGCCATGGTGGTCTTTGACGGATCGATCATCAACATTGCTCTGCCAAGCATGGTCAGATCGCTGGGGACAACGCCCCAGGTTGCAGTCTGGTTCGCCAATGGATACCTTTTGTCCGTCGCGATGACGCTGGCAATCTTTGCGGCACTGGCGCGTCACTTGGGCTTTCGGCGCCTCTTCCTCACGGGGCTGGTGGTGTTTACCGGCGCCTCCCTGGCCTGCGCCCTCGCCCCCGATGCCACCACGCTGATCGCAGCTCGCGTGCTCCAAGGGCTAGGCGGCGCAGCCGTCGTCAGCATTGGGCCGGCCCTGTTGCGCTCGGTGTTTCCGAGTCGTCTGCTGGGCAGCGTCCTGGGCCTGAACGCCTTGCTCATTGCCGCCAGCACGGCGATTGCTCCGGTATTAGGCGGGATGATGCTGGACGCCTGGGGCTGGCGTTGGATCTTCGGCCTGAATCTTTTCCTGGGCCTGGCGGCGACGACACTCGCCACCCGTTCGATCCGCGATTTACAGCCTCGCACGCGGGGGCCGTTCGACGCGTGCGGCGGCGTGTTGTCCGCCATTGCCATCGGCGCTCTCGTCGTGGCGGCTGATCGCGTCGCACAACCAGGCGGCCGCTGGTACTTCGTGGCGGCTGTACTCGCAGGCGCGGGTTTCGTGCACCGTCTGTACACCGCTGAAAAGCCCTTGTTGCCGCCCGGCCTGTTCGCCTCGACCCGGTTTTCCATGGCCGCTCTGGCGTCCCTGGCCGCATTCGTCGGGCAAGGGATCGCCTTCGTAGCCCTGCCCTTTCTGTTCCAGAACGTTTACGGCTACAACGCCTTCGAAGTCGCTCTACTGTTTACGCCTTGGCCTATCGGTATCGTCCTGGTGGCGCCACACGCCGGTCGATACGCGGATCGGCTTTCGCCTGCGCTGATTTCCACGCTTGGCCTCGTCATCCTGCTGGCGGCCCTGGCTTCGCTGGCCCTGCTGCCGTCTCTTCCCAGTGTCTGGGACATCGGCCTGCGCTGCTTTTTCTGCGGCATCGGGTTCGGCTGCTTCCAGAGCCCCAACAACAGGGAAATGCTGTCGAACGTTGCACGAGAAGAAAGCGGCTACGCGTCGGGGGTCCTGGCGATCATGCGGACGCTCGGACAAAGCCTCGGCGTCGCAGCAATCGGCCTCTTGCTGGGAGCCGGACAAGCCGGTGCGCCAGCGATCTTGCAAGGGATGGTGCAACGGGGGCTGTGGGTCGCCACGGCGGCGACCGGCTTAGCCACGGTCTTCAGCCTGATCCGCCTGCGCGGCCGGCCCCGCCCCGACACATCCGGTTCCCCGGCATAAGCAACGCGCTACCGCCGGAGATTGGTCCTCACCATCTCTGCGACGTCCTGGACGCGCCCATCCATGATGGCCTTGGCGCCATAGATCACGGTGCCGACCGCCATGGAAGGTTCGATCTTGGGCGGCATCACCAGCTCATTGCGGTTGACGTGCACGTTCAGCAGCGCCGGGCCGTCGTGCGCAAGGAACGCTTGCACAGCGGACTCCAGCTCATCGCCCCGTTCGACTGTCCACCCCTTGAGTCCCATCACGTCGGCAAGCTTGCCAAAATCCGGGTTCTTGAGATCGGTATACGCATCGAGCAGACCCTCGACCTTCATCTCCAGTTCCACAAAGCCGAGCGTCCCGTTGTTGAAGACTACGATCTTGATCGGGATATTCTCCTGCACCGTGGTCAGCAGATCGCCGAGCAGCATCGTGAGGCCTCCATCGCCGCACAGCGCGATGACCTGCCGCTCGGGCATTGCCCGTTTGGCACCGAGTGCCTGGGGCATTGCGTTGGCCATGGTCCCATGCAGGAGGCTCGTCAGCGTGCGGCGCTTGCCGTTGACACGGATATAGCGCAGCACCCATACCATCGGGCTGCCACCGTCGGCGGTGAAGATTGCGTCATCTGTAGCGTATTGATCGAGCAGTGAGGCCAGCTGTTGAGGGTGAATCAACGCGTTCTTGCCCGGTTTTGCCTGGCGTGCGAGATTGTCCTGCGCCTCTTTTTGCAACGCGAGATGTATGTCGAGGAAACTGCGGTCATCATGCGGGCGCAGCTTCGGCTGGAGGGCGTCCAGCGTCGCACCGATGTCGCCGACCACGCCGACGTCAACCGGATGGCGCCGGCCAAGGTGAGTCGGGTCGATGTCGATCTGCACGACTTTGGCCTTTTTCGGGTAGAACTGCCGCCACGCGAAGTCGCAGCCCAGGAGCACCAGCGTGTCGCACTCGGTGATCGCGTCGAAGCCCGGTCGGGCACCGAAGACCCCCGTCATGCCGACGTTGAACGGGTTGGCATACTCGACGAAATCTTTGGCGCGCGAGGTATGGGCCATCGGCGCCGCCAGTGTCTCGCACAAGCGGACGACCTGGTCATGCGCCCCCTGGCACCCCGCACCTGCGTAGACCGTGACCTTCTCACCGGCATTGAGGATCGCGGCAACACGGTCGAGCTCGGTGTCCGACGGCCGAGTGACGGGTGTGGGCACGTGCACCGAGTAGGCCGGGCCTTCTTCGATTTCAGCCGCTGCGACATCGCCCGGCAGCACCAGCACCGCCACGCCGCGCCGGGTCAGCGCCGCTTGCGCGGCCAACGTCGCCATTCTGCGTGCCTGACTGGGGATCCAGACCGTCTCGCAAAAAACGCTGCACGACGCGTAGATCGGCCGGAACTCGACCTCCTGCGGAAAATCGATCCCCAGCTCAGTGGTTGCGACCTGGCTTGCAATGAGCACGACCGGAGCGCGATTGCGGTTTGATTCGAAGATGCCATTGATGAAGTGCAGGCTGCCTGGCCCGCAGCTTCCAGCGCACGCGGTCAGCTGCCCGGTGAAATAAGCTTCTGCACCCGCCGCGAAGGCACCGACCTCTTCATGGCGCACATGCACCCAGTCGATCTTGCTGCGCCGGATCGCATCGGTCACGTGATTGAGGGTATCGCCCACAACACCGTAACAGCGCCGTGTCCCGGCTTGTTCCAACGTATCAACGATAATTTCTGCAACGCGCCGCTTGGCCATGATCAGCTCCTGTCTCGACCGCGTTCGGCAGAGTCAAACACGGATACCGATGGAATGTCAGAACTCGGAATTTCAGAACTCACAAGAAAAATTTGACACGCCCTTTGAGAAAAGGTTCAGCAAGCGCACAGAAGGCCGCACCTCCTTCGTCGGGTGCTATCGGGTAGTGCGCCCTTGGCTCAGTTTCCTCAAAAGGCCGTCGACAGACCAACTCCCAGGACCCCAGGCTACCACCGCCAGCAGCATCATTGCCCACACCTTGTGGTCGGCAAAATCGCCCAGGCTTATCAGGCCGGTCCAGAAACCATGGGGCCAGAGGTCGGGATAGGAAATGACGGCGATCAGGTTGTAGGCGAATAAAAACAGCTCCGTGAATCGGCCTGCAATGCCAAGCCCCAACAGCCATGGCGTGATCAGTTCAATCCAGGTGCCCAGTACGGCCGCAATTGCCGGAGCCAGGAGCGGGACGTGATAGAGGTTTTCAAACAGCATCTGGGTACTTGCCGGGTCCGCAATCTTCACCACCCCTGCCCGCCAAAATGCAACTGAGACCCAAAGGCGCATCAAAAGCAGAACGAGGGGAGCGACCCACCGGTTGAGCCACTGCGCGGTGCGTGCGTAGCAAGTACCAATACAGTTGATCAATGGCGCGGATGTCATGATTTTGGCCTCTTTTTTGTGACGGCATAGGGCAGTACCCGCGTCACGAGATGACGCCCGATAAGCTCATTCATGCATTGAGCGGAATCAAACCCTGCATCAAGCGTCGCGGCATCCACGCCTGCTTCTTTGAGAGACATGCCCGCCGCGAGGGCCGTGACATACGTAAAGGTGGCCGCATCGACGGCTGCCATTGCAACTTCGTCGTTCTCTCGCCAGAGCATGACGTTCTCTCCCTCGTCATTCAGGCTGAGATCCCCCTGCGGATCCATGGCAAAGCGCCAAATCGCAAGCACCTGGTATCGACTGCTGAGAAAATGAACACAGGCATGCAAACCGATGCGAAGGCTTTCGCCCGCGCCATCCAGACCCGCCATGAAGTCGTCAAATGCCAATGCCTGCGAATCGGCAGCAAGAACGGTTTCTTGACGTAGCCATTCCAGTCGCGCCACATCGGCCAGATAGGGGAGCGTGCGGCCCGCAGGAATCGTCTGCAGATAATCGGCAAAATGCACACCGAACTGCTGCAGGTTTCCCGAACGTGATGGATAAAGACCCCGATAACGCCGCGCCGCCTGGTCGAACCAGTCCTCACCGACCAGTGCCAGCACAGCCGGGTAGCTTGTACGCAATGCCGCCGTCTGGATTTCGTTGCAGCTGCGGCGATAGATCCGCAGGCGCGCTCCGGGTGCGAGGCCATTACCCGCGATCGAACTCACGGGGCCTGGCACGGTGCCGTCATAGAGCGCGGCCAGGAAGGCTGTCTGCAGTTCACGCAGGGAAAGCTTTGCATCCATCGAGGATCTCCTGTGCACGAGCCGCTTCGTCCACCAACACCTCAAGTTCGGGGATGTCCGCATCCCACTCGATGAGTGTCGGCACCTGACCAAACAGCTGTACGGCTTCCGCATACAGGTCCCACACCGAGTGATCGACGCGACGGCTGTGTGAATCGATCAACACGGGGACTGGAAAGCCCTCCTTTCTCGTAAAACCTGCCAGGTGAATCTCGCGGATGGCCGAGCGTGGCAACGCACGCAGATAGACGTGCGGGTCAAACCGGTGATTGACGCTATTCACATAAATGTTGTTGACGTCGCACAGCAGGCCACAGCCACTGCGCTTCACGACTTCCGAGACAAACTCCCATTCTGCGTAGTCACCGCCCTTGAAACGCAGGTAGGTCGAGACGTTTTCGACGAGGATTTCGCGCTTGAGCGCATCCTGTACCTCGTTGATGTGTGACACGGCGCATTTCAGTGCCTCCTCGGTGAAGGGAAGCGGCAACAGGTCATTGCTGTGTTGCCCCCCTACGGCCCCCCAACACAGGTGCTCTGAGACCAGCTCGGGGGCGTAGCGATCCACCAGTTCCTGAAGCCGCCGCAGGTGCGCGGGATCCAGTCCGTCGGCCGATCCGAGAGACAGTCCGACGCCATGCAGGCTCAGAGGATAATCCGCTCGAATGCGGGCCATGGCATCCTGAAAAGGTCCTCCCGGGGCGAACAGGTTTTCAGTGTGAGTCTCAAGCCACGCAATGGGTGGCCGCTCGTGCAGCACACGCATGACATGGGGAGCACGCAATCCGATGCCGGCCGCAACCGGCATGGGACGCACCACGGTGGTGGATTCGGGCATTGCCCGATGCCCTTCAGGACGCCTTGAGACTGCCGCCAATTTTTCCGCAGACCCCTGCGGGCATCAGCACGAAGGACGCCGGGTCGTGCGCCTTGGCGTCCTGACCTGCACAGGAGTGGCCAGGTGCCTGACAGTCATTCTTGTACGCAGCGTTTACACCAAAGCACTTCGCGTAGTGATCCTCCTTCATCATCTTCATGGTCTTTTGCTGAGCCGCCTTCATCATCTCGGGCGTCATCGTCATGGGCTGGGCCATGGCCAGACCCGTGGCTGCCGTGGCCCCCAGGGCAACGGCACAAAGCAGCGTGGACTTCAACAAACGTGAGCTGTTCATTCGTGATCTCCAAAAGTCGGTCAGGAGAACCCTGACGCACCAAAAGAGGACGGGAGAAGCCGAAAGGGTTCGCAGTGTTCACGCTTTTTGCCCTTTCGTTACAAGTCAACACACCAAACTGATCCGATTTCCCGTTCCGGCCGAACCCTTTTCTCGTCTCATTGCCTCTATTGCAAGAGGGGTGAGGGCCGAACAGGCAACAGCGACAGACTGTGCACTGAGGGAATTGTGCGATCAGAATGTAGCAAAGCGTCGATAGCGAGCTTGGATCATGATCACATCTACGAATGAACGCGATAACTTGATCCTGTCTGCACAGACGGGGGACGCAGAAGCCATCAATCGTTTGCTCGCGGTGTGCCAGGCTGACGTCCGTCGCTATGCGCGAAAGCACTGCCAGGCCAGTGACGTCGACGACGCCATCCAGGAATCGCTCCTCGTCATCTCGCGCAAAGTAAAAGGGCTCAAGGCCGTGGCAGCGTTTTCCTCCTGGCTATTTACTGTAGTCAAGCGGGAGTGCCGCAAGCTGTCGCGGATCATGTTCCGCTACGAGCCGCTACCTGACGAATTGGCTGAGAGACTTCTGCTGCAAAGGCCCCAGGACGACCTCAGGATTGACCTTGCAGCTGCGCTGGAATCCCTGCCCGCCCACTATCTGGAAGTGATCCTGCTGCGCGATTTTGAAGAACTGACGATTGCGGAAATTGCTGCCAGGCTGGAAGAAGGGACAGGCGCGGTGAAAAGCCGGCTGCATCGGGCTCGCGAGCTTGTGCGCGAATACATGCTGAACAACTAGGAGCACCATGATGTACTGCAATACCTCCGTCATTTCTCAAATCGCCCGCGGTGTACTGGCCGTGGCATGCATCGTGGGTGCCATCATGCTGAGTCACTATTTCTGGGCCACTATCGCCTTGGTCGCCGCGGCGGTCATCCTGATGCGTGGATGTCCCGCCTGCTGGCTCACAGGATTACTCGAAGCGATGGAAAGCGGTTCAAATCGAAAACAGCCTCAGCAGGCACGCCATACCCATCACGCGCCCTGACAGGCCCGCATCCGTTCGGCACGCGGTCGATCAGCGACAAGCATGCAGATTGGTCTCGCGATTTCCTGGACAATTCAGTTGGTAAAGAAAAAGCCCGCCTCCCGTAGGGAAAAGCAGGCCTTGTACCAACAAGTGTTCGCTAGAACGGAATATCGTCGTCCATATCGGCCAAGTTGTTGGCCGGAGCCGCCGCAGGTGCTGCAGGACGAGGCTGTTGCGGCGTGGACCGACGAGGCGCGGGAGCTTGCGAGAAGCCGCTGGAATCGCCCGCAGGATCGCCCGTGCCGTCACCGCGCCCACCCAGCATTTGCATCTGGTCAGCGACGATTTCGGTACTGTAGCGGTCGGCACCGGTTTCTTTATCTTGCCATTTGCGGGTCTTGAGGCGGCCCTCTACATAGACCGAACGCCCCTTGCGCAGGTATTCACCCGCGATTTCAGCCAGGCGGTTGTAAAACACGACGCGATGCCACTCGGTTTCGTCGCGGCGTTCGCCGGAGGCCTTGTCCTTCCAGGAGCTGGTGGTGGCAATCGATACGTTGCAAATGGCGGCGCCGTCCGGGCTGTAGCGGACTTCGGGGTCGCGCCCCAGGTTGCCGACGAGAATGACTTTGTTGACGGAGGCCATGGTGAAGATCCTGTATTGAACGAAGTGTCTGGATTATCGACGGTAATGCCCGACGAAAGACACGTCGAAAGATATCAAATACGCATTATCGCCCATGCGGGATTACCTGCACAGACAGGAGCCATGACGCGGTCGTCGCAAGCCCGTCGAAGCCTACCGAGCCGGCTCGCGAAAGCCGCGCGCCGTGAACAGCCACACGGCAGCCAGCATGGCAGCAACCCAGAACACCAACGAGGGTCCGCCCGCGCCCACCAGAAGGCCACCGAAGACGCCGCCGGAAAATACGCCCAGCGACTGCGCGGTGTTGTAGAAGCCCAGGGCCAGGCCCTTGTAAGTGGGTGGGGCCACACGGGACACCAAAGAGGGCTGCAGCGCTTCCAGAATATTGAAGAAGACGAAGAAGCCAATGAAGGCTGCCACCACCAAGGCAAACGAATGTTGCAGCCAGGGAAGAATGCCCATCACGACCACCAGCCCCAGCACGGACCACTCGAGCGCGGCCTTGTGCACATGGCGCGTCTCGGTATAGAAAACTGCCGGCACCATGAGCACGAACGAGGCCAGGATCACCGGCAAATACACCTTCCAGAGCGTCGCGGAATCAAAACCGCCCAGGTGCCCCAGCAACCCCGGCGCCACCATGAAGAGCGACATCAGGATGAAGTGCAGGCAAAACACGCCAAAATTAAGGCGCAGCAAGCCGCCATGGTGAAGCACGTCGCGCGCGGTCGCCTGTACGATGTCGGCCTCGGAGCGCGGCACTTCCGGCACGAAAAACTGCGCGATCAGCAGGCACACGAAACCCAGCAGGCTGATTGCCCAAAACAGCCCCGACAGGCCGAATTCACCCACCAGCAAGGGCGACAGCACCAGCGAGACTGCAAACGAGATGCCGATCGACCCTCCCACCATGGCCATGGCACGCGTGCGGACCTCGGGCCGAGTGGCGTCTGCAATCCAGGCAGTAATGGCAGCCGATACGGCGCCCAGCCCCTGGACCACACGTCCCACGGTGACCCAATTGACACTATTGGTCAGGGCGCAGATGACGCCCCCCACCACGAAGAGCAGCATGCCGAACACGATGATGGGGCGCCGTCCGTAGCGGTCCGAGGCCATGCCCAACGGAATCTGCATCACCGCTTGCGTGAGCCCATAGGCCCCCAGCGCCAACCCAACGCGCGCGGGGTCATCACCGCCCACCAAGGTGCGCGCGGCCACCGCAAAAATAGGGGTCAGCAGGAACAGCCCCAGCATGCGGGCCGCGAACAGAGTGGCCAGCGCAACGCTGCTGCGCCGTTCTAGCGGGGTCAACTTGAGCAGGGGGGAAGACGAATGCCGGGAGGACATGATGGACGGATGTTCCGAACAGGAAAGACTGAGACTGCGCGTTATAGTACCAAGTTGGCCTTTTCAGAACCTGAACTCAACCCGGCATGGACGCCATCTGCATTCGCGGTGCACGCACGCACAACCTGAAGAACATTTCTGTAGATCTGCCCCGGCGCAAACTGGTGGTGATCACCGGTCTGTCGGGCTCGGGAAAGTCGTCGCTTGCTTTCGACACACTCTACGCCGAGGGGCAACGCCGCTACGTGGAAAGTCTGTCGGCGTACGCGCGGCAATTCCTGCAAATGATGGACAAGCCGGACGTAGACGTGATCACGGGGCTGTCCCCGGCCATTGCCATCGAACAGAAGACGGCGGGCCATAATCCCCGCTCCACGGTGGGGACGGTCACGGAGATCCACGACTACCTGCGACTGCTGTATGCCCGGGTCGGAACCCCTTACTGCCCAGAACACGATCTGCCACTGCAGGCGCAGAGCGTCAGCCAAATGGTGGATCAGGTGCTGGCCCACCCCGAAGGCAGCCGGCTGGCGATTCTGGCGCCGATGATCCGCGCAAGTCACGACAATCTGAGCGCCGAATGTCGACGCCTTCAAGCGTTGGGCTTCGTGCGCGCCCGCATCGACGGCAAGATCTACACGATAGACGGCAGTGACACGCTTCCCTCCAAAGAAGGTCCCTGGAACCTGGACGTGGTGGTGGATCGTCTGCGGGTGCGCCCCGACAGCCGCCAGCGGCTGGCGGAAAGCTTCGAGACGGCACTGGAGCTCGCTCACGGCCGCGCGCTGGTGCTGGACATGGACTCTGGCGAAGAATGGGCCTTGTCGGCGGCGTATTCATGCCCCATCTGCGCCCGCAGCATGGGCGCGCTGGAACCGCGCCTGTTCAGCTTCAACAACCCGGCGGGCGCCTGCGCCACCTGTAACGGCCTGGGCCTGGTCGAGTCCTTCGATCCGGCGCGGGTGGTGGCCTTTCCAGAGCTTGGCCTGGCCGCAGGCGCCATCTACGGCTGGGACCGGCGCAACGCCTTCAGTTACGCCACGATGGCAAGCCTTGCCCATCACTATGGCTTCAGTCTGGACACACCTTTTCAGGCACTGGACGCCGACGTCCGCCGGCACATTCTGCAAGGGTCGGGATCTCAGGAAATCGCCTTCCAGTATTTGGGCGAAGGCGGCTTGCCCACGATCCGACGTCATGCCTTCGAAGGCGTGATCCCGAACCTGGAGCGGCGTTGGCGCGAAACCCATTCGACGGCCGTGCGCGAAGAGCTCTCACGCCTGCGCCATACCCTGGCCTGCCCCGAATGCGGGGGCTCACGCCTGTGCGAAGAAGCCCGGCACGTGCGTATCGGCGACGAGCCGGGACCAGGCGAGCGACGCGGGCAAGCCATTTTCGAGATCGAGGCCCTGTCGCTCGCCGATTGCCGCCAGTGGTTCGCAAGCTGGACGCTCACTGGCGCGCGGCGCGAAGTCGCCGAACGCATCGTGCACGAAATCCGGGTGCGCCTGGATTTTCTGGACAACGTAGGCTTAGGTTATCTGGCACTGGATCGCAGCGCCGACACGCTCTCGGGGGGCGAGGCACAGCGCATCCGGCTCGCCAGCCAGATCGGCTCCGGGCTGACAGGCGTCATGTACGTGCTCGACGAACCCTCCATCGGCTTGCACCAGCGCGACAACCATCGTCTCATCGAAACCTTGCAGCAGCTGCGGGATCTGGGCAACAGCGTCATCGTAGTGGAACACGACGAGGACATGATACGGGCGGCCGACCACGTGCTGGACATGGGGCCAGGAGCGGGGGAACAAGGCGGCGCCATCGTCTCCCAGGGCACTCCCGCCGAAATCGCTGCGGACCCCGAGTCGCTCACCGGGCAATACCTGGCGGGTACACGGCGTATCGCCATCCCCCAACGCCGCCCCATCGAGGAAGACCAGCGCTGGCTGCGCGTGTTGGGTGCCAGTGGCCACAACCTTCAGCACGTGGACCTTTCGTTGCCGGTGGGGCGCTTCACCTGCGTGACCGGCGTCTCGGGGTCTGGCAAATCCACGCTGATCAATGACACGCTGGTGGCTGCGCTGGCTCAGGCGTTGCACCGGGCACAGACCAGCCCGGCGCCATTCGATCACCTCGAAGGGCTGGACGCCTTCGAGAAAATCATCAGCGTGGACCAGGCGCCGATCGGCCGCACCCCGCGCAGCAACCCGGCGACGTACACGGGCCTGTTCACGCCCATCCGCGAGCTCTTCGCCGGTGTACCGGAAGCCCGCCTGCGCGGCTACGACCCGGGGCGTTTTTCCTTCAACGTGAAGGGCGGGCGCTGCGAGGCGTGCCAGGGTGACGGCGTGGTGCGCGTGGAGATGCATTTCCTGCCCGACATGTACGTGCCCTGCGAAGTCTGCCAAGGGCACCGCTACAACCGCGAAACGCTGGACATCCGCTATCGAGGTCGCAACATCAGCGAAGTGCTGGACCTGACGGTGGCCCAGGCGCTGGAATACTTCCAGGCGGTACCGGTCATCGCACGCAAGCTGCAGACGCTCATGGACGTGGGGCTCTCGTATATCCGGCTGGGCCAAAGCGCCACCACGCTGTCGGGTGGCGAGGCCCAGCGCATCAAGCTGTCACAAGAATTGTCGCGGCGCGGCTCGGATCGCACGCTGTACGTGCTGGATGAACCCACGACCGGCCTGCATTTTCACGACATTGCCGTCTTGCTGGATGTGCTGCAACGTTTGGTGGACAGCGGCAGCACCGTGCTCGTGATCGAACACAACCTGGACGTGATCAAGACGGCTGACTGGATCGTGGACCTGGGTCCGGAAGGCGGCGCAGGCGGCGGACGCATCATCGCCCAAGGGACGCCTGAAACCGTCTCCACCGTCGCCGAAAGCCACACGGGGCAATGCCTGCAGGCGGTGCTGTCCCCCTGAAGAGGCCTGTGCCCTCATTCCATGTGAAAGAGCGCACGGTGCTCGCGCACCGCGTAGCGATCAGTCATGCCCGCGATATAGTCGGCGATGGCTCGGGCCTGGGCCACGGGATCATCGCGGCGATACTCGGCCTCGAGCAGGCGCGGGTCTTCCAGAAAAGCCTGGAACAGCTCGCGCACGACACGACGCGCCTTGCCCATCATGCGCATGACCTGCGGATGGCGGTAAAGGTTGTGCAGCAAGAATTGCTTGAGCGCATCCGCCTGCACCTGCAACGCAGGTGAAAAAGCGGCCATCGGCGGGCCAGCCCGCACATCATCCACGGATCGAGGCTGCAACTGCGCGATGCGGGCCTGCGCCGTGTGGGTAAGGTCAAGCACCAGCGTGTTGATCATGCCCCGGATCACCTCGGACACCAGCCGCTTGGGTTCCACGCCGGGACAACGACGACGCACCTGGTCGTGATGCTCGGCAAAGATCTCTACCTGCTGCAGCTGCTCCAGCGTGATCAGCCCCGAACGCAATCCATCATCCACGTCGTGGTTGTTGTAGGCGATCTCATCGGCCAGATTGGTGATCTGCGCCTCGAGCGAGGGCTGAGTGCCCTGCAGGAACCGCGCACCGACCTCGCCCAGCGTACGGGCATGACGCCGCGAACAATGCTTGAGAATGCCTTCGCGCGTCTCGAAGCAGAGATTCAGGCCGTCGAAGGCCGCGTAGCGCTCTTCGAGCTCGTCGACGACTCGCAGGCTTTGCAAGTTATGTTCGAACCCCCCCGCCTCGGGCGCGAGTTCGTGCAGGCACGCGTTGAGTTCGTCCTGCCCCGCATGGCCAAAAGGCGTGTGCCCCAAGTCATGCGCCAGCGCAATGGCTTCGGTCAGATCTTCCTGCAACCCAAGATTGCGCGCCAGCGTACGGGCAATCTGCGCGACCTCGATGCTGTGCGTCAGACGGGTGCGGAAGAGATCCCCTTCGTGATTCAGGAATACCTGCGTCTTATATTCAAGGCGCCGAAACGCCGAACAATGGATGATGCGATCACGGTCTCGCTGAAAGTCGCTACGGCCCTCGGGCGGTGCTTCTGCCACGCGCCGTCCACGCGTGGACTCGGGGTGACAAGCATAGGGCGCCAGCGTCGTCATGATGATCACTGCCCCGACAACAAGGGCTGAACGCGCTCGTCGGCCACGGCGTGCACCTCGGCACGCCCAAGCTCAGGCAGCAGCACATAGCGAATCTGATGTCCCTGATTCTTTTTATCGACCCGCATCAGATCCAGCCATTGCTGCACCCCCAGATCGGGGGCCTGAACCGGGCAACCTATGGCCGCCACCAGCGCCCGGATGCGTTCGACGATGGTGCGGTCGAGCCCCAGCACACGGTGTGAAAGTTCGGCGGCCATGACCATGCCGCAGCCCACGGCCTCGCCATGCAACCAGCGGCCAAATCCAAGCCCTGATTCAATTGCGTGACCAAACGTATGTCCGAAGTTGAGAATGGCCCGCACGCCGGATTCGCGTTCATCTTGCGAGACGACGCGAGCCTTGATTTCGCACGATCGGCGTACGGCGTGGCGCACGGCGTCATCATCCAGCGCGCGGAGCGCCGCCACATGCGTCTCGCACCACGTGAAAAAATCGTCATCGGCAATCATGCCGTACTTCACGGTTTCGGCCAATCCGGCTGAGATTTCACGCGCAGGCAGCGTCTTGAGGACGTCAGGATCAATCTCGACCGCCAGCGGCTGGTAGAACGCCCCGATCATGTTCTTGCCCCGGGGGTGATTGATCGCCGTCTTGCCGCCCACGGAAGAATCCACCTGCGCCAGCAGCGTCGTCGGGACCTGGATGAAGCGTACTCCCCGCATGTAGCAGGCCGCCGCAAAACCGCAGACGTCGCCCACCACTCCGCCCCCGAGCGCAACCAGCACGGTGTGGCGGTCCAGCGCCTGTTCAAGCAACGCATCAAAGATCTGATTGAGCGAATCCCAGGTCTTGTACTGCTCGCCGTCAGGCAGCACGATGCGCAACACGGGTTTGCCGCTGGCTTGCAGCACTGTCTCGACCCTATCCGCATACAGAGCAGCGATTGTCGTGTTGGTGACCAGCACGATGGACGTCGCGTCGGCGGGGACACTTTGCACCAGCGCCGCCAGGCGACCGGCGCCAATATGGATGGGGTAATGCCCTCCGGGCGTTTCGACTCGAACAGTGAACATGACGGACAAACTCAGGAAAGGGTCAATCGGGCCTGCAGAATAGGGAGCAAGGCCTGCAGGACGTGGGCAATGGGTTGATCGGCCGTATCGAGCGTCACGTCCGCCACCTCTTCATACAGATGCTGGCGCTGCGCGATCAAATCGGTGAGCCGCTGGCGTGGATCGGGAGTGTGGAGCAACGGACGGTTGCGATCGCGCGACACGCGGCGATAGAGCTCATCGACCCCGGCGCGCAGATACACGACACAGCCCCGGACCTTCAGCAAGGTACGGTTTTCTTCAGCCAGCACGGCCCCGCCTCCGGTTGCCAGCACGATACCGGGAGTACGCGAGTATTCGTCGAGCGCGGCCGTTTCGCGCCGGCGGAAACCAGCCTCGCCCTCGATGTCGAAGATGGTCGCGACACGCACACCGCAACGCGCCTCGATGGCCTGATCGAGGTCCAGGAATTCGCGGCCCAGCGCCGTGGCCAGATGGCGACCTATGGTGGTCTTTCCAGCCCCCATCATGCCCACCAGGAAAATGGGCACCAGGGGGACTTCCAGCCGGGGCGACGCTTCAGCAACGTCAGTCACGACAGACGCATGTGTCATGGCGCATTCGATCTGCGGGTTTATTTGCGTGTATTATCGCATCTGCGCTTCACCCACCCTGGGCAGCCTGATCACAGGCCGCATCATTCAGTTACATAGACCCGGCCGGGATACCCCAAGCCGCATGGGCCCGGGGCTTACAATCGCGTCTGATGAGCTCTCCAACCCAATCTTCCTCCCGTCAGCAGGCGCCCGCCCGTTCGTGGTTTTCCCGATTCGTCATCAAGGCAATCGTCGTCTGCGCAGGCCTTGGCCTGTGCGGTGCGTTGCTGATGGCGCTGGCGCTGGCGCTGGCCTGGCCAAACCTGCCTGACCTGCATGCGATGACCGATTACCGGCCGCGCATCCCGTTGCGCGTCTACACGGCAGACAAGGTGCTGATCGGCGAATTCGGCGAAGAACGACGCAACGTGCTGCGCTTCGACGAAATCCCGGACGTCATGAAATCGGCGATCCTGGCAGCCGAAGACGACCGTTTCTACCAGCACGGGGGCATCGACTGGACTGGCGTGATCCGTGCTGCAATAGCCAACCTGGTCCACATG
>NZ_DASVGN010000012.1:0-47712 GCF_036379515.1 Castellaniella sp.
TGCGGTTGCGACGGCACCAGCTTCAGCCGCGCGCGTCCTATTGGCGTCTCCGTTTCCGACTTCAGCCGATGTTCGAATGCTGCCGGCGGCAACGGGTAAGAGTACAGGAAGCCCTGCGCTTCGGCGCAATGTGCTTCCAGCAGGAAACGATGCTGGGCATCGGTCTCCACGCCCTCCGCGATCGTGGTCAATTTCAGGGTTTCGGCCATCGCCAGGATGGCTTTTGCGATGGCCGCATCGTCGGCATCGCCCGGCAATCCCGAGATGAAGGAACGATCCATTTTCAGGAAAGCGATCGCGGGCAACTTCAAGTAGGACATCGACGCATAGCCGGTGCCGAAATCGTCGATGGCGACACGTACGCCCATCTCCGCCAGGGTCTGCAGGGTATGCGTTGTCTCTTCATTGAGCAGCAGGATCGTGCCTTCCGTGATTTCCAGCACCAGGCGATCAGGGCTGACATGGTTTGCATCCAGCGCGTCTTTTACGCTCTGGGCGAAGGCAGGGTGTGAAAACCAGCCAGCCGATATGTTGACATCCATGCGAATGTGCGGGGCTCCCGCTTGCTCCCATGCGTGCAGCTGTGCACACACGGTCTGCAGCACCCACTGGTCGATATGGCGCGCCAGGCCGATGCGCTCGGCCACGGGGATGAATTCCGCGGGCATGATCTCGCCGCGATCCGGGTGATGCCAGCGCAACAGCGCCTCGGCTCCCACGATACGCTGGTCGTTCGTCCCAACGATGGGTTGATAGACCATACGGAATTCGCCGTTCTGCATGGCTTGACGCAGCCGCGTGACCAGGCTGACCTGCTGCCGCGCCTCGGCCTGCATCGCCGGGGTATAAAACCGACAGGTGTTGCGTTCTTCTTTCTTGGCCACGTACATCGCCAGATCGGCGTGGGCGATGAGCGTCTCGGCGTTATCGCCATCCAGCGGGAACCCCGCGATACCGATGCTGGCGCTGACCACGATTTTATGTTCACCCAACTGGAACGGTTCCGACAGTGTCGACAGCAGGCGCTCGGTGAACTGCTGGGCGTCTTCCCGCGTCGCCATGTCCGGCAACAGGATCGTGAATTCGTCGCCGCCGATACGGCCGGCGACGTCATCGGCGCGCAGTTGGTTGCAGATGCGCGAGCTGACCAGTTTCAGCAACTGGTCGCCTATTGCATGGCTGTAACTGTCGTTGACGAACTTGAAGGCATCCAGATCGACGAACAATATCGTGACGGCGCGGTGCTCATACGCTGCCCGCGTGATGGCCGCATCGCAGCGGCGCTGGAACTCCGCGCGGTTGACGAGCTTCGTCAACGGGTCGTGGATCGCAAGATGCTCCAATCGCGCGTGCGCTTTCTTGGCGTCCGTGATGTCGCTGAACACGGCAACGAAGTAAATGACTTCGTGTTCGGCATTACGGATGGTCGTGACCGTGAGGCGTTCGGTGTACTCCATCCCGTTACGGCGGATGTTCCGCACTTCCCCGGTCCAATGCCCCCGCGAGACTGCCACCGACCACATCGTCGCGGAAAGCGGGCTGCCATCGGGGAAAGTGCGCGAATCGCCGAACGGCGCTCCCACCAGATCCGGGCTGTTGAAACCGGTGATGGAGCAGGCGGCCGCATTGGCTGAAATCACACGCTGGTTCGCGTCGATCAGCAAAACCCCCTCCTTGATGCTCGCCAACGCTTCCGCCGCGATACGATTGGTCCGTTCGTGTTCCACGCGATCGGATACATCGCGCACAAGCGCCTGGCGCACGATCACTTCCCGACCCCACTTCACCCGGCTGGTCTGCGTCTCAACCGGTCGTATGCGGCTCTCCCGGGGGAGCAACAAACAGTCGCCCGGCGCCACTTCCTGCAGTACGCATTGCTCGCTCCACTGCCTGTAAGTCTTCCCCACCAGGAGCTGTGGATCGTCGCCCCACCAGGCTTTTGCGGTGCCGTTTGCGGCAAGAATGTGGTCATTGACGTCCTCGAGGATCAGCATTGCATCCGGCGCACTCTCGAACAGCGTGTGGTAGCGCTCCTGGCTGTCGCGGATATCCGCGAATGCACGACGCGCCATCCACAACCAGAGCAGACCCGCGATCAGGGCAGCCCCCAAGACGCTTCCGAACAGGATGCGCGCAACCCAGGCGGCCCCCCTGGCGATCTGGAGTGAAAACGTGTCAGTGTACGGACTGATCAAGGCGTTGAGGGCGTTGATGCGCGACCTCGCACTGGCGGCGAGTTGCGGCGTCACCTGGCCTGACGCATACGCCGCATGGAGTTCAGTTGCGATTTCAGCGAGCTGATCGAGCGGCTTGTCGGTCGCTATCCATGCTGCCAACGCCTGATCCATGTAGGGCGCATGGGTCAAATTCCGCATCGAGAAGATCATGGCGGTACGCGCCGATGGCATCACATGGCCGCGGTCGAAGGCTGCCTCCACCTTGCTGCGATCGTAATGGGGACGCTTGACCGCGTCCCGGATCCACCGGTCGGCATCCAGCACCGCAACATTGCGCTCATAACCCGCGTAATCCGAGGCGGCGCCGCTCAGCGCATAGTGATTGAGTTCGATGACGGCCTGTTTTTGCGCCTTGGACCAGACGCTCTCGGCGTTCAGGAACCCTGCAACATTGACCTGGACGCGCAGTGCACCCCAGGTGATGACCAGGATCATCCCCAGCATGGCTGCCAACGCGTAGGCCAGCGGCCTCAACTGACGGGACAATGCACCGCGCAGCTCGAACGGCGACTCGAGCGTTGCCTCTGTTTTCTTAGTGCCGACCTCGTCAGTCATGGTGTTCGTCTCCGCCTCAGGGGGTATTACGAGATAGATAAAGGGCAGGATTCATGCCAATTATCCCGGCGAGTGCCACACAGGCCGACGCAGCCGGAATCAGACACCCAACAAACTAAGGCGCGGTTGAGTCGTGATGACTCAACCGCGCCCGGGTTCACGCTCAGTTGATTGTCAGCGGGTTACGCTGCTTGCGGTATCAGGCCCGTGCCGCAGCCAGCGGTGCATACTGCGGTTCGTAGCGGGTCGCATGCATATCCTGCACGCAGCGGTCGGCAAACATCCCCATGCAGACGTAGGAACGGCGGATACACTCCTTGACGTGCGCGACTTCCAGCGCAGAGGGCGATTTGCCCAACAGCGAACACACGATTTCCAGCGCCTGCCACGGGTGCTCGTCATCGTAGGCCGCGTGCAGTTGCAACCACCGCAGACTCGCCTTGCGCGATTCCTCGGGAAAGCTCGCCGCATATTGTTCGCTTTCGTAGACGCGCCTGGCCCACTCGCCGGTAGCGCCTTCCACCGCGTAGTTGGTTGCCGCCATCCCTGCCTCGAGTGTTTCGTTGGCACTGACATCGGTACACCAGCCAGCGAGATCCTGGGTTCCGGCGGGCAGCGGCCCCTGTAACAAGGCCTCCCGCGGCACCCCGGCGCCCTCGGCCCATTGCAGCCAGTACTCTGCATGATTCTGCTCGACGCGGATGTTGCGGACGAGCCAGCGGCGGGCCATGTCATCGCCTGCGCTCCGCCCGTAGCGGGTTTTCAGCAGGCTACGCGCCATGTAGCCCGGGAAACCCTCAATCACGGGCCAGAGACCGACCATGAAGGTGCTGGTCTGTTCGGGCGTCATGGCGAGGGAGCACATCGCCGGCCAGATGTCGTGGTCCACGACTTCCCGTTTTGCGGCGTCACAGGCATCAACCATGTCTTGCGCCCACTGTGGGTAGCTACTCAATTCGGTCAACGGGCCGCTACGTTCAAAATGTAGATTCATCATCCGATCCCCTATGCTTGAAGTTGGAGTTTTACCGTTACGATCATGGCGAGGATCGGGCAAGCCCCCTACAGCGCTTACAGGTTTGCCCGTCAGTGACCCGTTGTGCGGAAGACAACTGCCAACGAGTTACACTCGTAAAATCTTCCTACAACAAGGGCATAGGCGTCAAGTCTTTCGTGTTTCCTCCGTAAACGCGACGAAAAATGTGATACGCGGCCTGCGGAATGGACGGTGGACACAGTGCGGGGGACAGCGTGCGCGCCGGGTGAGCTGCGCAGGGCTGCAGTTGCCAGCAAAGGTCACTGATTGACACGCTGTGTCAGGTTTGGCTTCCCGCCACCGCTCGACGCCCGGACCGGAGAATGCATCGTAGCGATGCCGCCATCGACGCCGCGACTCTATCGAGCCGGCAGGGAAAGATGACGGATGAGGATTTCCAGGCGTTCCATCTGCCGGAAACGGTTGATCTGCAGCTGGTAGACGATGCTGATATCGCCGCCGTCCACGGCCTGTCCCGCGCCATCAAAATGGATCGCCACCAGGGGTTGCCCCGAGGCCTGGCGCAAACGATAACGGACGTGGCGGCCGTCGGCGCCCACCGGCTGGGCCGACAGCACGGCAAAACGACCTTCAAACAGCGGCTCGGGGAATCCTTGTCCCCAGGGGCCGGCCTGCTCCAACGCTTGCGCCGTCTCCAGTTGGAGTTCTTCTGCGGCCAATTCGCCATCGGTCTCCACGACTGCTTCCATGTCCCCGGCACTCAGCACGGCGCGACAGTGTTCATCAAACGCGCTACGGAATGCGTCGAGGTGGTCGCGCGCCAGGCTCAGGCCCGCGGCCATGGCGTGCCCGCCGAAGCGTTCAATCAAGGCCGGATGATGGGCATCGACCGCCGCCAGCACGTCGCGCAAGTGCAAACCACGGATGGAGCGGCCGGAGCCTTTGAGCATCCCGGCGTCGGCCGCGGGCGCAAAGGCAATCGTCGGCCGATGGGTGCGCTCGCGCACGCGGGAAGCCACCAGACCCACGACGCCTTCGTGCCAGCTATCGTCGAACACGCAGAGGCCCACGGCATCCCCCGTCTCGGGCAGTGCCGCCAGCGCTTCATCGCGCATCTGTTGCTCGATCTGTCGGCGGCTGCGGTTGAGCTCGTCGAGCTGTGCCGCCAACGGCCGCGCCGTTTCCGGGTCCGGTGCCAACAAGCATTCGATGCCGATGCGCATATCGTCGAGCCGTCCGGCCGCGTTGAGCCGCGGACCCAGGACAAAACCGAGATCCTGCGCACTCAGGCGTTCACGGTTGCAGCCCGCCGCTTCCAGCAGCGCCAGCAGGCCGGGGCGGCAACGACCGGCGCGGATACGGGCCAGACCCTGTGCGACCAGCACGCGGTTGTTATGGTCCAGGCGCACCAGGTCGGCCACCGTGCCCAGGGCGACGAGATCCAGGAATCCGGCGAGATTGGGTTCGTCCCGGGCGTTGCATCCACCGCGCTCCCGCAAGACTGCGCGCACGGCCCCGAGGGTGTAGAACATCACGCCGACGCCTGCCAGGTTCTTGCTGGGGAAAGCGCATCCGGGCTGGTTGGGATTGACGATGGCATCCGCAGCCGGCAATTCCGGCGGCGCCAGATGGTGGTCGGTAACGATCACCGTCAAGCCCGCCGCCCTGGCGGCCGCGACTCCGCTGACGC
The DNA here is from genome assembly GCF_036379515.1 of Castellaniella sp. Lineage (GTDB taxonomy): Bacteria > Pseudomonadota > Gammaproteobacteria > Burkholderiales > Burkholderiaceae_B > Castellaniella. Next base: position 5,480 of record NZ_DASVGN010000012.1, read on the forward strand.
TGGCGATGCCATTATCGACCGTGATCAACACATCGGCACCGCGTGCGACCGCTGCCGCCGCCAGCGCCGGCGACAAGCCATACCCCATGGTGAAGCGATTGGGCACGACGTAATCGACCGCAGCGGCGCCCAAGGCTCGCAGACCCAACACGGCCAGTGCCGTGCCGGTCGCACCGTCGGCGTCATAGTCGCCGGCAACGACGATACGCTTGCCGTCGATGATGGCATCGGCCAACAGACTCGCCGCGCGCTCGATGCCGAGCAGACCCGGTGGCAACAGCGTGTTCAGTTCCAGCGACAGGCTCTCGGCGCTGGCAATGCCACGGCCGGCATAAACGCGCCGCAACACGGGATGGAGCCCGGCCGGCAGCGCCGCTGCATCAACCCGGGGACGACGACGGATCTGCGGGGTCTGGTGCGCCTCAACCAAGGTGCTGGGTCAGCAGACGCTCGACGGCGCTGCGTTCGGCCTCGATCCGGGTCATCCTCGGCATGCCGCCACGCAGAATGACGTCCGGATCCTTCAGGCCATTGCCGGTCAACGTGCAGACGACCGTGCTGCCGTCGGGGATCTTGCCGCGCTGGATGTCGCGCATCGCTCCGGCAATGGACGCGGCCGATGCGGGCTCGCAGAACACGCCTTCGCGGCTGGCCAGGCGGGACTGCGCCGCGAGAATCTCCTCGTCGCTCAATTCGTCGAACCAGCCACGGGATTCCTTCTGCACGGTCCAGGCGGGCGACCAGCTCTGTGGATGGCCGATGCGGATGGCGGTCGCTACCGTTTCCGGCTCGTCAACCGGGCCGCCACGCATGAATGGCGCGCTGCCCGCGGCCTGATAACCCACCATGCGTGGTCGTTTGCCAGCGTCCGTGGATTGGAGGAATCCGCAGTTGCCGGCGCAGTACAGGCAGGCTTCGGTGGTTTGTCCCGCTGATTCTGAATAGCCGATCCAGTGCGCGGTGATGTTGCCCGCGTTGCCGACCGGCAGGCAATGGAAATCAGGCGGACGACCGAGGGCTTCGACGATCTCGAAGGCCGCGGTTTTCTGGCCTTGCAGACGGTAGGGATTGATCGAATTGACCACCGTCACCGGCGAGGACTCCGCCAGTTCCTTGACCAGCTGCATGGCGTCGTCGAAATTGCCTTTTATCTGCACCACGGTGGCGCCGTAGGCAATGGCCTGCGCCAGCTTGCCCTGGGCCACGTGGCCGTCGGGGATCAACACGAACGCGGTGATGCCGGCGCGTGCGGCGTAGGCCGCGGCCGACGCCGAGGTATTGCCGGTGGAGGCGCAGATGATGGCGCGGCTGCCGGCATGCACGGCCTGGGTCACGGCCACGGTCATGCCACGATCCTTGAACGAACCGGTGGGATTGAGACCTTCGTACTTGACATAGATCTCGCCGCCGAACCTGATGTCACCGGGGATGTTCTGCAAGCGGATCAGCGGTGTGCGGCCCTCGCCCAGGCTGATGCCGGCGGCTTCTGCAGCCAGCGGCAACCGGCTGCGATAGGTATCGATCAGGCCGGTGTAATGGCCGGGTCCCGCTTTCAACTCAGTCATTGAAATACTCCACGCGCAGCCGCGTTGCATCGGGCTGCATGAACGACAGTTCCATCATCCGCGCCAGCGCTTGGTCGCAGTGCGATTCGGTCGTGATGGAAGTGATGATGGCGAGGGTGGCGTCGGCGTGATCGCGCGGTTCCTTCTGCAGGATCGCTTCGATGCTGATATCGAGGTCGGCCACGATCGAGGTGATGGCGCGCAACACGCCGGGCGTGTCCTTGACCCGCAGGCGTAGGTAATAGGCGCTCTCGACTTCACCCAGCGGCACAATCCTGCGTGGACGCAGCTGCGCGGCTGCCTGCCCCAGCGGCAGGCTGGGCGTACGCGCACGGGCGATCTCGATCAAATCACCGATCACGGCCGATGCGGTCGGTTCGGCGCCGGCGCCGGCACCAATCAGCACGGTCTGGCCGGCGGCATCGCCATGAATGCGGAAGGCATTCAGCGAGCCATCCACCGAAGCCAGCAAGTGACTGGCCGGGATCAGCGTCGGGTGCACGCGCAGTTCGACGCCAGCTTCGCTGCACTTGGCGATGGCCAATGGTTTGATGCGGTAACCCAGCTCCTGCGCCAACCGCACGTCCTGTGCCTGTACCGTATCCAGCCCCTCGGTATGGACCGACGTGAACGCCGGCGGCATGCCGAAGGCGATCGCGGCGAGGATCGCCAGCTTGTGGGCGGCGTCGATGCCATCGACGTCGAAGCTGGGATCGGCTTCGGCATAGCCCAGGCGCTGGGCATCCGCCAACGCCTCGTCAAACGCCATGCCCTTGTGATCCATCTCGGTGAGGATGTAATTGCTGGTTCCGTTGATGATCCCGGCAACCGTGTTGATGCGATTGCTGGCCAAGCCTTCGCGCAGTGCCTGGATCACCGGGATGCCGCCACCCACGGCAGCTTCGAAGCCGAGGGCGCAGCCAGTCGCTTCGGCCGCGGCGAACACCGTTTGACCACGCTCCGCCAGCAGCGCCTTGTTGGCGCTGACTACGGCCTTGCCGGCCTGTAGCGCCTCCAATACCAGCGCCTGCGCGGTATCGAGCCCGCCGATGAGTTCGATGACAACGTCAACGTCGGCCTGCGCCAGTTGCAGCGGATCGTCCAGCAAGACCACGCCCGCCAGATCGCAGTCACGTTTTTTCGAGCGGTCACGCACGCAGGCGTGGGTGACCACCAACCTCCGGCCACAGCGTCGTTCGATCCATTCCGCATTGCGCGCCAGCACGCGCAGCACCCCCTGCCCGACCGTGCCGAGGCCGGCGATGCCGATACGCAGCGGCGCGGACTTGCTGTCCAGGCTCACGCAGCCCCCTGCAACAGCTTCTTGATCGAGCGCAACGCCTGGCGCGTGCGGTGCTCATTCTCGATCAGCGAGAAGCGCACATGATCGTCGCCGTAGTCGCCGAAACCCACGCCGGGGGATACCGCCACCTTGGCGTCTTCCAACAGGCGCTTGGAGAACTCCAGCGAGCCCAGCGCGCGGAACGGCTCGGGGATTTTCGCCCAGACGAACATCGTTGCCTGCGGCTTCTCTACCGGCCAACCGGCCTTGTTGAGGCCGTCGCAGAGCACGTCGCGACGTTTGCGGTACATCTCGCAGATCTCGGCCACGCACGCCTGCGGCCCCTCCAGCGCGGCGATCGCGGCGACCTGGATCGGCGTGAACATGCCGTAGTCGAGATAACTCTTGATCCGTGTCAGCGCGCCAACCAGGGTTGGATTGCCGCTCATGAACCCGACCCGCCAGCCCGGCATGTTGTAGCTCTTGGACAGGGTGAAAAACTCCACTGCGATGTCCTTGGCGCCCGGCACCTGCAATACGCTGGGGGCTTGGTAGCCGTCAAACACGATGTCGGCGTAGGCCAGGTCATGCACCAGCCAGATGCCATACTCGCGGCAGATCGCCACCACTTTTTCGAAGAACGCGAGGTCGACGCACTGGGTGGTCGGATTGGCCGGAAAGTTGAGGATCAGCATCTTCGGCGCGGGCATCGTCTCCTTGATGCCTTTCGCAAGCTCCTCGAAGAAATCCACTTCTGGCCCAATGCGCACGTGGCGCACATCCGCCCCCGCCAATACCGTCCCGAACGGGTGGATCGGATAGGCCGGGTTGGGCACCAGCACGGTGTCGCCCGGAGCCAGCGTGGCAAAAGCCAGATGCGCCAGGCCTTCCTTGGAGCCGATGGTGGCGATGACCTCGGTATCCGGGTCCAGTTCGACCTTGTAGCGCGTGCGATACCAGCTCGCCATCGCGCGACGCATACGCGGAATGCCCTTGCTGACCGAATAGCGGTGCGTGTGCACGGCGCCATCGACACGATGCTCGGGCTTGATGTAGTCGGAATCGGTGCCGCGCACCGCCACTTCCACCAACTTGTCGACGATGTGTTTCGGCGTGGGCTGGTCGGGATTGCCCATGCCGAAATCGATGATGTCCTCGCCGCGGGCGCGTGCAGCCTTTTTCAGGTCACCGACAATGTTGAAGACATAAGGCGGCAAACGCTGGATGCGCGGGAAACTGGCCTTCGGCGTGGCCGGCACGGGACTGTTCACGATTTCACCTTGAAGCGGAGCAGGAGCGGCGTCGGCCGATGCATGGGCATCTGTCATCGGTAACGAGCGCGTCAACCTGTTATTACATCATGCTGCGCGCGCTTGCGCCATGCCCGAGACCGGGCTGGCGCAACAGATCAGCGCCGCGGCAGTAGCGACAACGGATCAACCGGCCGGCCGCGGTCACGGATCTCGAAATGCAGTTCGTCATGGTGTTCCGGCCCCTCGCCCATTTCCGCGATGGGCTGCCCGGCACGCACCCATTGCCCTTCCTGCACCAACAACTTCTGGTTGTAGCCGTAGGCCGACAGGTAGCGCTCGTCGTGCTTGATGATGATCAGTTCACCATAACCCTTCAGGGCCCCCCCGCTGTACACCACCTTGCCGGGTGCGGCAGCGACGACGGTCTGGCCCAGGCGACCGGCGATATTGATGCCTTTTGAACCCTGATCCGGATCGAACTGCTGCACCACCTGGCCATCCACCGGCCACTGCCAGTGGGTGTCGCTGAAGGCCTGGCTGCCAGGCGGCGGGATCGTGTCAACGGGCGTCGTCGGCGCAGGCGCGAGAATCATCGGTGACGGGCGCGAGGCCGCCACAACCGGTGCAGTTCGTATTGTCGCCCCCGATGTCGCTGGGGCACTGCTGCCGCGGCTTGCTTGCCGTGGCGCATGCAAACGCAGGCGCTGGCCAGGATAGATGGTGTAGTTGCTGCCGATGCCATTCCAGGCTGCGAGGTCGTGATAATCAAGGTTGTTGCGGAAGGCAATGGAATACAGCGTGTCGCCTTTCTGGACCACGGTATAGCCGCTGCCACCCGACGCAGCGACACGATGATGACGGTAACCGTGGTACCCGCTGCCATTCCAGCTCAACATGCTGGTGCAGCCGCCCAGGAGGATGATCAGGCAAAACTGGGCAATGACCCGCAACGACCGCTGCCGGTACCGGCGCAAGCCACGGCGGCGATGATCGCCCGCCGTCATGCGCGCCGCCGCCGCAGGAACCAGACCAGCCAGCCCGCCACCAGCAGGATGACGACAATGCCGACCTCGTGACTGTAGCCGCGCATCATCTTCACTGCGGGTGGTCCGAGATAGTAGCCCAGGGCCAGCTCGATGGCGCACAACAACGCCGCGCCAGCCACGGTCCAGAGCACGAAATGCGCCTTGTTCATGCCGAACACGCCGGCAGGCAGGGAAATCAAATGACGAATCACCGGCAGCAGGCGGCCGACAAAAGTCGCCAGCGATGCATTACGCAGGAACAGCCGCTCCGCCTGATGGTAGTGAGGCGGATCGATCAACAGAAAGCGGCCATAACGCAGCAGGAATGCACGACCCAGGGTGCGACCCAGCACATAGTTGATGGAAGCGCCCAGCAGTGATCCGCCCGCACCCGCGGCCACGGCCAGTGTCGGATCGAGCCGGCCCGCGCTGGCCAGGTAGCCGGCTGGGATCATCACCAACTCGGCCGGCACCGGAAACAGGCACGATTCCAGTGTCATCAACAGGAAAATTTCACCATAACCCAGGGTGCCGTAGAGGTGGTTCAGCCAGACCTGGAATTCTCCAAACACCCTAACCCCCGCCAATATTGAGGCGACTGACCACGGCGGAAATCATCAAACCTTGCCCGGTAGCAGGGGTACGAAACTGACGGCCGAGACATCCTGCGCCTCCAGACCATGTGGAGTGCGATCGATCACGCGCAGCTGCTGGTGGCCTGGCGGCCCCACCGGAATGACCATGCGCCCACCACGCGCGAGCTGCTTGAGCAGTGCGCGCGGTACCTCCGCCGCCGCCGCGGTGACGATGATGCCATCGTAGGGCGCATGGGCCGCCCAGCCTTCCCCGCCATCGGCATAGCCGCAATGGATATTGCGGTAGCCCAGCCGACGCAGCCGCGCTCGTGCCTGCTCCGCCAACGGCTTGATCCGTTCCACCGAGAAAACCGCTGCGAACACTTCGGCCAGCACCGCGCTCTGGTAACCGGAACCGGTACCGACTTCCAGTACTTTCTTGCGGATACCGCCCTGCAACAGCAACTGCGTCATCAACGCCACGATGTACGGCTGCGAGATGGTCTGCGACAAGCCGATCGGCAGTGGCTTGTTCTTGTAGGCTTCCGTATGCCATGCGTCTTCGACAAATTCGTGCCGCGGCAGTTTGCCAATTGCGGCCAACACACGCCCATCGTCAATACGCTGGGCGCGCAGTTCGCGCACCAGGCGTGCGCGCGCGGCCGGCAGTGCCGACCCCAGTTCCTGCTTCGGCATCGGTGTCGACATGCTCACAAACCCCGCGCCCAGGTTTTCAGGTTGTCGATCACGGCATGCCGGGTGAGATCGACCAGCAACGGCGTAATTGAGACGCGCCTTTGTTGCACAGCGTAGAAATCGGTCCCCGGGCCGCAATCCTGCTCGCTCCCGGTGCCGCCTATCCACCAGATCGGCCGGCCACGGGGGTCGTGCGTCGGTTGTGCGGCTTCGGCCATGTGCCGGTTGCCGAGTCGGGTCACCTCGAAGCCCTGCAGCTGCGCGTAGGGCAGGTCCGGCACATTGACGTTGAGGATGGTATCGCCCGGCAAAGGTGCCTGCTGCAGCCTTTCTACCAGTTCCAGCGTCACGCGCGCGGCAGTCGGGTAGTGCTCGGGCGCATAACTGACGTTGGAAACGGCAATCGCTGAATAGCCCAGATGGCGCCCCTCCATCGCGGCCGCCACGGTGCCCGAGTAGAGCGTGTCATCGCCCAGGTTGGTGCCTGCGTTGATGCCGGAAACGACCATGTCAGGCGTCTCTTCGAGCAAGCCGGTCAGCGCCAGGTGGACGCAATCGGTCGGCGTACCGTCAACGCACCAGGTCCCGTCGGCGTGACGCTGTACACGCAGGGGGCTGAGCAACGTCAGCGAGTTGGACGCGCCGCTGCGGTTACGATCGGGAGCCACGATCGACAGCGCGTGTTTGTCGCGTAGGCAATCAGCCAGGCAGCGCAGGCCGGGGGCCATGCAGCCGTCATCGTTGGAAAGGAGTATGCGCATCGGGGAATGGGTTTCCTGCAAGCGCAAAGTTTAACGGCATGCGCGCTATCATGCGCGCATGAAGCAGCCGCTGCCACCTGAAGAACTGGAGATTTTCCGCGCGGCAATGGCGGAAGTGCGGCGGCATCCACCAACCAGCCGCGTTTCAACGCAGACGGCCAGACCAACTACCCGCCCGCGCAGTCTCGAAGCCGATGAACAGGCGGTGCTTGACGAACTGTGGCGCGGCCCGTTCGAGCCCGATCCGGTCGACAGCGTTGACGCTCTCGCCTACCGCGGCGACGGCATCCAGGATTCGGTCTGGCGGCGGTTGCGTCGCGGCGGTTATCGCATCGGCGCGGAACTCGACCTGCATGGTTACAACCGCGACCGGGCCTATCACGCAGTCGCCGGATTCCTGGCCGATTGCCAAAACCGCGACCTGCGCTGTGTCCGCATCATTCACGGCAAGGGCCTGGGTTCGCCCAATACCGGGCCGGTCATCCGCAGCCTGCTGGACGGCTGGCTACGTCGCCGGAAGGATGTGCTGGCGTTCTGCGCCGCTCGCCCGCACGATGGCGGTACCGGTGCCGCCTACGTGCTGCTGCGCACCCAGGGCGGCGGTACCAATCAACGCAGGTAGGCAGCGCGCGACAGCCAGAACTCGGCCAGCGGAACATCCTCCGGATAGGTCACTTTCACGTTGCTCTCGCGGCCCTTGATCAAGCGCGGTCGATAGCCGGCCGCCTCCATCACCGCAGCCTCATCGACAAACTTGTCCCCCCGGCCGTTGCACTTTTGCAGCGCAGCGCGCAGCAGGTCAAGACGGAAGATCTGCGGACTTTGTGCGCGCCACAGTGCGGTGCTGTCCAGCGTTGCTGTCGCGCGTTCGCGGTTTTCGCGTTTGAGTATTTCGTTCAACGGCATGGCCAGCAAACCACCGTGCTCATCATCAGCCTCGTCGCACAAACGTTCAATGTCGTCGACCGTGACGCAGGGACGGGCTGCATCGTGGATCAGAACCTGTACCGGGGCGCCCAACCCGGCGCTCAGTTCGGCGACTGCGGTCAGGCCGATCAGTACCGAATCCATGCGCGCGGTGCCGCCGGTCAGCGGCACGATCTTGGGGTGGCGGGCAATCGGCAGCCGGGCGAACTCGGTATCGCCGCGCGGCAGTACCAGCACCACGCCATCGATCCATTCAGCTTGCAGGAATGGCGTCACGCTCCATTCCAGCATGGACAGGCCCGCCAGAGGCAGATACTGCTTGGGACGGCCCAGCCTCATGCGGCTCCCTTCGCCGGCAGAGGGCAGTACCGCCCAATAACGAGGAGATTTGGTCACGCCGAAGCGCTAGTGGTTAATTGCGCTGGACGACGAGGTAGAAGGTTTCGCCATTGCGGATCATACCCAACTCGCTCCGTGCACGAGCCTCGATGGCCTGGCCACCCTTGCCGAGATCATCAACCTCGGCCTGCAGCGCCGAATTCCGCTTGCCGAGCGCATCGTCCTGGCGGGTGGCCTGGTCGACGGCAACCTGCAGGCGGTGGCGAGGCAACATCCCACCATCACCCAACCAGAGACGATACTGCAGCGCCGCCAGCAACCCGATCAAGGCAATGACCAGCAATCTGCGTTGACTCAACATCGATTGATCCGTGGCGCCCCCGACAATGCTGTAGGCGCATAGTGCTCCAGACCGCACCAGAACGACAAGATGAAGGGATCGAATATCAATCCAGTTCCACCGGGAACGCCGTGATGCCGGGATAACGCGCTTGCGCACCGAGCATGCGTTCGATCCGCAGCAGCTGGTTGTACTTGGCGATGCGATCGGAACGGCACAGGGACCCGGTCTTGATCTGGGTGGCGGCGGTGCCGACGGCGATGTCGGCGATGGTCGAGTCTTCGGTTTCACCCGAGCGGTGGGAAATAATGGCGGTATAACCCGCGCGCTTGGCCATTTCGATGGCGGCGAAGGTCTCGGTCAGCGTACCGATCTGGTTGACCTTGATGAGGATGGAATTGGCAATTCCCTGGTCGATGCCTTTTTTCAGGATCTTGGTGTTGGTGACGAACAGGTCGTCGCCCACCAGTTGCACCTTGCGCCCCAATTCTTCGGTGAGCAGCTTCCAGCCATCCCAATCGCCCTCAGCCATGCCGTCTTCGATCGAGACGATCGGATATTTGTCGCACCACGATGCCAGCAAGTTGGCAAAGTCACGCGAATTGAGCGAAATGCCGCCCTCACCCGCCAGATGATACTGACCATCGCGGTAGAACTCGGAGCTGGCGCAATCCAGCCCCAGCAGCACCTGCGTGCCTGCCTCGTAGCCCGCCTCGGCAATCGCCTTCAGGATGAGCTCGATGGCGGCCTCGTGGTTGGCCACGTTGGGGGCAAACCCGCCTTCGTCGCCCACGGCGGTGGACATGCCGGCCTTGCCAATGATCTTCTTGAGCGTATGGAAAATTTCAGCGCCCATGCGCAGGGCTTCGCGGAAACTGCTGGCGCCCACCGGCAGGATCATGAATTCCTGCAGGTCCAGCGTGTTGTTGGCATGCGCGCCACCATTGATGACGTTCATCATGGGCACCGGCATCTGCATGGGGCCGCTGCCTCCAAAGTAGCGATAGAGCGACAAACCCGCATCGTCGGCCGCCGCACGGGCCATCGCCATGCTGGCCGCCAGGATGGCATTGGCCCCCAACCGGCTCTTGTCTTCGGTGCCGTCGAGGTCGATCAGCGTACGATCGATGAAAGCCTGCTCCTGGGCATCCAGCCCCATGAGCGCCTCGGAGATTTCGGTATTGACGTGTTCCACCGCCTTCAGGACGCCTTTGCCCTGGTAGCGCGATTTGTCGCCATCCCGCAGCTCGATGGCCTCGCGCGAACCTGTCGAGGCTCCGGACGGCACAGCTGCACGGCCCATGGCACCTGATTCCAGGAGCACGTCGCACTCCACGGTGGGGTTGCCGCGTGAATCCAGAATCTCACGCCCGATGATGTCTACGATTGCACTCATGGTCTGACAGTCCTGCCTGTGGTGGTGGGGAACGAAACCCCAGTATTGTACCGATGGAGTTTTCTCAGTCTAACAGCTGAAGCGCCCGGGTTTCAGAGGGAGCGATCGAGGACGCCACTGCCCTTGACACAATGATCGATGGCCGAAAGGCTTTCGAGGAGTGCCCGCATCTGCGCAAGCGGCACGGCATTGGGACCATCCGACAGCGCCTTGTCCGGGTCCGGGTGGGTTTCCATGAACACCCCGGCCACCCCCACCGCCACGGCGGCACGCGCCAGCACCGGCACGAATTCGCGCTGCCCGCCTGACCGTGTGCCCTGCCCGCCGGGCAATTGCACCGAGTGGGTGGCATCGAACACTACAGGGCAGAGGGTATCGCGCAAGATAGCCAGCGAGCGCATGTCCGACACCAGGTTATGGTAACCAAACGAAGCGCCGCGCTCGCACACAAGAATGTTCTGGCCATCCCCGCCTGCAGCAATGGCGGCCGCGCGCGCCTTGGCCACCACCTGAATCATGTCTTCAGGGGCCAGGAACTGACCCTTCTTGATGTTCACGGGCTTGAGCGTCGCCGCGCAGGCATGAATGAAGTCCGTCTGGCGGCACAGAAACGCAGGCGTCTGCAGCACATCGACCACTGCCGCCACCTCGCGCGCCTGCCCGGCTTCGTGCACGTCAGTCAGCACGGGCACGCCAAAGGTCTTGCGCACGTCTTCGAGAATAGCGAGCCCCTGATCCATGCCAGGGCCCCGAAAAGACGTCTCGGAACTGCGATTGGCTTTGTCGAACGAGCTCTTGTAGATGAAGGGAATCCCGAGCGACTGCGTCATTTCGTGCAGCAGTCCGGCCGTCTCGAACGCCAGCTCGCGCGACTCGATGACGCAGGGCCCCGCGATCACGAACAGAGGCTGGTCCAGCCCCACCTGAAAATTACAGAGTTGCATGCTGGACTCCTGCCTCATGGGCTCATTGATCGCGGCCACGCACCTTCAGGAGGCGGCCGCTTGTCGCTGCTGCCGTGCCAGTGCAGCCTGCACAAAGCTCGTGAACAGGGGATGACCGTCACGCGGCGTCGAGGTGAACTCGGGGTGGAACTGGACCCCCATGAACCACGGATGGCTCGGGATTTCCATGATCTCGGGCAGGTTCTCGGTGGGCGTGCGCGCACTGATCACCATGCCGGCCTGTTCCAGGCGGTTGACGTAGACGTTGTTGACTTCGTAGCGGTGACGATGGCGTTCGTTGACTTCGTCGCCATAGATGTCATGCGCACGGGTCCCAGGCTTGACGGGACAACGCTGGGCCCCCTTGCGCATGGTGCCGCCCAGATCGGAGGAATCATCGCGGCGCTCGACCCTGCCTTCGCGATCCTGCCATTCGGTGATGAGTGCCACCACGGGATGCGCCGCAGATGGGTCGAATTCCGTGCTGTTGGCTCCGCCCAGTCCAGCCACGTGCCGGGCGAACTCGACCACCGCAAGCTGCATGCCCAGGCAGATACCCAGATAGGGAATGCCGTTTTCGCGCGCGTACTGGATGGCCTTGATCTTGCCCTCGGTGCCGCGCTTGCCGAAGCCGCCCGGCACCAGGATGGCGTCCAACCCGGCAAGGCCCGCCGTGCCGTTCTTCTCGATGTCTTCAGAATCAATATACTGGATGTTGACGTGGGAATGCGTATGGATACCCGCGTGGATCAAGGCTTCTGACAGCGACTTGTACGACTCGGTGAGATCCACGTACTTGCCCACCATGCCAACGGTCACGGTGGCCCGCGGGTGTTCAAGGTCGTGGACCAGGCGATCCCAGACGGTGAGGTCCGCCGGAGGCGGCGTGATGGCCAGCGCATCGCACACGATGTTGTCCAGCCCCTGCGCATGCAGCATGGCCGGAATCTTGTAAATGCTGTCGGCATCCGACACCGAGATCACAGCATCGAGCGGGACATTCGAAAACAACGAAATCTTGGCGCGCTCTTCGTCAGGGACCGGACGGTCGGCGCGGCACAACAGCGCATTGGGATAAATGCCGATCTCGCGCAGTTTCTGGACCGAGTGTTGCGTGGGCTTGGTCTTGAGTTCGCCCGCCGAGGCAATGTAGGGCACCAGCGTGAGGTGCACGAACGCGCACTGGTTGCGGCCCAGCCGCAGGCTCATCTGGCGTACGGCTTCGAGGAACGGCAAGGATTCAATGTCGCCCACCGTGCCGCCGATCTCGACCATGGCGATGTCGGCCTGGCCATTCCAGGCCGCCTTGGCGCCACGCGCGATGAAATCCTGGATTTCGTTGGTGATGTGCGGAATGACCTGAACGGTCTTGCCCAGATAATCGCCCCGCCGCTCTTTGCGCAGGACCGATTCATAGATCTGCCCAGTCGTGAAGTTATTGACCTTGTGCATCTTGGTCGACACGAAGCGCTCGTAGTGGCCCAAGTCCAGATCCGTCTCGGCACCGTCCTCGGTGACGAAGACCTCGCCATGCTGAAAGGGACTCATGGTGCCCGGGTCTACATTGATGTAGGGATCGAGCTTCAGCATGGTGACCCGCAGCCCGCGGGATTCCAGAATTGCAGCGAGCGACGCCGCAGCAATGCCCTTGCCCAGGGAGGACACTACCCCCCCTGTGACGATTACGTACTTGGTCATGTCGGATGAGCGCCCGGGAGCACCGGGCAAAGCAGGAAATTTGGATTATAACGGTTCGGTCCGCGCCATCAGCCAGCGCTGTGCGGTCCCTGTGACCAGAGGCAACAAGCCAGCGCGGACGCGAGCGTGGTACCCGTTGAGCCATTCAAGCTGCCCGGGCGTCAGTTGTTCGCGCACGATGCAACGCGTGTCGATTGGACACAGCGTCACGGTTTCGAAGGCCAGAAAGTCATCGAATTCGGTATGGCCATCAGGGACGGCAAGCACCAGACTTTCGATGCGGATACCCCACTGCCCGGGTCGATACAGGCCGGGCTCATTGGACGTGAGCATGCCGGCCAGCATTTCCTGGTGCGGACGGGCGTGGCCGCGCACGGAAATCGACTGCGGGCCTTCGTGAACATTAAGAAAATACCCGACCCCGTGGCCTGTGCCATGGCCGTAATCCAGGCCTCGCTGCCACAAGGGCATGCGCGCCAAGGTATCCAGCACCGAGGACGGCGTGCCCACCGGAAACCGGGCCATGGCAAGATCGATGTGACCCCGCAGCACGGTGGTGAAATCGGTCTTCTGCGCCTCTGAAGGTTCCCCGACCGGCACGACCCGCGTAATATCGGTGGTGCCCCCCAGATACTGTCCGCCAGAGTCGATGAGCAGCAGGCCATCGCCGTGAATCTGCGCAAAGGACTTTGGGGTGGCCTGATAGTGCGGCATCGCGCCATTCGCATTGAACGCCGCAATGGTGGCAAAGCTGGTGCTGACGAACCCCGGACGACGCGCCCGCGCCGCCGTAATATGGGTATCCACATCCAGTTCGGACACGGATTGCCCCGCCTCCATGGCCTCTTCGAACCAGGCAAAGAATTCGCACAGCGCAGCGCCGTCCTGGGCCATCGCCTCACGGATATTCTGTGCCTCGGCCGTGGTCTTGATCGATTTGAGCAACTGCGAGGGGTTCATGGCCTCGACCAGGCGTGCGTGGCTGGCGTGCGCCAGCGTGCCGGCCGTGACGCGAGCCGGGTCCACCAGCAAGACGGTATCTGCGGACAGCGCCGCCAGGTCGTCCGCCAACGCAGAATAGTCGCGCAGCACCACGCCATCGAGTGCCAGCCTGGCTTCCAGCGGAGCAGCCACCTTGCCTGCTGCCACGTAGAGCCGGACCTGGTCGAATCCCACCAGGGCATGCGAAAGAAAGACCGGGTTGTGATTGACGTCGGAGCCCCGCAAGTTCAGCAGCCAGGCGATGTCGTCCAGGGAAGACAGCAAGTGCAAAGTGGCCCCATGCAAGCGCATGGCATCGCGCACCGCCGCCAGATTACCGGCACGGGTGCGGCATGCATGAGGCGGCAGGTGTTCGAACACGGGCGCCGCCGGCAATGCGGGGCGATCAGACCAGATTGCTCCGACCGGATCTCGATCCAGCACCAGTTCGAGCCGTGCCCCCGGAAACGCCACGTGCCAGCGATGAGCCGTCGCACAATCCAGGACCCGGCCGTCGACTGCAACCCGCGAACCGGCGGGCAGATGAGATCTCATCCAGGCGAGCACGTCGGGAACATCGGGAGCTCCCGCGCGCATCAACGTGACGCCTGACCCCTGCAATTGGTGCTCGGCCTGCACCCAGTAACGGCTGTCAGTCCACAGGCCAGCAAAATCCGCCGTGATCAGAGCCCCCCCGGCAGAGCCATCGAACCCTGTGAGCCAGACCCGCGCCATCCAGTGTTCGGGAAGGTACTCCGACAAATGAGGATCTGCCGTCGGTACCCAGCAGGCCGCGAGGCCCGCCTGGCTCAATTGGGCGCGCAAAGCCGCAACACGCTCTGCCGCCGTTGCCAGGGATGTCATGTATGCTTCCTTCGAAAGTTCTGACAGGGATCAGGCCAGTGCCGAAACGTCCAGCTTGGCGGTGGTCTTGGACTTGATCTCGTCGACCGTGACGCCCGGAGCCAGTTCCAGCAGCTTCAGATGGTCCTTAGCGACTTCCATGACCCCCAGGTCGGTGATCACCAGATCCACCACGCCCACCCCCGTCAGGGGCAGAGTGCAGTCGGGGAGCAGTTTCAGGCTTTCAGTGCCATCTTTTGCGCGGGCCACGTGTTCCATGAGCACCACCACCTTGCCCACCCCGGCCACCAGGTCCATGGCACCGCCCATGCCCTTGACCTTCTTGCCCGGAATCATCCAGTTGGCGAGGTCGCCTTTTTCGGACACCTGCATGGCGCCCAGAATGGCAATATTGATCTTGCCGCCCCGAATCATGGCGAACGAGTCTGCCGACGCAAAAATGGACGAGCCCGGCAGCGTCGTCACCGTCTGCTTGCCGGCGTTGATCAGGTCCGCATCGATTTCTTTTTCTGTCGGGAACGGGCCAATGCCCAGCAAGCCGTTCTCGGATTGCAGCCAGACTTCGATGCCCTTGGGCACATAGTTGGCCACCATGGTGGGCAAACCGATGCCCAGGTTGACGTAAAAGCCGTCTTTCAATTCTTTGGCCGCACGCTCGGCCATTTGTTCACGAGTCCATGCCATCGTGGTGCTCCTTATGCGTTACGGATCGTACGTTGTTCGATGCGCTTTTCGGGGTGCGCATTCAAGACCACGCGGTGCACGAAAATACCCGGCAGATGGATTTCATCGGGATCGAACGCCCCCGTCGGCACGACTGCTTCGACCTCGGCGATCGTGATGCGACCTGCCATGGCGACGTTGGGGTTGAAATTGCGGGCGGTGCGGCGAAACACCAGATTGCCGCTGTGATCGGCCTTCCAGGCCTTGACCAGAGACACGTCGGGGACCAGCGAGCGTTCCATCAGGTACGTGCGCCCGTCGAATTCACGGGATTCTTTACCTTCGGCCACGACGGTCCCCACGCCGGTTGCCGTGAAGAATGCCGGGATGCCGGCTCCGCCAGCACGCAGTTTTTCGGCCAGAGTGCCTTGCGGTGTAAATTCGAGTTCGAGTTCACCAGCCAGAAATTGGCGCTCGAACTCTTTGTTTTCGCCGACATAAGAGGCGATCATTTTCTTGATCTGGCGCGTGCCCAGCAGCTTGCCCAGGCCAAAATCATCGACCCCGGCATTGTTGCTGATGCAGGTCAGGTTGTGCACTCCTGAATCTCGCAGCGCAGCAATCAGCGCCTCCGGGATGCCACACAGGCCAAACCCGCCCACGGCAATCATCTGGCCGTCGGCCACGACACCACGCAAGGCGTCGGCCGCAGATTTAAAGACTTTATCCATACGACGTTTCCTTCAAGACAAATCAACCCAGAATCCTGGCAACCAGCGCCGCAGCCGGAACGGCTGCAGGGCAGGCCCCTGTCATGCAGAAAAGCAGCGCTGCAAAACCTGAAGCTGCTCTGGAGGCCATGCCACGGAACGGTGAGTGTGCTCGTCGATACAGACCAGTACACTGCGCCCACGGGCATAGACCTTGGTGACGTCAGCAGGATCAGCAATCCAGCACTCAAGCTCGAGGCTGCTGCGCCCGACACGAACCAATTTCAGGCCCACGACAATACTGGCAGGATACAACAGCGGTATGAGAAAATCACATGATGCCTGCGCCAGGACGACCGGACGGCGCGCAAAGGCGGTCCCGTCCAGGGCCGTGAACAACTGGACCCGAGCTTCTTCGAAATAACGGAAATACACCGTGTTGTTGACGTGATGCAATGCATCCAGATCACCCCAGCGAACCTCTTGCCGAACCTGAAAGACTCCCTCAGGAACTTCGAAAGTCTGAGCATCACCATCCATAAATGTGCCTTCTGTGAACCGACCATTTCAGTATAAGAAACAAGGCAAAACGATGTTCTGCCCTACAATGGGCCGTCACGCCAGAAGCGAACCACACGCTTGATCCAGCGCGTTCGCCGGCTGCTCACCCCCTACTTTCACCCCCCGGAGCCCTCTGCCCATGACTGAACGCGAATCCATGGAATACGACGTCGTCGTCGTCGGTGGAGGCCCAGCCGGGCTGTCGGCGGCCATTCGCCTCAAACAACTCTGTGCCGAGCGTGGGCAGGATCTGAGCGTTTGCGTGCTGGAAAAGGCCTCTGAAATCGGCGCACATATTCTGTCGGGCTGTGTCATGGACCCGCGCGCGCTCACCGAACTCATCCCCGACTGGAAGGAACGCGGTGCCCCGCTCACGATCCCCGTGAGCGACGACCGCTTTCTATTCCTGACCGAAACGAGCTCACGTCAAACCCCGGCATGGCTGCTGCCCGACTGCTTCAAGAACCACGGCAACTACGTGGTGCGCCTGGGTCACGTGACGCGCTGGCTGGGCGAGCAGGCCGAGGCCCTGGGCGTCGACGTCTTTCCGGGGTTCGCAGCGGCTGAAGTGCTCTTTGACGAGGCCGGTGCCGTGCGAGGCGTACTCACGGGCGACATGGGAGTTGCCCGCGACGGCAGCCACACGGACGCTTACCAGCCGGGCATGGAACTCCTCGGGCGCTATACCATTTTTGCGGAAGGTTCACGGGGTCACCTGGGGCGCGCCCTCATTGAAAAGTTCCGCCTGGACGCGGGCCGTGATCCGCAAAGCTACGCCATCGGCGTCAAGGAACTCTGGGAGGTCAACCCTGCCCAGGCGCACCCCGGCCTGGTGACACACACCGCCGGCTGGCCGCTGGATGCCGACACGTACGGCGGCTCGTTTCTGTACCACCTGGGTGAAAACCTGGTGGCGGTCGGCCTGGTCGTGGGCCTGGATTACGCCAACCCGTGGCTGTCTCCGTTCGAAGAATTTCAGCGCTACAAGACCCACCCTGCCATTCGCAGCACCTTCGAGGGGGGCAAACGCCTTGCCTACGGCGCTCGCTCGCTGACGGCAGGGGGGCTGCTATCCCTGCCCAAGATGTGTTTTCCAGGGGGCGTGCTCGTGGGCTGCGAGGCAGGGGTGCTCAACGCCTCGCGCATCAAGGGCAGCCACTCGGCCATCAAGACCGGGGCCCTGGCGGCAGAAGCCGCTTTCGACGCACTGGTGGCCGGGCGCAGTCACGACGAACTCACTGCCTACCCGGCAGCCTTCGAAGGTTCGTGGCTGCACGCCGAACTGAACAAATCGCGCAACTTCAAGCAGTGGTTCAAGAAGGGGCGCACGATCGGCACGCTCATGACGGGCGTGGAACAGTGGCTGCTCAAAGGCAAGATGCCCTGGACGCTGCACCACCACAAACCCGACCACGCCTGCCTGCAGCCAGCTTCGGCCTGCAAACGCATCCAGTACCCTAAGCCCGACGGCAAGCTCACCTTCGACAAGTTGAGCTCCGTGTTCATTTCGAACACCCATCACGACGAAAACGAACCGGTGCACCTGACCCTCAAGGATGCCGCGGTCCCTGTGTCGGTGAACCTTGCAAAATACGCCGGGCCCGAAGCGCGCTTTTGCCCGGCAGGCGTGTACGAATACGTAAAAACTGATTCAGGCGAAGACCGACTGCAGATCAATGCGCAGAACTGCGTCCACTGCAAGACCTGCGACATCAAAGACCCCACACAGAACATCGTGTGGGTCACGCCACAAGGCGGCGAAGGGCCGGTGTACAACGGGATGTAGGCAACAATGGGGTTCTCTGAACCCCATTGTTGCGCTCAGGGCAAGGTCTTGAGCACCTTCTTCAGGTCCAGCGAGCGGACGTAGTCGATAGCCAGCTCCCAGCGGCCTTCGGCGCACAGGCCGCTCAACCCCGCCTGTTCGTGGCCGTCCAGTGCAGCCTGGATGCAGGCCTCGCGCACGGCCTGCGCGACGGCCAGAAGCTCGGTTTCCTCGGTTTTGACGACCTCAGTCATCTTGACACTCCACAACAATGAATCCACCGCCGGGCACGGGTGCCCGGCCTTTACCTGATCAGCCTTGCACCTGCTTGCGGATCTCTTCCACCACGGCGGCGTTGGCCAGCGTGGTCACATCCCCCACGTCGCGGCCGTTTGAAATCGATGCCAGCACCCGGCGCATGATCTTGCCCGACCGGGTCTTGGGCATGTCCGGCACCACATGGACACGACTGGGTTTGGCGATCTTGCCGATGATATCCTCGCAGGCCTGATTCACGGCCTTGACGATGGCATCCGAACTGGCTTTGGAACCGACAGCCAGCGACACGTAGACCTCGGGCACCTTGCCCTTGATCTCGTCGTTGACGGCCACCACGGCCGCTTCGGCCACATCGGGCACGGTGAGGCAGGCGGATTCGATTTCTTTGGTGCCCAGTCTGTGGCCCGACACATTGATCACGTCGTCGATGCGCCCCAGGATACGGAAGTAGCCGTCTTCTGCCTCCATGGCGCCGTCGCCCGACATATAGGGCCAATCACGCCAATCGGTGCTCTTGGGGTTCTTGCAGTAACGCTCGTAGTACGTCTTTACGAAACGCTTGTCGTCACCCCAGATCGTCTGGATGATGCCCGGCCAGGGGTTGCGGATGCACATGTTGCCCGCACGGTTCGAACCCCGAGGCAGTTCCTTGCCATCATCGTCGTAAATCACCGGATAGATGCCAGGTAGTGCCGGCCCTGCACTGCCTGGTTTCATGGCGTCCAGCGCAGGCAGCGTGCTGCACAGGAAGCCACCGTTTTCCGTCTGCCACCAGGTGTCACAGATGACGGCCTGGCCCTTGCCGATCTGGTCATAGTACCAACGCCAGGCATTCGGCTCGATAGGCTCGCCCACGGTCGTCATGTGCTTGAAATGCTGCGGTCCCTTGATGGGGACGTCCGGCCCTGAACGACGCAAGGCACGCACGGCGGTCGGCGAGGTGTGGAAGATGTTCACCCCCAACTGATCGGCAATGCGCCACGGCCGTTCGATATCCGGATACGTAGGGACGCCTTCGTACACCACGCTGGTGGCCGCCAGCGCCAGCGGCCCGTACACGATATACGAGTGCCCAGTGATCCAGCCGATGTCGGCCATGCACCAATAGGTGTCTTCCGGGTGGATGTCCTGCACGTACTTGGACGTGCCCGTGACGTAGGCCAGATAGCCTGCCGTACGGTGCTGGCAGCCCTTGGGCTTGCCCGTCGTGCCACTGGAATACATCAGGAAGAGCGGCGCGTCGGCATCCATGACGGCCGGCTCGACCCGCTGACCGCGGTATTGCCTGAGGACGTCGTTGACGAACACGTCGCGGCCTTCGACCATGGGCGTTGCCGCGCTGTACTTGCCCGGGTAGCGCTGCCACACCAGGACTTTGTCGACCTTCTGCCCCAGATCAGCTGCTTCCTGAACCGCAATGTCGGCTTTTTCTTTATGGTCGATGAGATGCCCGGAACGCCAATAGGCATCACAGGTAATCAGATAGCGGCTGCCGGAATCCTGGATACGCTGGCCGGCAGACTTGCCGGAGAACCCGCCAAACACCTGCGAATGGATGATGCCCAACCGCGCGCACGCCAGCATGGTGATGGGCAGATCGAGTGTCATGGGCAGGTGCAGCGTGACGCGATCGCCCGCCTTCAGGCCGCAGTAGTCCTTGAGCAATGCGGCCATTTCGTTGACGCGCACGTACAGCTCTTGGTAGGTCATTGCGATCGGAGGTTCGTCTTCGACTTCGCTCACGAAAATGAAGGCGGCCTTGTTGCGGTATTTGACCAAGTGTCGGTCGACGCAGTTGTAGCACGCGTTGATCTTGCCGCCCACGAACCACTTCCAGAACGGCGGATTGCTGGTGTCCAGCACTTGACCGTATGGATGGTACCAGCTGAGCATGTCGCCGTATTCCCGATAGCATTCGGGGAAATTTTCTTCGCCAAATCGCTTGCGGATGTCCGGATCACGCACGTTGGCTTGATCGATGAAGGACTGCGGCGGCTGAAAATACTGCTCTTCTTGCCAATACACGGCAATCTGCGCCTCGTTGGCAGCGCCTGCGTCCTCACGAACCTTGGTATCTGTCATGTCTCTATTCCCTCTTGTGCTCCAAACTGGATGTGAATGGAATTCAGGGTTTTGATGCCGGGCTGCATGAGCCCCTCACTCACCCCGCTCTCCCATGATAGCCATTTCCAGGGAGGCCGGCGCCCAAACGCTCGAGGCCCTTGTCATGAAAGAGAAGGGCCGCGCAAAAAACAAAAACGCCTTCCGCGAACAAATGTTCAGGGAAGGCGTGCATTGGTTTTGCTTATCGGACCTGTGCGAGCTGCTCCAGAATGCCGGGGTTTTCGAGCGTGGTCACGTCCTGGGTAATGGCTTCACCCTTGGCCACCGAGCGCAGCAGGCGCCGCATGATCTTGCCCGAGCGCGTCTTGGGCAGGTTTTCGCCAAAGCGGATGTCGCGCGGCTTGGCAATGGGGCCGATTTCTTTGGCGACCCAATCGCGCAACTGCTTGGCAACCTTGTCGGCCTCGGCACCGCTGGGAAGTGCCCCGTTAAGCACCACAAAGGCCACGATGGCCTCGCCCGTCGTGTCATCGGGGCGCCCCACCACAGCCGCCTCGGCGACCAGTTCGTTGGCCACCAGAGCGGACTCGACTTCCATGGTGCCCAGGCGGTGCCCGGACACGTTCAGCACGTCGTCGATGCGCCCCATGATCCAGAAGTAGCCATCTTTGTCGCGTTGTGCACCGTCGCCCGCCAGGTAATAGCCCTTGAGTTCCGGCGGGAAGTACGTCTTCTTGAAACGCTCGGGGTCGCCCCAGACGGTACGGATCATGGACGGCCATGGGCGACGGATCACCAGGAACCCGCCCTTGCCTTTCTCGACTTCTTCGCCCGTTTCGTCGACGATGGCCGCGTCGATGCCGGGCAGCGGCAAGGTGCACGAACCGGGCTTGAGCGGCGTTACGCCCGGCAGCGGTGTGATCATGCTGGCACCGGTTTCAGTCTGCCACCATGTGTCGATCACCGGGCAGCGTTCGCGGCCCACGTTCTTGTAATACCAGACCCAGGCTTCAGGGTTGATGGGCTCGCCCACCGAACCAATGATGCGCAAGGTGCTCAGATCGAACGCCTTGGGATGCGTCTTGGGGTCGGCCTCGCACAGCTTGGCGAGCGCGCGGATCGCCGTCGGCGCCGTATAGAAAATACTGACCTTGTGCGCCTGAATCATCTTCCAGAAGCGGCTGGCATCGGGATACGTTGGGACGCCTTCGAAGATCACCTGAGTGACACCCGCAGCCATCGGGCCGTAGGTGACATACGAATGCCCCGTCACCCAGCCTACGTCGGCCGTGCACCAGAAGACGTCGCTGTGTTTCGAATCGAAGGACCATTTCATGGTCAGAAGAGACCAGAGCAGGTAGCCGGCACTCGAATGCTGCACGCCCTTGGGCTTACCGGTAGAGCCAGACGTGTACAGAATGAAGAGCGGGTGATCGGCTTCGACCGCCACCGGTGCACACTGTGTGGACTGTCCCTGGATCGCGTCGTGCCACCACAGGTCGCGCTCGGGATGCCACTGGACGTTGGTGCCCGCACGCTTGTAGGTGATGACCTTGCTCACCGCTTCGCAACCGCCCATGGCGATGGCTTCATCGACGGCGTTCTTCAAGGCCACGGCCTTGCCGCCGCGCATCTGGGCGTCCGCCGTGATGATGAGCGTCGCACCCACGTCGACCGTACGTTCGTGAATGCTCTTGGACGAGAACCCGCCAAACACCACAGAGTGAATTACGCCCAGCCGCGCGCACGCCTGCATGGCCACCACAGCTTCGATGGACATGGGCATGTAGATGACAGCCCGGTCACCCTTCTTGTAGCCCAACGCCTTGATGGCATTGGCAAACTGCGACACCCGGGCAAGCAGCTCTTTATAGGTCACCTTGGTGACGGCACCGTCATCCGCCTCGAAGATCACTGCCGTTTGATTCTCGACTGGCGTGCCCATGTGCTTGTCGAGGCAATTGGCCGAGATGTTGATCTCGCCATCCGGGAAAAATCGATAGAACGGCTTGTTGGAATCATCCACGACCCGAGTGAAGGGCTTGTTCCAGACCAGGTATTCTTTGCCCAGGCGGGCCCAGAAGGCATCTGGGTCACGCCGGGCTTCGTCGCACAAGGCCTGGTAGGCCGCCATGCCTGATATGTTGGCCTGCTTCACGAGCTCTGCCGGGGGCGGAAACACGCGGTTCTCTACCAGAACAGATTCAATCTCCTTCGCCATCACTCACTCCTGATTGTTGTTGAACTGCATTGTGTTGTATGGGTCTGGCTGCCACCGTACTTCACGAGACTTACTCGATACTGACAAATCAGGACACATTCTGCGCACTGCCGCCGGCGTCACGCGCCTGAATACCCCGCTCGAAATTCACCCGGGCGAGCACAACGAGACCCGCCACGAAGAACAGCCCGGTCACCAGAAGCGCGAGCCGATGATCACCGTGAGTTCCCCAGACCAGCAGCCCATAGCTCAAAGGCCCCACCACAGCCGATAGCTGGACCGCAAAAGTCCACAAGGCAAAGAATTCGGCAGGCCGGCGCTGAGGCGCAAGCACACCCACCATGGCCCGTGCAGCGCTCTGGCTGGTGCCCATGCACAGGCCGGCCAAGGTTGCGGCAGCCCAGAACACGGCCAAGGAGCGTCCCAATGCGGCCAGCAGAATCATGACAATCCACCCCAGCAAAGTGAACGCCAGGGCCCGCTTGTGGCCGATCCGGTCTTCCACATACCCAAAGCAGAACGCCCCGATGGCGGCACCGATGTTCACCAGAAAGACCAGGAGCATGGTCTGCTGCATGCTGAAACCCATGACCTCGGTGGCATACACCGAGGCCAGCGTGATCACCACGGTGATCCCGGCCTGGTAACAGGCAATGCACATGAGCAGGCGGCGAAAATCCGGGAAGTCGCGCCGAGTCTCATGCCAGGCACGGCGCAGTTGCGTGAGCAAGGCCACGGTAGACGCAGTGCTCCCGGAGCCCGGCTCGCGCAGCCACAAAAAGGAAGGCAAGGCCGCGATGGCAAAAAAGCCTGCCGTCAGCAACATGATCCAGGGTACATAACGCGCGGCCGGCAAGCCGTGTGTCCCGCCCCAGGCGGCAATCCACAAGGACAAGCCCAATGCCAGCATGCCCCCGCAGTAGCCAAAGCTCCAGCCCCAACCGGACACGCGCCCCATGGCCTCCGGCCGCGCCAGGCCGGGCAGGAATGCGGCCACGGTAGACTCTCCCACGCAATAGCAGACGTTGGAAAACGCCAGCCAGACCAACGCCCAGGCAATATTGCCCGGTGCCACGCTGGCAAGGATGGCGGTCCCCACCACGCATCCCACTGTGCTGGAATACAGCAGCTTTCTGTGTCCTGCCCGCGCGTCCGCCCGAGCACCCAACCCCGGCATGAAGAGCATGACCAATAGATAAGAGAAGGACAAAGCCCCGGTCAACGCCAGCGTCGCCCAGCTTTGTCCTGCCGCGACCACCCCCACAAAGTAGGCATTGAATACCGTGGTCAGCACCACGGTGGTATAGCTCGAGTTCGCGAAGTCATACATGGCCCACGACCAGACCTCGCGCCGTCCCACCCCTGGCCGCAGGGCCGAAGCGCCGTTCCTTTCATCTGACATGAATTCTTCCTGTGGCCCGCAGGACGGGCATTCCGGCGGAATTTACGCGAAAATTCGATTTCTATTCTGACGTTGACCTGACAAGTGCCAAATGCTGTTACGTAACAGCCCCGGATTTTGGCTTGTCCGCAACAGATTGATCGAATAAACTCTAGCGGTTGCCCGCAGGGCGGGTATGCAATTCATCTTCCAACCCGTGTTTCTGTTTGTCCTTCTTCCCAGGCGTTGAGCCCTGGGATCTGCAAGAATTTTTTGCGTCTTTAGCATCACAAGAGACTGGTTCGGACAGGAGCGCTGATGAGAAAAACTACAGCCCATGCCACCGCCACATCTCCTCGCCGCCCTATCGACACGACTCTCTCCTTCTCGCTTACTGAAAATCCTGCTCTGTACCGGCATGATGGCGCTGGCGGGTTGTGCAACCCAGCCGCGCCAGACGACGACAGCCGATGCCAACGATACGCTGGACCATGTGCTGCGCGACAGTTATCTCGCAAGAACCCAGTCTGACCCCCTTGGCGCATGGCTCGACGACGGCAAAAGTCTGGATGTCGACGTCAACTACTCCACCAGCGATCTTCCTACCTCTACGCCAGGCTCCAAGACCATGGTTTCAACCGCCATGCGGTTCCTGGGCGTCAAGTACCGCTTCGGCGGCGATACTCCCAAAGAAGGGTTCGATTGCAGCGGGCTCGTGGCCTACGCGGCCGAGAAATCACTGGGGCTGAAGCTACCACGCTCGGCACGTGGCCAGGCGCACGAAGGCGTTTCGGTTCCGCGCGACGATCTCAAACGCGGCGACCTGGTGTTCTTCAATACCCTGGGGCGGCGCTATTCCCACGTGGGCATCTACGTGGGTGATCACAAGTTCGTGCATGCTCCCCGCACAGGGGCGTCCATCCGCGTGGATGACATGGACATGGCCTACTGGCGCAAGCGTTACAACGGCGCCCGGCGCCTGAAAGTGCCCCACGTCGTCAAGACGACGGCAAAGCGGTAAAACCGTGCTTTTGCTCGTTCAGGCGGGCAAAAGCGCAGTCCCCATCTGCCGCCTGGGGCAGCTTGCGCAATACCCGCATTGATCCAATGCCTGCTGCATGCTGCAAACCGAGCGGCGGCAGACCAGAACCCGGATCCCGTCTTTTTGTGCAGCAGCGCGAAACGTCTTCATGACGTTGTGCCCCAAAAAATCAGTCAGCAAAATGACCAGCTGCGTCCCGGACGGAAGAGATGCCACCTTTTTCTGATGCCCGGGCTCGCGACCGCTGATGTGATGTGCGATCGCGATATTGCGACCGCGCAAGAGCGCCGGGATGTTGCCCAGACGATCGGCACCAACGATCAGTGCGTTGACGGGGGTCTGTGCCATACGAAATCTCCTGCGGCATGTTCTTTGATTAGTTAATAATAATCGTTCTCATTTATACAATCAATATTAAAAGTGGGGTTTTCCTGAGCCTTCAGGCAACAGGCAGTCAGCCCTGGCAAAAAACTAGGGGAAGACCCGACTTCTTGTATCAAAGCACGGGGGTCATCTACGCTCGAAAGCGGACTTTTCGAACCAGAAAGGCCGATTTCATCGGTGCGAAAGCCGAAGATCACTAAAAGATCAAGACATAATTCAACTATTTGTAAGTTGATATTCAGCCTGTTGTTATGTGACAAAGAGCACAATACGGCGCACAAGACTACCCTCAGGAGACTTCTCCATGCATATCGCACTACGGCACGGGCTGCCGCTGGCGGCGCTGACTTTGGCTTTGGGCCTGGGTCTGAGCACCTCTGCACAAGCAGCCAACAACCAGATCGTTCTGGGCGCTTCTGTTCAGCTCACCGGCCCCATCGCCAACACCGGGCGTTACTACCGCGACGCCTACCAGCTCGCCGTCGACCAGATCAACCGCAAAGGCGGCGTAACAGTTGGCGGAAAAAAATACACGCTGGCGCTCAAGCTGTATGACAACCAGTCCGACGTCAACCTGAGCGTGCGTCAATACACGCAACTGGTTTCGCAGGACAAGGTGAACTTCCTCCTCGGACCGTTCGCCAGCAATTTTGCACTGGCCGATTCCGCCGTGTCTGAAAAGTATCAGATCCCCATGGTTCAAGGTGGTGGTGCTTCGGACCAGATCTTCTCGCGCGGCTTCAAATACGTATTTGGCACGCTCGCACCTGCCAGCGATTACTTTGGCAGCACCATCAAGATGTTCAAGCAGCTCAAGCCTGAGCCCGCCAAGGTTGCGCTGCTGTACGCAGACGACTCCTTTGACGTCTCGGTTGCCAAGGGCACCCGTCCCATGCTGAAGGATGCGAACCTGAACACCGTGCTGGACGAACGCTACAGCTCGAACGCCAGCGACTTCAATACCTTGCTGTCGCAAATCAAGTCCAAGCAAGCTGACGCCGTCCTGGTCGCGGGCCACGAAACCGAAATCCTGAACTTTATCCGCCAGGCCAAGAGCCTGGACGTTTCGCCGAAGTTCTACTCGTTCACCGTGGGGGTTCCCAGCGAAGACTTCCGCAAGGCCCTGGGCAAGGACGCAGACTACGCGTTTGGCATGACGGCCTGGTTGCCCAACGAATCCCAGAAAGACGAATGGTTTGGCGATGCCGCCCAGTTCGCCAAAACCTGGGGTGCCCAGTACCGCTACGAGCCTGACTACCACGCTGCTTCGGGCGTGGCCGACGTCGAAGCAATCGTGAAGGCCATCGAAAAGGCCGGAACGCTGGACCCCAAGGCCGTGCGTACTGCACTCGCAGCCAGCGACTTTGACAGCCTGTATGGCCACATCAAGTTCGCTGAAAACGGTCAGATTCACCTGGATCAGACCGTAATTCAAGTTCAGGACGGCAAGCCGGTTGCGGTGTTCGATGGCAGCAAGTTCCTGCACCAACCCAAGTACCCGATGCCCGACTGGGCCAAACGCTGATCGCCTGACTCGGAGACCCCCCCTTGGACCTTCTGCTACAAGTACTTGTCAACGGCATCCTGCAGGGCGGGCTGTACGCCATCGTGGCGCTCGGCCTGGCCTTGGTCTGGGGGGTGCTCAACATCGTCAACCTGGCCCACGGCGCCTTCATCATGCTGGGCGCCTATATCTCTTGGTACACCTTTCATTGGTGGGGGCTGGACCCCTTCCTCGGGTTGCCACTCACTGCCGTCGTGATGTTCATTCTGGGCTATGCCATCCAACGGGGCATTCTCAATCTGATCGTGCGCGCGCCCATGTTCAACACGCTGCTGATCACCTTTGGCCTGGAAGTCGTGCTGACCTATCTGGCGCAGCTGGTCTTCTCGGCCGATTTCCGCACCATCAATCCCAGCTACTCGGGGCAAAACACCACGGTACTGGGCATCACGATTCCGCTGGTCCGCCTGGCCGCCTGCGCCATGGCAATTCTGCTGACCCTGGTCATGTGGTACTTCCTGCTGCACACGCGCCTGGGGAGAGCCATCCGGGCAACCGCCCAGAACCTGTCTGCAGCACGCCTCTATGGCGTTGAACCCCGCCACCTGTATGCCGTGACCTTCGGCCTGGGCCTGGCCCTGGCGGGCGCCGCCGGCGGGCTGTACGGCACCGTCTCACAAATCAATCCTTACATTGGTGCCACCTTGACTGCGAAGTCCTTCGCCATCGCCATCATCGGCGGCCTGGACACCCCCCTGGGGGTGATCGTCGGCGGCCTTATCCTGGGTCTCATCGAGTCCTTGACCACGCTGTACATCGGTCCGACCTACGCTGACGTCGCAAGCTTTGGCGTCCTGATCCTGGTGCTGATCGTGCGGCCCACGGGCATTCTCG
The DNA here is from genome assembly GCF_036379515.1 of Castellaniella sp. Lineage (GTDB taxonomy): Bacteria > Pseudomonadota > Gammaproteobacteria > Burkholderiales > Burkholderiaceae_B > Castellaniella. Next base: position 33,594 of record NZ_DASVGN010000012.1, read on the forward strand.
GGAGAACCGCATGAAGGCGCTGCGCATTCCTCTCATCATCCTGGTGCTGATCGCCCTGGCGTTCCTGCCCTATTACGGCACGGATACCATGGTTCAGTTCGGCATCAGCACCCTGCTGCTCGCCGTTCTGGCGCAGGGCTGGAACATCATCGGCGGGTACACCGGGTACCCCTCCTTCGGCAATTCCGTCTTCTACGGGTTGGGTGCCTACGGCGTAGGCATCGCCATGGTGCAATGGCAGCTTCCTTTCGCCACCGGAATGCTCTTTGGCGTGGCGCTGGCCGTCGCCTTCGCGCTGCTGCTGGGGTTCCCCGTCCTGCGCCTGAAGGGCCACTACTTTGCCATTGCCACCCTGGCCTTGGCGCAGATCATGGCCGCAATCGTGTCCAACGTGCCACTGGCTGGCGAAAACATCGGGCTGGTGCTGCCGCCGCTGAACAACGACCGCATGTTCTACGAACTCTCGCTCATCCTGCTGGTGTTCGCAACCCTGACGATCTGGTGGCTGACGCGCAGCCGCTTTGGCTTTGGCCTGATCGCCATCCGCGAAAACGAGGAAGGCGCCGTGGTCATGGGGGTGGACACCACGCGCTACAAGGTCCTCGCCTTCGTCCTGGCGGGTGTTTTCAGCGCGCTGGCAGGCGGCATCCACGCCTATTGGATCACTTTCCTTGATCCGGAAAGCGCCTTCGACATCACGCTCAACGTCAAGATGATCATCATGGCCGTCTTTGGCGGGCCGGGCACCATCCTCGGGCCTATCGTCGGGTCGTTCATCCTGTCCGCCATCTCTGAACTTCTGTCCAGCGAAGTGACCAGCATTGCCGGCCTGTTCTTCGGCGTCGTCATCGTGGTGGCAGTGGTCTTGATGCCGCGCGGCCTGGCGGACGTCGTACGGCGTTTCCGCCGCACCGGCTGGCACTACTTCGTCGAAAACGTTCGGATGCACCGCATATGAGTCCCATTCTGGAAGCCCGCCAGCTGACGCGCCGCTTCGCCGGTCTGGTGGCCGTGCATGACGTCAGCTTTTCATTGGCCCAGGGCGAAATCCTGGGCTTCATCGGCCCCAACGGCGCCGGCAAGACCACCCTCATCAGCCTGCTGAGCGGTACCCTGACGCCCACCGAAGGCGAAGTCTGGTTCGACGGGCGACGCATCGATCGCGTGGCCGCGTTCCGCCGAGCACGCCTGGGCATAGGCCGCACGTTTCAGATCATGCAGCCATTCCCGGGGCTCTCGGTGCTGGACAACGTCGCAGTCGGTGCCCTCTTCGGGCGCGGCCAAGGGCAGTCCAAGCTGGCACTGGCGCGCGAAAGCGCACGCGAATGCCTGAACTTCGTGGGTCTGGGCAAGCATGTCGATCACCGCGCCGAAGACCTGGGCGGCCCCGACCGCAAGCGTCTGGAACTCGCCAAAGCGCTGGCCATGCAACCACGCGTGCTGCTGTGCGACGAAGTCATGGCTGGTCTGAATCTCGTCGAGATCGACGAAGTCATCGACATCATCCGCAAGGTCCGCGACACCGGCATCAGCATCATCGTGATCGAACACGTCATCAAGGCAATCCGCAACCTGTCCGACCGCATCATGGTGCTGCACCACGGCGAGAAGATCGCTGACGGCGCACCCGACAGCGTGCTCTCCGACAGCCGCGTGGTAGAGGCCTATCTCGGGAAAAAGCGTTCATGAGCACCGCCCAAGCAACACAAGAACCCCTGCTGCAGATCCGCAACCTGTCAGCGGGCTACGGCCTGGTCAACGTCCTGCACGACATCACACTCGAAGTCCGCAAGGCCGAGTTCCTGGCTCTGGTAGGCAGTAACGGCGCCGGCAAGACCACCCTGCTGCGCACGCTCTCGGGTCTGCTGCCGATCCAGTCGGGGACCATCACCCTGGCCGGGCAATCCCTGGTAGGCTGCACACCCGATGACATCTTCCGTAAAGGAGTGGTGCAGCTCCCCGAAGGTCGCCAGCTCTTTCCGCGCATGTCCGTGCAGGACAACCTGCTCATGGGCGCTTATCGGCGCAGCGACAAGGCACAGATTCGCCAGGATCTGGAAAAGGTGTACGCCGAGTTTCCCCGCATGGCAGAGCGCCGCAAGCAGCTGGCGGGCAGCATGTCGGGCGGCGAGCAGCAGATGTGCGCCATGGCACGCGCCATGATGGCAAAACCTACGCTGCTGCTGGTTGACGAAATGAGCCTGGGACTGGCACCCATCATCGTGGACCAGCTGATGGAAAATCTGGCCACTATCCGCAATCAGGGCGTGACCGTCCTGCTGGTCGAGCAGGACATCCATTTGGCACTCGCTGCAGCTGACCGGGCCTATGTGCTCGACACCGGCCACATCGTACGCGAAGGCGTTGCCAAAGACCTGATTGAAGACCCCGAACTCAAGCGCGCCTATCTAGGGGTCTGAGGCCGCTGAGCGCCCAAAATCGCTCAAGCCACGTCCCGCACGGCGGGCGCGGGCTGCGCAATGGCTTTTGCCACGACGTCGCGCGAGAGCTCGGGTGCCAGCATCTCGAGCAAGGTGTATACGTAATCGCGCAGAAACACCCCCCGTTTGATCGCCACGCTGGTCACGTGCTTGCCAAACAGGTGCCCAGCCGGCAGCCCGACCAGGGTCTTGTCACGTCGTGGATCGAAAGCAACCCCGGCGATAATGCCTATCCCCAGTCCCATGTCGGCGTAGGTCTTGACCACGTCGGCGTCGATCGCCTCGAGCACGATGTCGGGCGTGATGCCTGCCGCCTGAAACGCGGCATCGATGGCGCGACGCCCTGAAAAAGCGCGATCATAAGTGACGATGGGATAGCGGGCCAGGTGCTCCAGGGACAGACTGCGCGCCGCGCTGGAAGTCAGGCTGGTCAGAGGATGATCGGGGGGCACGACCAAGGTGTGTTCCCAGGTATAGACCGGCAGGGCGACCAAGCCGGAGGTCTCGGCCAAGGTTTCAGTAGCAATGGCCAGATCGGCCTGTTCCTGCAGGACCAGGCGGGCCAGGTGTTCGGGATTGCCCTCGGCCAAGGATACATGCACCTTGGGAAAGCGGGCCCGAAACGCCGGGATGACGCGCGGCAGAAGATACCGCGCCTGTGTGTGGGTGCAGCCAATTACCAGCGCGCCTTCGTCACGTTGCGCGAATTCGTCGCTGACTTTTTTAAGGTTGTCGACCTCGCGCATGATGCGGTCTATGACGACGGATACGGCCTGTCCTGGCTTGGTGAGGCCTTTCAGGCGCTTGCCGTGGCGTTCAAAGATCTTGATGCCCAGTTCGTCTTCGAACTCGATGATGGCCTTCGAGACCCCCGGCTGCGAGGTATAGAGCGACCGAGCGGCATCCGTCAGATTGAAATGGTGCCGGATCGTTTCACGAACAAATCGGAATTGCTGCAGGTTCATCGATGGGTCCTTATCGAACCCTGATTATATGGAATATAGATGCTATTTAATATAACTTATAGATATTTATTTAGTTCACGTCAAACTATATGACACAGTGCGGCGCAAGGCCGCATCCATCACGAAAAGGCCTCAAAAGGCTGTACAAAAAGGCCACGACCCTTGCGAGCCATGGCCTTTGCAGCTTGCGTGGAAGAACGAACGCGTCACTTCATGGCAATGGTGGTGTTGACTTCGCGATGATGCGCCGACCAACGCGCCGTAACGGTCTTGGTCTGCGTCCAGAAGTACACCGCCTGCCTGCCGTTCGGCCCCAGGTCGCCGAGCTTGGACGCACGTGACCCCGTGAAGCTGAACCACGCCACCGGCACCGGAATGGGGATATTGATACCCACCTGCCCGACACCGATATTGTTCTGAAAGTAGCGCGCCGCGCTGCCATCTTGCGTGAAGATGGACGTGCCGTTGCCATTGGGATTGCCATTGATGAAATCGACGGCTTCTTCCAGCGTATCGACCAGCACGACCGACAGCACCGGCCCGAAGATTTCTTCGTGGTAGATCGTCATGTCGCCCTTGACCTTGCTGAAGATGGTCGGCCCCACAAAGTTGCCCTTTTCGTACCCGGCCACGCTGATGCCGCGGCCATCGAGCACCAGATCAGCGCCTTCGTCCACTCCCTTTTGGATGAGGCCCACCACGCGCTCTTTGGCGCGCTGCGACACCAGCGGGCCCAAATCGGCCTTACGGTCAGTGCCGACGTTGACCTTGAGCTTCTTGGCCCGTTCGACGAAGTCAGGCAACCATTTCTGTGCTTCGCCCACGAGCACCAGAACCGAGATGGCCATGCAGCGCTCGCCCGCCGCTCCAAACGCCGCTCCGAGCATGGAATTGAGTGCCGCCTCGCGATCGGCGTCCGGCATGATCACGCTGTGGTTCTTGGCGCCCATCATGGCCTGGCAACGCTTGCCGGCCGCCGAGGCGCGCTCATAGATATGCGCGCCCACTCGAGAAGACCCGATGAAGGACACGGCCTTGACGTCGGCGTGATCGCATAACGCATTGGCAGTCTCAGGCCCGCCGTGCACGACGTTCAGCACCCCGGGGGGCAGGCCGGCTTCGAGCGCCAGCTGAGCCAGCATCAGCGCGGCAGTAGGGTCTTGTTCGGAAGGCTTGAGCACAAAAGTGTTGCCCACCGTCACGGCGACCGGGAACATCCAGCAGGGCAGCATCACCGGAAAATTGAAGGCCGTGATGCCGGCGCACACGCCCAGCGGTTGAATGATGGAATACACGTCGATGCCGGTAGCCGCGTTCTCGGCGTACTCGCCCAACTGCAAGGTGTTCACCGAGATGGCGTGTTCCACGGCCTCGATGCCGCGTCCGACTTCACCCTCGGCATCCGGGACGGTCTTGCCATGCTCGTGCGACATGACCTCGGCAATTTTGGTGGCGTTCTCGCGCAGCAGCCGCGCCAGGTTGATCATCACCTGCTGGCGCTTGGCCTGGCTGACATTGCGCCAGGTCTTGAAGGCCTCGGCCGAATTGGCCACGGCTTCGTTGAGTTCGTCGGGCGTGGCAAACGGCACGCGCCCGATGACTTCCTGCGTGGCCGGGTTGATGACGTCGCGCCACTCTTTGGTCTTGGATTGGACCAGCTTGCCACCTATCAGCAGCGGAACGCGCGGTATTTCACTCATTCAAGTCTCCTGTTCATCCATGGGAAGTATTGTTTTTGGGTGTAAAAGCCACGACGAGCACAGAAGTCGCGGCACATGCCTCAGTGTAGTCTCAACACTGAAAAAAATTTGTCACCCACCGGACGATCACGCAGAGCAGCGCGCGACAACGCGCCCACTCAGGCAGGCCTGGCTTTTCGACGACGGGGGCGAGCCACCCGGGTACGGCGCCACAGCATGAAGAGCCCCACCCCCAGGAAGGCCGCATGAACCAGCCAGACGCCCAGGCCGAACGACAGCGAGCCGTTCAGAATCCAGCCGCGAGACAGGTTGATGAGGTTCATGTAGAGCAGCGCAATCAGCCCCGCCACCAGCAAATCGCCAGACCTCCCCAGACGGGGATTGACCGCACCCAACGGCAAGGCGATGAACGCAAGATTCAGAACAGCCAAGGGAAAGGCGATCCGCCACATCAGCTGCGACATGGATTCGCGGTCGCCACTGCGCAGCAGCTCGACTGTAGGCCGAGCCTTCACCTCTTGCAGGGCCTCTCGACGCGAGGCCTCGATCGCACTGGGACTGGTGCGGCTCTCAATGCGGATCCCGTAACGATCGAAATCCAGCAGGCGGACCTCGGGAGTGCCGGGCTTCAGATCGTAGCGGTGCCCCGGCCCCAGCACAACGAAGCGATCACCATTGGCTTCTGTCTCAATCGAGGCACTGTCGGCCGTAATGACACTCAGCCAATCGGGCTCGATGACGCGTGCAATCACCTGCCCCAGTTCATCGCCCTTGCGCTTGGGTGCTTCGGCGAAGAAGACGCGCTTCCCATCATCTGTTTCGATGAATTGGCCGGTAGTGATACGGGAAAGATCCGAGCGCTGCTCAAACCGTTGACGGTACTCGGCAATCTGCCCGTATGACCACGGCGAGGCAAACAACGTCAACACAGCCACGACGGCGGCGACCGGCAGGGCAAATTGCATCACAGGCCGTAGCCACTGATACAAGGACAGCCCGCTGGCGAACCAGACCGACATCTCGGACTCGCGGTAGCTGCGGGTCACCGTCGTGAGCACCGCAATGAACAGCGAGACGGCCAGGATGACAGGCAAGGCCGTAATACTCGAGAACACGGCCAGCCCCAACACCACGTTGGCCCCGATGTCGCCCGTCGCAGCCTGCCCCAGCAGCCGCACGATGAGTACGCTCAGCCACACGACCAGCAAGGTCGAGAACACAATGCCCGCGTGGCTTGTAATCTCAGAAACGACGGCGCGCTTGAACAGGGACATGGAAAATGCGGAATAATGGACCGTTCATCTCGATGAGCTCACCGCAGACGAAAGGAAAACCCATGAAATTTAGCACAACGACCGCTTCTTCTTTGGCTGCGCTCAAGACGCAGGTACTGGCGGCGGGCGTCTTCAGCGACGGGACGCTGAGCGCCGCAGCCGAAGCCCTGGACGCGGCCTGCGGCGGCACACTGCGCCGCATCGCCAAGGCGGATTTCGATGGGGCCGTCGGCCAAAGTCTCACGCTGCACAAGCCTGAAGGCATCACGGCCGACAAAGTGATTTTACTCGGCCTTGGGCGACCCGACGCTTACCAGGCCAGCACGCTGGTCCGAGCGCACCAGGCGCTGGCCAAGGTCTGTCTGTCCACGAATGCACAATCGGCGATCAGCACGCTGTGCGCCTTGCCCTGCCCTGATGCGGACGCGACACAGCGCGCCCGACTCATCGCCCGCACGGCCATGACCGAGAGCTACCAATACGACCACACGCTGAGCACGCGCAAACCGTCACGGACATGGAACACGCTCACGCTGCACGTGCCCCGCGCCCAGGCGGCAAACACCCGCACCGGGCTGGACCAGGGAGCGGCGATTGGCAAAGGCACGAATTTTGCACGCCTGCTGGGCGATCTGCCGGCCAACGTATGCACCCCCACCTATCTGGGTCAGGCGGCCAAGGCGCTGGCGCGCGAGTTCAAAACACTGAAGGCTGAAGTCCTCGACCAGAAAAAGATCGAGGCGCTGAAAATGGGGTCCTTTCTATCGGTCGCCAAGGGTTCGGCGGAGCCCCCCGCGTTCATCGTGCTGCGGTACACCCCCGACGCAGCAGCCGCGCGCAAGACAAAACCCATCGTGCTGGTGGGCAAGGGGGTCACCTTTGACGCGGGCGGGATCTCCATCAAGCCAGCCGCCGCCATGGACGAAATGAAATACGACATGTGCGGAGCTGCCAGTGTGCTGGGCACGTTGCGAGCCGTGGCCGAACTGAACCTTCCCCGGGAAGTCATCGGCATCATCCCCAGTTGCGAGAATCTGCCCAGCGGAACCGCCAACAAGCCGGGGGACGTCGTCACCAGCCTTTCGGGCAAGACCATCGAAATTCTGAACACGGACGCCGAAGGCCGCCTCATTCTGTGCGACGCCCTGACCTACGCGGAACGCTTCAAGCCAGCTGTGGTGATCGACATGGCGACGCTCACGGGCGCCTGCGTGGTCGCGCTGGGCCACGTCAATAGCGGTCTGTTCACCCAGGACGACACCCTCGCTGCCGAGCTGCTGGCCGCCGGACGCGAAGCGCTGGACCCTGCCTGGCGCCTACCCCTGGAAGACGACTATCAAGAGCTGCTGAAATCCAATTTTGCCGATACGGCCAATATCGGTGGTCGTCCGGCAGGCGCCATCACGGCGGCCTGCTTTCTGTCACGCTTCACGCCCCTCTACCGCTGGGCTCACCTCGACATCGCGGGCACCGCCTGGCGATCCGGGAGCCAAAAAGGTGCCACAGGACGCCCGGTGCCCTTGCTGATGCAATACCTGCTCGAACATCTCCCCGCATGAGCCGCATCGATTTTGCCTACGGTGCCACGCACCGCCTGCGCATGGCCTGCCGCACGACAGCCCGCCATATCGAGGCAGGGCATGGGCTGATGGTGTACTGCACGGATGCTCGTCGCTTGCGGCGCTTCGATACGCTGCTCTGGGAATTCGATCCTGCAAGCTTCATCCCGCACGTGCCGTCCACCGATCCGCTCGCCCCGCTGGCTCCGGTTCTTCTGGTCGACGAGGCCTCTGCGCTGCACGACGTAGACGCCAGCGCCTGGCTGCTCAACCTGGACCTGGCCTGCCCACCGGGGGTAGAACGATTCGCCCGCGTGCTCGAAATCGTCTCAGGCCACGAGGCCGATGTCCAGGCTGCCCGCGCTCGCTGGATGGCCTACCAGCAGGCCGGTCACGACGTGCACGGGCACAGGCTGAGCACGCAGGAATGAGTGCACGTATCCAGCCTGCTTCTGGAACCTCTGCCCGCTACGACGGTCAAAACTGACAGCGGCATGAATGCGTCATACCACTTCACCCCTTCATGGACACCATCATTCAGCTTACTGTAAGATGGTGACGTGTTAGGATTGACTCTTGCCAGGACATACCAAGACAGGAAATCACAATGTCTGATCTTCGTCACACTCTTCCTCAAGACGGTGCCTATGAGGCCTCGTCCATCGTGGCGCGCAACCGTGTGCTGCGCAACACCTATTGGCTGCTCACGCTGTCGCTGATCCCCACCGTGCTGGGCGCGGCAGTCGGCATGCACTTTGGTGCGGGCCAGGCCATGGCCACCAACCCTGGCACCAGCACAGTGGTGTTCCTGCTGGGGGCTTTCGGCCTGATGTTCCTGGTCGAACGCAATAAGAACAACTCCATGGGAGTCGTGCTGCTGCTGGGCTTCACGTTCTTCATGGGCCTGATGCTGTCGCGCCTGCTGGGCATGGTCATGGGCCTGTCCAACGGCTCGCAGCTCATCATGCTGGCCTTTGGCGGCACGGCGGCGGTTTTCGGTGTCATGGCCTCCGTCGCCACGACCAGCAAGCGTGACTTCACCCACCTGCAGAAATTCCTCTTCATCGGGGTGGTTCTGCTGGTAGTGGCCATGCTGGCCAACATGTTCCTGCAAATTCCGGCCCTGATGCTCACGCTGTCGGTGCTGGCCATCGGAATCTTCTCGGTCTTCTTGCTGGTCGACCTGCAGCGCGTCGTGCAAGGAGGTGAAACCAACTACATCACGGCCACGCTCGCGGTGTATCTTGACCTCTACAACATCTTCACCAACCTGCTGATGTTGCTGGGCATCTTTGGCGGCAACCGCGACTGACTACCGCTCAATATTTCTGCAAGTCCATCAAGACCTGGCGTGTCCGTAGCGGCACGTCCAGCAGCTGATCCAGGCGCTCTCGTAGCGCCTGGCGCACTTCTGGCTCAGACGCCGAATCTTCAAAGTCGGGCATGGCAGCCTCGACGCCATAGCCCACCTGTTCGAGCAACTGCCATTCGAACCGACGCAACACGGCGGCCTGCGGGCCGTTCCTGGGCCCTGCCAGCACGTCCAACGAAACTTCGTAGGCGTCGAACACACCAGGATGCGAATCCTCTTGTGCCAGCAGTCGCAAGATCAGCTCGTTCATGTACCACGCGGACATCAACGCACGCCCCCGCAGCAAACGCACAGGGCCGGCCTCGGCCCGCGTCAGGGTATGCACCTCGGCATCGCCCGTCCAGGACAGCCACAGCGGCTGAAACCCCACCAGAACAGGACGCAGCGCCGAGTAAGGACGCTTGGCGCCCTTGGCCACCAGGGCGACTCGGCCATGATCGCGCGTGAACGCCTGGACAATCAGGGATGTTTCTCGCCAGGGGCTGGTATGCAATACATAGCCTCTGGCCTCTTGTACACGCTGGCTGCGCTTACTCATAGCCCAGATCGCGCAGCGCTGCTTCGCGATCCGACCACCCCTTGCGCACCTTGATGTAGACGTCCAGATGCACAGGTTTATCGAGCAGCTTGATCATGTCCTGGCGCGCCTCGGTGGCGATACGCTTCATGTGTTGCCCACCCGCGCCCAATAGAATCGGCCGATGGCTTTCACGTTCGACGATCACGCACGCAGCGACCCGGACACCGGCCTCGGTTTCTTCCCATTGCTCGATCACCACCGTGCAAGCATAGGGCAGCTCGTCGCCTACCAGGCGGAAGATCTTCTCCCGGACCAGTTCGGCCGCCAGGAAGCGCACAGGCCGGTCCGTCAGGGTATCTTCCTCGAACAGGTGCTCGGCCTCGGGCAAATGCAGGGCAATCTCGTCGACCAGCACGTCGAGCTGGGTATCACGCTGAGCGCTGACGGGGACCACGGCCGCATACGAGAACTCGTGGGTGAGCCGCGTCACGTACGCGAACAGCTCGTTCTTGTTCTTGAGCGCATCAATCTTGTTGACTGCGAGAACCACCGGTCGCTGGGTCGGTAGCAGTGGCAGCACGGCGGCATCGCCTGCCGACCATTTGCCTGCTTCGACCACGTGAACCACCACGTCGACCTCGGCCAGCGCCTGAGTGACGACACGGTTCATCATGCGATTCATGGCGCCGCCATGCCGCGTCTGAAAGCCCGGGGTATCCACGAAAATGAACTGGTCATGGCCCCGTGTGAGGACCCCATGGATGCGATGGCGCGTGGTTTGCGCCTTGCGCGACACGATAGACAGCTTGGCTCCGACCAATGCGTTGCTCAGGGTGGACTTGCCGACGTTGGGACGCCCCACCAATGCCACGAAACCGCAGCGAGTGACTGTCATTTTTTCTCCTGGGGCACAGCCACCGGCAGGCTGAGTTGCGCGGGTCGATGGTGCCGTCGACCCTGATGGCGCGTCGGCCCCAACGCCTCGATGACGGCAATGGCCTGCGCTGCGGCCGTCTGCTCGGCAGCTCGCCGGCTGCTGCCCGAGGCCTGCTCGCGGATCTGCAACGGGGCGACCTCACAGACCACGTCGAAGGTCTGATTATGGGCGGCCCCCCGGGTAGCCAGGACGGCATACTGCGGCAAGGCGAGACCACGACCTTGCACCAGCTCTTGCAGAAGTGTCTTGGCATCCTTGCCAAAGGTGCGAACGTCAATATGCGCGAGGATGGGCTGATACAGCCGCTCGATGGTTGCGCTGACTTCAGAAAAGCCGCCATCCAGATACAAGGCCCCCAGAATGGCTTCTACCGCATCCGCCAGAATGGAGGGACGACGAAAACCACCGCTTTTCAGTTCGCCTTCGCCCAAACGCAACAGCTCTGAGAGCGCAAGAGTCTTGGCGATGTCCGCCAATGCAGCCTGTTTGACCAGATTGGAGCGCACCCGGGACAGATCGCCCTCGTCCATTTCGTCGTGCGCGCGAAACAGCAACGCCGACACGACAAAGTTCAGGACGGAATCCCCTAGGAATTCCAGGCGCTCGTTGTGCGGCATGCCATGGCTGCGGTGCGTCAGAGCCTGCTCGAGCAGACCCATATTCTGGAACCGATAGCCCAGTTTGTCCTGTAGAGAATCCAGCCCCGCCATTATTTGAACCTGCCAATACGACTGGGTGAGCCAAAGTTCATCCAGATGAAGAACGCCCGCCCGACGATGTTGGCATCCGGGACGAACCCCCAATAGCGGCTATCGAGACTATTGTCGCGGTTGTCGCCCATCATGAAGTAATGCCCGGCCGGCACCTTGCAGCGCACGCCATCGGACAGATAGGTGCAGTTCTGAAAGTCGGGAAAGCGCGTGATGGGGACGAAATCCTGCGGTGCGTTGGAGTTGAGCAGGATCTCGTGCGTCACCGCCCCCAACTGCTCGCGGTATTCTCCCACGTAAGCAGCCCGATCGGGCTCGAAATAATCGCCATCACGGTCGTGGGGAACCAGGTTCCCGTTGATGGTGAGCGTCTTGTTTCGGTATTCCACTACATCGCCGGGCAGACCGATCACCCGCTTGATGTAATCCACGCTGGGGTCGACGGGATAGCGAAACACGACCACGTCTCCCCGGTGAGGCTCGCCAATGGGAATGACTTTCTTGTCGATGATCGGAAGGCGAATGCCGTACTCGAACTTGTTCACAAGAATCATGTCGCCGTTTTCCAGCGTAGGCAGCATGGACCCCGACGGGATGCGAAAGGGCTCCACCACGAACGAACGCAACACGAACACGAACAGAATCACCGGGAAGAAGCTGACGCAGTATTCCACCCACCACGGCGCGCGCAGGGCTTTCTCGTAGGCCTGGGAACACTCGGCATCCAGTGCCGCAGCATCCAGGCCGGCCGCGTTGTTGCGGCAGGCCTGCGCTGCAGCCTGCGCCCGCTCACGGCGCCGCCCACGCAGATGAAAACGGTCGAGCAGCCAGACTACCCCCGTGACGATCAGTGCCACAAACAACAGCAGTGCAAAATCCCAACTCATGTTGATGTCCGCCTATTTGTCCTCGACCTGCAACACCGCGAGGAAAGCTTCCTGCGGGATTTCGACATTGCCGACCTGCTTCATACGCTTCTTGCCGGCTTTTTGTTTCTCGAGCAATTTTTTCTTGCGGCTGATGTCGCCGCCATAACACTTGGCCAGTACGTTCTTGCGCATCGCCTTGACGTTCTCGCGCGCGATCACTTCGGCACCGATGGCGGCCTGAATGGCAATGTCGAACATCTGGCGCGGGATCAGGCCGCGCATCCGCGTGACGACGTCCCGCCCGCGGGTGCGCGCATTGCTGCGGTGCACGATCATGGATAGCGCGTCGACGCGATCACCATTGATGAGCAGGTCGACCCGAACCACGTCCGCTGCCCTGTATTCCTTGAATTCGTAATCCATGGAGGCGTAGCCTCGGGACACGGACTTCAGGCGATCGAAGAAATCCAGCACGATCTCGGCCAGCGGGATCTCGTAGCTCAGGTGCACCTGCCGACCGTGATAGCTCATGTTGAGCTGCACGCCGCGCTTGTTGGTGCACAGCGCCATGACCGGCCCCACATATTCCTGCGGCATGAACAAGGTCACCGTCATGACGGGTTCGCGAATTTCGCGAATCTGGCCGACTTCAGGCATCCGCGCGGGGCTGTCCACGCGCAATACCGTGCCGCTGCCGTCCAGGACCTCGTAGACCACGGAAGGCGCCGTGGTGATGATGTCCATGTCGAATTCACGCTCGAGCCGCTCTTGCACGATGTCCATGTGCAGCAGCCCCAGGAACCCGCAGCGGAACCCGAAACCCAGCGCCTGGGAGACTTCGGGCTCGAACTTGAGCGACGCGTCATTGAGCGCGAGCTTTTCGAGCGAGTCGCGCAGCTGGTCATAGGCGCTGGACTCGACCGGATACACCCCGGCGAACACCTGCGGCTTGACCTCTTTGAAGCCCGGCAACGCCCGGGCAGCAGGGCGTGCGGCGAGCGTCATGGTATCGCCCACCTTGGCGTGCTGCAGCTCCTTGACCCCCGCAATCACGAAGCCGACCTCGCCCGCCGTCAGGACGTCGCGCGGCTGGGACTTGGGCGTGAAGACGCCCAGCTGCTCGCACAGGTGCGTCGCCCCCGTCGCCATGAGCAGGATCTTGTCTTTGGGGCGCAAGGTGCCATTCACGACACGCACCAGCATCACCACGCCCACGTAGTTGTCGAACCACGAATCAATGATCAGCGCCTGCAGCGGCGCCTGGGGATCCCCCTTGGGCGGAGGGATACGGGCCACGACGGCTTCGAGGATCTCGTCGATTCCCTGCCCCGTCTTGGCACTCGCAAGGATGGCGCCCGACGCATCCACCCCGATGACGTCCTCGATCTCGGCGGCCACCGTATCCGGATCCGCCGAAGGCAAGTCCATCTTGTTGAGAACGGGGAGCACCTCGACCCCGAGCTCGATGGCGGTGTAGCAGTTGGCGACCGTCTGCGCCTCGACGCCCTGCGAGGCATCCACCACCAGCAGCGCCCCCTCGCAGGCCGACAGCGAGCGGCTCACCTCGTAGGAGAAGTCGACGTGGCCCGGCGTATCGATGAGGTTGAGCTCGTAGACCTGGCCATCGGCCGCCTGATAGCGCAGGGATGCCGTCTGCGCCTTGATGGTGATGCCGCGTTCACGCTCGATATCCATGGAATCGAGAACCTGTGAGGACATCTCACGGTCTTGCAAGCCACCGCAACGCTGGATCAGGCGATCGGCCAGCGTGG
>NZ_DASVGN010000013.1:0-45713 GCF_036379515.1 Castellaniella sp.
CGAGGAACTGACCTGCCAGGCGCGCGACACCAAGCTCGGGCCGGAAGAAATCACGGCCGACATCCCGAACGTGGGCGAGCAGGCGCTGAACCGCCTCGACAAGTCGGGCATTGTGTACATCGGCGCGGAAGTGAAGGTGGGTGACATCCTGGTCGGCAAGGTGACGCCGAAGGGTGAGTCGCAGCTGACGCCGGAAGAGAAGCTGCTGCGTGCGATCTTTGGCGAGAAGGCTTCCGACGTCAAGGACACCTCCTTGCGCGTGCCCTCGGGCATGATCGGTACCGTCATCGACGTGCAGGTCTTCACGCGTGAAGGCATCACGCGCGACAAACGCGCGCAGTCCATCATCGACGAAGAACTGCGCCGCTATCGCCAGGACTTGAACGACCAGCTGCGCATTGTTGAAAACGACGCCTTCGATCGTCTGCGCAAGACGCTCATCGGCAAGGTCGCCAACGGGGGCCCGCGCAAGCTGGCCAAGGGTACCGAGATCACCAGTACCTATCTCGACGAGCTGGATCGCTGGCAGTGGTTCGACGTCCGTCTGGCCGACGAAGATGCCGCTGTGGCGCTCGAGCAGGTCAAGGATGCGCTGGAACAGAAGCGCCATCAGTTCGACCTGGCCTTCGAAGAGAAGCGCAAGAAGCTGACGCAGGGCGACGAATTGCCGCCGGGCGTGCTGAAGATGATCAAGGTGTACATCGCCGTGCGCCGTCGCCTGCAGCCGGGCGACAAGATGGCCGGCCGTCACGGCAACAAGGGTGTGGTCTCGCGCATTACTCCCGTGGAAGACATGCCGCATATGGCTGACGGCACCCCCATGGACATCGTGCTCAATCCGCTGGGCGTGCCTTCACGGATGAACATCGGTCAGGTGCTGGAAGTCCACCTGGGATGGGCGGCCCGCGGTCTGGGTCAGCGCATTGCCGAGATGCTCGACGAGCAACGTGGCATCCAGATCAAGGCCGTGCGCAAGATGCTGGACACCGTCTACAACTCGCGTGGCAGCCATATTCGCCTCGACGAGCTGACCGACGACGAAATCCTGGTGTTGGCCAATAACCTGCGCAAGGGTGTTCCGCTGGCAACCCCGGTATTCGATGGTGCTTCCGAAGAAGACATCACCGGCATGCTGGAGCTTGCCTACCCGGACGACGTGGCCAAGCGCCTGAAGCTGGCCAGCGGCCGCACTCAGGCCTGGCTCACGGATGGTCGCACGGGCGAGCAGTTCGAGCGTCCCGTGACGGTGGGCTACATGCACTTCCTGAAGCTGCACCACTTGGTGGACGACAAGATGCACGCTCGCTCCACGGGTCCGTACTCCCTGGTGACCCAGCAACCGCTGGGCGGCAAGGCGCAGTTCGGTGGCCAACGTTTCGGCGAGATGGAAGTCTGGGCCCTGGAAGCCTACGGCGCAGCCTACACCTTGCAAGAAATGCTGACGGTGAAGTCCGACGACATCACAGGCCGTACCAAGGTCTATGAAAACATCGTCAAGGGCGATCACGTGCTCGATGCGGGCATGCCCGAATCCTTCAACGTGCTGGTCAAGGAAATTCGATCCCTGTCTCTGGACATGGATCTGGAGCGTAAATAATGAAAGCGCTACTCGATCTCTTCAAGCAAGTCTCTCAGGACGAGCAGTTCGATGCCATCCGCATCGGTATTGCTTCGCCTGAGAAGATCCGCTCCTGGTCTTACGGCGAAGTCCGCAAGCCTGAAACGATCAACTATCGCACCTTCAAACCCGAGCGCGACGGTCTGTTCTGCGCCAAGATCTTTGGCCCGATCAAAGATTACGAATGCCTGTGCGGCAAATACAAGCGCCTGAAGCATCGTGGCGTCATTTGCGAGAAGTGCGGCGTCGAAGTCACGGTCGCCAAGGTGCGCCGCGAGCGCATGGGCCACATCGAGCTTGCCAGCCCGGTGGCGCACATCTGGTTCCTGAAGTCGTTGCCGTCACGTCTGGGCATGGTGCTCGACATGACGCTGCGCGACATCGAACGCGTGCTGTATTTTGAAGCCTGGTGCGTGATCGAACCGGGCATGACGCCGCTCAAGCGCGGTCAGATCATGTCCGACGACGATTACCTCGCCAAGACCGAAGAATACGGCGACGATTTCCATGCCCTGATGGGTGCCGAGGCCGTGCGCGAACTGCTGCGCACCATCGACATCAACCAGGAGGTCGAACGTCTGCGCGGTGAGCTCAAGGCCACCGGCTCCGACGCCAAGATCAAGAAGATCTCCAAGCGCCTGAAAGTGCTGGAAGGCTTCCAGAAGTCTGGTATCAAGCCCGACTGGATGATCATGGAAGTGCTGCCGGTGCTGCCGCCCGATCTGCGCCCTCTGGTGCCGCTCGACGGGGGCCGTTTTGCCACGTCCGATCTGAACGATCTGTACCGCCGCGTCATCAACCGCAACAATCGCCTCAAGCGCCTGCTGGAGCTCAAGGCTCCGGACATCATCCTGCGCAACGAAAAGCGCATGCTGCAGGAAGCCGTCGATTCCCTGCTGGACAACGGTCGTCGCGGCAAGGCCATGACGGGTGCCAACAAGCGCCAGCTCAAGTCCCTGGCCGACATGATCAAGGGCAAGAGCGGTCGTTTCCGTCAGAACCTGCTGGGCAAGCGCGTCGACTACTCCGGGCGTTCGGTGATTACCGTGGGCCCGTACCTGAACCTGCACCAGTGCGGTCTGCCCAAGCTGATGGCGCTCGAACTCTTCAAGCCCTTCATCTTCAACAAGCTTGAACTGATGGGGCTGGCCACCACGATCAAGGCAGCCAAGAAGCTGGTCGAAAGCCAGGAGCCTGTGGTCTGGGACATTCTCGAGGACGTGATCCGCGAACACCCGATCATGCTGAACCGGGCGCCTACGCTGCACCGTCTGGGCATTCAGGCATTCGAGCCGCTGCTGATCGAAGGCAAGGCCATTCAGTTGCACCCGCTGGTGTGCGCCGCCTTCAACGCCGACTTTGACGGTGACCAGATGGCCGTGCACGTGCCGCTGTCGCTCGAAGCACAGCTTGAGTGCCGTACGCTGATGCTGGCGTCCAACAACGTGCTGTTCCCCGCCAACGGCGAGCCGTCCATTGTGCCGTCGCAGGATATCGTGCTGGGCCTGTACTACGCCTCGCGCGAGCGCATCAACGGCAAGGGCGAGGGCATGTTCCTCACCGACCGTGACGAGGTGCAGCGTGCCTACGACAACCACGAAGTCGAGCTGCAGACGCGCATCACGACGCGTTTGCCGGAATACGCCAAGGACGAGAATGGCGAATGGCAGATGGAACTGCATCGCTTCCAGACCACGGTGGGTCGGGCGTTGCTATCCGAGATCCTGCCGCACGGGTTGCCGTTCAGCGTGCTCAACAAGTCGCTGAAGAAGAAAGAAATCGCCAAGCTCATCAACGTGTCGTACCGCCGCTGCGGTTTGCGCGATACGGTGATCTTCGCCGACAAACTCATGAAGACGGGTTTCCGTCTGGCGACGCGCGCCGGGGTGTCGATCGCCATGGGCGACATGATCGTCCCGGATGCCAAAGCCGACATCCTTGCCAAGGCTTCGGCCGAAGTCAAGGAAATCGACAAGCAGTATTCGTCGGGTCTGGTGACGGCGCAAGAACGCTACAACAACGTAGTCGATATCTGGGGCAAGGCGGGTGATTCCGTCGGCAAGGCCATGATGGAGCAACTCTCCACCGAGCCGGTCGTCGATCGCCATGGCAAGACCACGCGCCAGGAGTCGTTCAATTCCATCTACATGATGGCCGACTCGGGCGCCCGGGGTTCTGCCGCACAGATTCGGCAGTTGGCGGGTATGCGCGGTCTGATGGCCAAGCCGGACGGCTCCATCATCGAGACCCCGATCACCGCGAACTTCCGCGAAGGTCTGAACGTGCTGCAGTACTTCATTTCCACGCACGGCGCCCGCAAGGGTCTGGCCGACACGGCTCTGAAGACTGCCAACTCGGGTTACCTCACGCGCCGTCTGGTAGACGTGACGCAAGATCTGGTCATCACGGAAGACGATTGCGGCACCTCGCACGGCTACGTGATGAAGGCTTTGGTCGAAGGCGGCGAAGTCGTCGAGGCGCTGAAGGATCGCGTCCTGGGTCGCGTGGCCGCGACCGACGTCGTCAATCCGGAGACGCAGGAAACCCTGATCCCGGCTGGTACGCTGCTGGATGAACATCAGGTCGAACTGCTCGACGAAGCGGGGGTGGACGAGATCAAGATCCGCACGCCGCTGACCTGCGAGACGCGCCACGGTCTGTGCGCCAAGTGCTACGGCCGCGATCTGGGTCGTGGTTCGCTGGTCAACAAGGGCGAAGCAGTCGGGGTGATTGCGGCGCAGTCCATCGGCGAGCCGGGCACGCAGCTGACGATGCGTACGTTCCACATCGGTGGTGCGGCGTCGCGTTCGGCGATGGCCAGTTCGATCGAGACCAAGTCGGCCGGGAACATCGGTTTTGCCATCGGTCTGCGCTATCTCACCAATGGCAAGGGCGACCGCATTGCGGTGTCGCGGTCGGGCGAGATCGTGCTGGTCGACGACAATCACCGCGAGCGCGAACGCCACAAGGTGCCGTATGGCGCCACGATCCTGGTGGGTGACGGCGACGTGGTCAAGGCGGGCACCAAGCTCGCCACCTGGGACCCGCTCACGCGCCCCATCGTGTCCGAATACCACGGCACGGCTCGTTTTGCCAACATCGAAGAAGGCGTTACGGTGGCCCGTCAGGTCGACGAGATCACCGGCCTGTCCACGATGGTGGTGATCACGCCCAAGACACGAGGCGGCAAGACTGTGCTGCGTCCGCAGATTCACCTGCTCGACGAGCAGGGCGAAGAGATCAAGGTCGCCGGCACGGATCACGCGGTGGCGATTTCGCTGCCGGTGGGCGCCCTTATTACGGTGCGCGATGGCCAGAAGGTTGGCGAAGGCGACTTCCTGGCGCGGATTCCGCAAGAATCGCAGAAGACGCGTGACATCACGGGCGGCCTGCCGCGCGTGGCCGAGCTTTTCGAAGCCCGTTCCCCGAAGGACGCCGGCATGCTGGCGGAAATCACCGGGACGGTCTCGTTTGGCAAGGACACCAAGGGGAAGCAGCGTCTGGTCATTACCGACATGGACGGTACCAGCCACGAGTTCCTGATTTCCAAGGAAAAGCAGGTGCTGGTGCACGACGGCCAGGTGGTGAACAAGGGCGAACTCATCGTTGATGGTCCGGCCGATCCGCACGACATCCTGCGTCTGCAGGGGATCGAGGCGTTGGCGTCGTACGTGGTCAACGAGGTCCAGGACGTCTATCGTCTGCAGGGCGTGAAGATCAACGACAAGCACATCGAAGTCATCGTGCGTCAGATGCTGCGTCGCGTGAATATCTCCAGTTCCGGGGATACGGGTTTCATCACGGGCGAACAGGTCGAGCGTGCGGATCTGCTGAACGAGAACGACCGCATGGAAGCGGAAGGCAAGGTGCCGGCCACGTACGACAACGTGCTGCTGGGGATCACCAAGGCGTCGCTGTCCACCGATTCGTTCATTTCGGCGGCATCCTTCCAGGAGACGACGCGGGTGCTCACCGAGGCTGCCATCATGGGCAAGCGCGACGAGCTGCGGGGTCTGAAGGAAAACGTGATCGTGGGTCGTCTGATCCCGGCGGGCACGGGGATGGCCTACCACGATGCACGTCGCGCCCGCGAGATTTTCGAGGCGGCGGAACGTGCGGCAGCTCGCGAGCAGGCGAACCCGTTCGGGGATTCCGAAGAGGTGGCACACGCGGGGATCGACGAGGATTCTTCTTCGGAAGGGTCTTCAGAGACGCCGGACGTGCCGACGGAAGAGTAAGCCTTCTTCGGTAGTCAAAAGCCGCCCTGGGTGATTCCGGGGCGGCTTTTTTGTGGGCTTTGTGTGAAGAGGCCTTGGTTTCTATGAGACACGGCCTTGTGTGGGGGGCGGGTCCGGGAGGCCCTCCCCCCACACAAGGCCTTGCCGCTGGCCCTGGCAGGCTCTTTCGAGCTGCGGAGCCAGCGGGCTTACGAGCCGGGCAAGCAATCAGACGTTAGGTGTGAAGTCCGCTGTGGGGACTTCCATTTCAGTACCGAACCACTTCTTCTGCAGGGCCGCGAGGCGCCCGTCCTTGTGCATGTCCAGGATCACCTTGTCGATCGCGGCGATGAGCGAATCGCTGTTGGCGCCTTTGTGTCCCATGAACGCGTAGTAGATGCGTTTGCCAAAGCTGGGCTTGACCAGCGCGAAGGTGTCGGGCCGTTCTTTGGCTACCACGGCAATGTTGGTGATGGAATTGCCCACCGCCATGATGCGGCCGTTGGCCAGGTCGGCGTAGGCCTGGTTGAAGTCTACGTATTCACGGACCTGGGGTACGGGCTTGAGCGTGTCGACGTAAGCCTTGGTCTGCTCCAGCTGTGAGGAACCGCGCTGGCTGCCGACCACCTTGCCGGCCACGTCTTCGGGCTTGGTGAAGGCCGTGTCTTTGGCGCGCTTGAGGAAGGCCACGGTGCCATCGGCGATGGGCAGCGTGAAGTGGTAGCGCGCCTTGCGTGCCTTGGTGACGTTCAGCGGCCCGCCCACCAGGTCGAATTTGTTGGCATCCAGCCCCGGGAGCACGCTGGCCCAGGGGAGGTCGATGAAGTGCACCTTGACCCCCAGCGCCTTGCCCACCTGGGCGAAGAATTCCTTGTTGAAGCCTTCTTGCTTGCCGTCCTTCAGGAAGTCAAAGGGGGCGAACTGCATTTCGGTGCCTATGGTCAGCGTTCCCGCCTTTTGGATATCGGCCAGCTGGTCGGCCTGTGCGGGGAGCGAAAAGCCGGCCACGGCCAGACAGGCACTGGCCAGCAGCCATTTGTGGAGGTGAGCAATGCGCATGGCGAGACTCCTTTGGGAACAGGCCGGTGCGGCCTGGGTCGGGTGAGAAAGCGAGAGCACTTGAACGTGTAGCAGATCCCGGGAAGTATATACAATGAAGCTTCGCTGTCAATGCGATCTTTCGCCTACACGGATGCCTACAAAGACCCAGCCCGCAGTGCGTGACGAAGGCCCTGTTCCCGCCTATCAGCGCATCAAGAATCATGTGATTGCGCAGATTCAGAAAGGGGTGTGGGGTGAGGGGGACCTCATTCCCACCGAGTTGATGCTGTGCGAGCAGTTTGGGGTGTCCCGGATGACGGCCCACCGTGCGCTGCGTGAACTCACGGGCGCCGGGTTGTTGGTCCGCCAGCAGGGTTCGGGTACTTACGTCGCCCCGATCAAGATTGCCTCCACGCTGATCGAAATCCGCAGCATTGCTCAGGACATTCGCGGGCGCGGTCACCAGCATTCCTGTCGGGTGGTGTCTCTGCAGACGGTCGTCGCCAGCGCGGAGCAGTCCAGCCGGCTCGGGTTGCGGGTACGGGCAAAGCTGTTTCGCTCGGTGATCGTGCACTTCGAGAACGGGACGCCGATTCAGCTGGAAGACCGTGTGGTGGATGCGGCGCGTATGCCCGATTATCTGGATCAGGATTGGTCGCAACTGACGCCCAACGAATACCTGATGCATGCGGCGCCGGCCCCCACCGGGTACTACAGCATCGAGGTCAAGCTGCCAACGGCGGATGTGGCGGGCGCGCTCAATGTGCCCAGCAGCGAGCCTTGCCTGGTATTGGAACGCACGACGCTGTCGAACGGGGCCTTCGCCTCGCATGCGGTCATGTGGTACCCAGGCAGTCGCTACAAGCTCGCCGGGCAAATTCCGATCTGAGCGCTTTCGGGGTTCCTGCGCTGGCCCAATGCGGTGTTGCCGGCGTGCGGGCATTGATGACCGGCATTTGATGAGTCGGTGCTACGGCTGCAGCAGGTGCCAGACCAGCCGTGCGACGACGCGAGCCGTGCGTCCGTCGATGTCGTGGCGTGGATTGAATTCTGCGATGTCGGCCAGCCGCAGCTTGCCCGAGGCGTGAATCAGCTGGATGCAGGCCTCCAGTACGCACAGCGGGACACCCAGAGGGGCGGGCGCCGACACCCCAGGTGCGACATAGGCCGGCAGCACGTCGGTGTCTATGGTGAGATAAACGTGTTCGACCGTATCGACGATCTGGCTGATTTCGGCAAGACGTTCGGACAGGAAGCGTTCCTGCATCTGGTGGTCTTCCACGTACTGCACGCCCAGCGCCTTTGCATGGGCGTAGAGGCCTGCCGTGTTGCCAATGGCAGAAATGCCGAAACACGCGTAGCGCACGGGCAGCCCGCGGGTACGACTGTCTTCCAGGATCTGGTCGAAAGGCGTCCCCGAGCTGCCGGGGCGGCTGGTGCGCAGGTCGAAGTGCGCGTCAAAATTGATGATGGCCAGCGATCCCCCTGATCCATCCTTGAACAGGTGATCGCGTAGGCCCTGGAAGTCGCCCCAGGCCGTCTCGTGCCCACCTCCCAGCACCACCAGCCTGGCGCCGGTGTCCAGCAGTTGCGTGACGCGCCCGGCCAGTGCCTGCTGGGCCGCCTCCAGGGCGTCACCCTCGCAGGACACGTCGCCCGCATCCCAGAAACGCTGCAGGCGGCCGATAGGCAGCCCGGCCAGCTTGCGCCGCGCTTCCGCGGGCGCCTCATTGGCGCCAGGCCGGCCATGGTTGCGCTGCACCCCTGCATCGCAGGCAAAGCCCATCAGGACGGTATCGCCCGAGCCCGGGTGCCCGTCGCGCTGCACCACCTGGTGCAGCCTGCGGGTGTCGCCCTGTTCGGCGGAGTCATCGCGTCCGCTCCAGAGGTCTGCGTGTTCCATGGGGTCTGCTCCTGATTCTGACAGTCGATTTGGAATCATGGCGTAAAAGTATATACTTTTAGCGCTCCTGCGGCGCAGGGCGATTTCCGCAGAAGACGGCCTCAGGCTGCGCGTACGCGGCACCGTGACTTGAACAGAATTTCCTACGGATTTGGAGACAGACGATGCAGCATCAGCATGCGCCCACAGGCCCGCTTGCGGGCCTGAAGATCCTGGATTTCACCCGAGTGCTGTCGGGCCCTTTCTGCACGGCGCTGCTTGGGGACCTGGGAGCCGAGGTCATCAAGGTGGAACGTCCCGAGGGCGACGACTACCGCCACGTAGGGCCCATGCGCAATGGTGAAAGCGCGCTGTTCAACGTCGTGAACCGCAACAAGAAGAGTCTGGTGCTGGATCTGCGCCGGCCCGAGGCGGTGGCCGTCGTGCGGGATCTGGTGACCCGCATGGATGTAGTGGTCGAGAATTTCCGGCCAGGGGTGGCCGACAAGCTGGGCATAGGCTACGACACGCTCAGCGCGCTGAATCCTCGGCTGATCTACACCAGCATCTCGGGATTTGGTCAGGATGGCCCGGCGGCCCACCGGCCCGCCTATGACCTCATCATCCAGGCCATGAGCGGCCTCATGGCGTCCACAGGTTTTCCGGAAGGGCCTCCCACGCTGGTGGGCGAGGCCATCAGTGACGTGCTCAGCGGGCTTTTCGCGTCATGGGGAACCTTGGCAGCGTTGCAGGGCCTGCAGCGTAGCGGGCGCGGCACGCATGTGGATGCCGCCATGTTCGATTCGACGTTGGCCTTCACCGTGACGGCGGTGTCGCGCTTCCTGTTCACGGGGCGCGACGCGCAGCGGGTGGGCAACCGCCATCCGCTGTCGGCCCCGTTCGGGGTCTATCAGGCGCGGGACGGCTATTTTGCGCTGGCGGTGCTCAACGACAAGCTGTTTCGCCAGCTGCTGGCAGTGATTGGACGGTCGGACCAGGTGGGCAACCCCGACTTCGAGGGTGACGAACGGCGGGCGCAGCACGAGGCGGCGCTGCGCGGGTACATCGAAGACTGGGCCGGCGCGCTGACAGTGGACGAGGTTCTGGATCAGCTCGGGACGGCCGCCATTCCGTCGGCACCGATCTGGAACGTGCGCCAGGCCTTGGACAGCGAGCAGATCCGTTACCGAGGACTGCTGCAAGACGTGCCTCACCCACGCCTGGAAGGTTTGCGCCTGCCGCATCAGCCACTGAAGTTTTCGGGTTGGGACCTGGCACCCGTGCAGGCCGCTCCCGAGCTGGGCGCCGACACGCACCACGTGCTGCAGGACCTGCTGGGTTTCACCCGTCAGCACATTCAGGAGCTGCAGGCGTGTGGCGCGCTGGGCGCGGCTGTCCATCCTTCATCCCAGGAGGCTTCATCGTGAGATTTGGAATCACGCCCGAAGACGCTGAAGTGGCCGCGTCGGTGGCCCGTTTTGCGAAAGAGGTACTGGCTCGCCGGGCCCAGGAACTGGACGAGCATACCCGGTCGGCCAGCGTTCACATCCCCCAGCTGGCTGCGCTGGGGCTCATGGGGATGAATCTGCCCGAGCGTTGGGGCGGTGCCGGCATCACGCCCGTGGCCCTGCTGCTGTCGCTGGTGGAGATCGCGCGTGCCTGCGCGGCTACGTCCTCCCTGATGGGGGCTCACTATCTGGCGACCGACTCCATCCTGATCGGTGGGGACGACGCCTTGCGCGAGCGCTATCTTCCTGGCGCGGGTGGGGGCCATCTGCTGGGAGCTTTTGGGTTGACGGAACCGGGCGCCGGGTCCAATCCGGCCGAAATGAGCACCCGGGCACAGCGTGCAGGCGACGTCTACCATCTGACGGGCACCAAGCATTTCATTTCCAATGCGGACGAGGCCGATTTCATCGTGGTGTATGCCAAAACGGACCCTGAGGCGGGGCACCATGGCATCAGTGCCTTCGTGGTGGATCGGGGCACGCCAGGGCTGCAGGTGGCGCCGGCCGAGAAGCTGATGGGATTGCACGGCAGTGCCGTGCACGAGGTTCATCTGGATTGCGACGTCCCGGCGGCGCAGCGTCTGGGGGCGGAGGGCACGGGCTTCGTCACGGCGATGAAGGTGCTGGACAACGGACGCCTGGACGTGGCCGCCACCTGCCTGGGGATTGCAGAAGCCGCCTTGTCCGAAGCCGTGGCGTGGGCGCAGCAGCGCGTCGTGGGCGGCAAGCCGCTGTCCCACCGGCAGGGCATCCAGTGGAAGCTCGCGGACATGAAAGTGCGTCTGGACGCGGCCTGGGCGCTGGCGTTGCAGGCGGCCTGCAAGCGTGTGGCAGGTGAGGATTTCGCGGCCGAGTCTTCCACCGCCAAGCTTTACGCCTCAGAGGCCGTTGCCTACATCACCGATGAAGCTCTGCAGATCCATGGCGGCTACGGCTACACGCGCGATCTGCCGCTGGAGCGTCACGTCCGCGACGCCCGCATCCTGCGCATCTACGAAGGCAGCTCCGAAATCCAGCGCGTCATCATTGCGCGGCAGCTGTTCAGGTCCTGAGCGCCTGGTTGCGTGGGGGGCCCGCCCGAGTGAAGCAGCGGCGGGGCCAGGGTTTTGCTGAATTGACGCACCAGGCTAAATGTATATACTTTGAGCGCCCGCTGCAATTTTGAGTGGGGTCACGTTACGATAACGACCTTGATCCGGCCTGCCGCCGGTGCGGGGTGTTGCGATGTTTGAAGAAAGTGCCTTCCTGCATGCACTGCCGCAGATCCTGCTGTCGGCGAAGATGACCGTGCTGGTGTCAGCTGGGGGGCTGTTCATCGGGTTTTTCATTGCCATCCTGGTCGTGGTCATGAGCCTGTCGCCCTCGGCAGGGCTGCGCCGCGCAGGCGGCCTCTACACCTTCGTGTTTCGGGGCGTGCCGCTGCTGGTTCAGCTGATGGTCATGTACTACTCGCTGCCGCTGGTGCTGGGCGTAGACGTGCCTGCAGTGGCGTCTGCCATCACGGCCATCGCCTTGTGCGAAGGGGCGTATCTTGGCGAGATCCTCCGGGGCGGGTTTCTGGGCATCCCGCGTGGGCAGATCGAGGCCACTCAGGTGTTGGGGTTCTCGCGTCTGAATACACTTTTGCACATCGAAATCCCCCAGGCGGTGAAGCTGACGACGCCGGCTCTGGTCAACGAAGTCATTTTGCTGGTCAAGGCGTCGTCCCTGATTTCAGTCGTCGGGGTGGCCGAAATCACTCGCACTGCACAGAACATTGCCGCGAGCACGTTCCGTCCCCTCGAGGCCTACATTGCCGCCGGTGTGGTCTACTTCATCGTCAATGGTGTCTTGTCGCTCTTGGGGCGGTGGGCTGAACTGCGCCTGGAGAGGGCCTGATGGAAGCCAGCTACGCTCTGCTCGTTCGCTATGGCCCCGATATTCTCAATGGGTTCGGGATTACGCTGCTCAGTTGGGTAGGGGCCATCGCCCTGGGCATGGTGCTGGGATTCCTGATCGCCGTGGTGCAACTGTCTGCACCGCGTTGGGTCAGGGTGCTGCTGCGCATCTACATCGAGATCCTGCGGACCGTGCCGTTCCTGGTGCTGCTCTTCGTGCTGTATTACGGGGGGCCTTATTTTGGGGTGTCGCTACAGGCGCTGGACGCGGGCATCGTATCCCTGGGGGTGTACGGCAGTGCGTATTTTGCCGAGATCTTTCGCTCCGGGTTCGCCGCGGTCCCCAAGGGGCACGTCGAAGCAGCTGACTGTCTGGGGATCTCGCGCGCGGCGACTGTGCTGCGGATTCAGTTGCCCCAGATGCTCGTGATCATCGTGCCTTCGCTGGTCAACATGGTCATCATCCTCAGCAAAGAAACCTCGGTGTTGTCGATCGTCACGGTGCCCGAATTGACGGCCGTCCTCACCCAGATCGGCAGCGAGCAGTTCATTTACGCGCAGACCTTGCTCGTGCTCAGTGCCTGCTATCTCCTTATCGTGGGAGTCACCCAGAAGCTTGGGAGTTGGGCCGAGCTTCGCATCGGCCGCTATCTGGCGCGCTAAGGGCGCGGCTGTTTTCTTGAACTCATCGATTGCACTGCGATATGACCAAACAAGAACCTCTGATTGAAATCCGCAACATCAGCAAGAGCTACGGGTCTGCTCGAGTGCTCAGCGACGTCTCGCTCACGGTCAACAAGTCCGAGGTCATCTGCATCATTGGCCCTTCGGGTTCTGGCAAAAGTACCTTGCTGCGTTCGATCGCTTTCCTTGAAAAATACGATGAGGGTGACGTCCTGATCGAAGGCGAGCTGCTGGGCTACGTGGGCCAGGGGGCACAACGCCGGGATGCCACCAAGGCCGAGATCAACCACGTGCGTCGCCATGTGGGCATGGTGTTTCAGCAGTTCAATCTGTGGCCGCACATGACGGCACAGCAGAACGTCGCCGAAGCCTTGATCCGGGTGCGACATCTTTCCAAGGCACAGGCGCGCGAGAAGGCGCGACTCATGCTCGAGCGGGTCGGGCTGGCCGACAAAGCCGATGCGCATCCCATCCGCCTTTCGGGGGGGCAGCAGCAGCGTGTGGCCATTGCGCGGGCGCTGGCCATGGAGCCCGACATCATGCTGTTCGATGAGCCAACCTCGGCGCTGGACCCGGAGCTGGTGGGTGAAGTGCTGCATGTGATGAAAGACCTGGCGCGCGATGGCATGACCATGGTGGTCGTAACCCACGAAATGGGGTTTGCAGCGCAAGTAGCGGATCGCGTGATCTTCATCGACCAGGGGCGCATTGCCGCCAGTGGTTCGCCAACCGAACTGTTTCGGGGTACGCACGAGGGGCGCCTGAAGCAATTCTTGCAGAATTACCTCGATCGCAATGCCTTCTGGGCATCCTGAGCGCATTGTCCAACTTTGACCAGAGGCCTTTGATGTCGGCTTTCACCTTGCAATCCTTGATGCAGCAGGCGGGCGGCTTGTTGCCGGGACGTGACGACGTGGCCCGGTACCTGCAGGACGACAGCGGTCTGCAGGCTGCGGGTAACCCTCTGATGGTGCTGCGCCCCGCCACCACGCAAGAGGTCGTGGCCATTGTGCAGGCTTGCCACCGCGAAGGGAAACGCCTGACGGTTCAGGGAGGACGGACCGGGCTTGCCGGCGGGGCGGTGCCCGATCCGGGCGACGTCGTGCTGTCGCTCGAGCGGATGAACCGCGTCGAATCGCTGGACCCCGTGGGCGGTACGGTCATCGTGCAGGCGGGGGTCATCCTGCAGGATTTGTGCCGTCAGGTCGAAGCACAGGACTGGTACTTTCCCATGGATTGCGGGGCTCGAGCATCGTGTCAGGTGGGTGGCAACGTCGCCACCAATGTCGGCGGCAACCGGGTGCTGCGTTACGGCACGATGCGTGAGCTGGTGCTGGGGCTCGAAGTCGTGCTGCCCGACGGTACGCTGCTGACGATGATGAATCAGGGGCTCAAGAACAATACCGGGGTCGATCTCAAGCATCTCTTCATCGGTACAGAAGGGACGCTGGGGATCATTACCCGGGCGGTGTTGCGCCTGTTTCCGAAGCCGCGGCAGCGCCACAGTGCGCTGGTGGCCCTGGCGAGCTCGGCAGATCTGCCCGTCCTGCTCAAGCAGGCTCGCACGCATCTGGCCGGACTGTCGTCGTTTGAGGTGATGTGGCGTGAGTATCTGCAGGCGGCTGCGCGGGTCACGGGCCTGCAGGAACCTTTCGCCGGGGCGCATCCCATCACCGTGCTGCTGGAGATTGAAGACTGGGCTGCACAGGGTGAGGATGGCGCCGAAGCGCTCCAGCGTTTCGTGGAAGAGTGCGCCACGCGGTCCCTGGTCACCGATGCCATTTTGCCGCAAAGCCAGGCGCAGGCCGCGCAGCTGTGGCACCTGCGGGATTCCATCGACGAGATTCTGCGCGAGATCCGGCCGTTCGTGGCCTTTGACATAGGGCTGCCACTTCGGCACCTCGAAGACTTTCTGCAGCGCACGCGCCAGCGCCTGGAGGCCCTGAATCCGCAGGCGCACCAGTTTTTGTTCGGGCACCTGGGCGACGGCAACCTGCATCTGTCCACGGGGCCTTATCCGGAAGGGATGCTGCTGCAGGTGGAGTCGCTGGTTTACCAGGAGGTGGAGCGTGTGGGCGGCAGCATTTCGGCCGAACACGGTATCGGGCGCGTCAAGAAGCCCTTCCTGCACCATAGCCGCTCGGCACCTGAACTTGCACTCATGCGCTCGTTGAGACGCCTGATCGACCCGGACCAGCACCTGAACACGGGCCGCGTGATCGACTTCTGAAGCGTTCTCCGGATCGGTCGCGCGCTTCGCGGGTCACGGTGCCGAGCTGCGCATTCAGGGTGAAAACTTTCACCGGGGCTGGACTTCTTCAAAATGTATATACATAATAGAAGTTATTGAGCCTCTGAACGTGATGCGAGGTTTGTTCAGAAGCTCTGCCGTCGGTCCCGGTCCCTTCCGAGCAATCTTGTCGTTTACAGGAACTCATCATGTCCAGTCTCATTTCATCCGCAGATCCGCGCTTTGATCCGTCGCGCGAGATTCATGCCCCCACGGGAACGCAGCTGCATTGCAAGAATTGGCTGATCGAGGCGCCGTATCGCATGATCCAGAACAATCTGGACCCCGCCGTGGCAGAAGACCCGCAGCACCTGGTGGTGTACGGGGGGATTGGCCGGGCGGCGCGCAACTGGGCCTGCTTCGACGGCATTCTTGAAAGCCTGCGGGGGCTGAACGAGGACGAAACTTTGCTGGTGCAGTCGGGCAAGCCGGTGGGCGTGTTTCGCACGCACAAGGACGCACCACGCGTGCTGATTGCCAACTCCAACCTGGTGCCCAAGTGGGCCACCTGGGAAAAGTTCAATGAACTGGATCAGGCCGGGCTCTTCATGTTCGGCCAGATGACGGCCGGCAGCTGGATCTACATCGGCACGCAAGGCATTGTGCAGGGCACGTATGAAACCTTTGCCGAAGCCGGTCGCCAGCATTTCGGCGGCAGCCTGGCTGGGCGCTGGATACTCACGGCGGGCCTGGGCGGCATGGGCGGGGCGCAGCCCCTGGCGGCAAGCCTGGCTGGGGCCTGCTCGCTGGTGGTGGAATGTCAGCAGTCGCACATCGATTTTCGTCTGCGCACGCGCTACCTGGACAAACAGGCACGTTCGCTCGACGAAGCGCTGGATATGATCCGCCACCATACCGAGCGTAAAGAGGCTATCTCCATTGGCCTGCTGGGCAACGCCGCCGATGTTCTACCCGAACTCGTCAAGCGCGCCAAGGCGGGCGGCCCGCGTCCCGACCTGGTCACGGACCAGACCTCGGCACATGATCTGGTGCACGGTTATCTGCCTTCGGGCTGGACGGTCGAGCAGTGGAAGGCGGCGCAAGGCGACCCTGCGCAGCACGAAGCGGTGCGCAAGGCGGCAGGCGAATCGTGCGCCCGCCACGTGCATGCCATGCTCGAGCTGCATGCCATGGGCATTCCGGCTGTCGATTATGGCAACAACATCCGTCAGGCAGCCTTCGACTTCGGCGAGAAGGATGCGTTCGATTTTCCGGGCTTCGTCCCCGCCTATATCCGCCCGCTGTTCTGCGAAGGCAAGGGGCCTTTCCGCTGGGTGGCGCTGTCAGGCGACCCGGAAGACATCTACAGGACGGACGCCAAGCTCAAGGAGCTCTTTCCCGAAAATACGCACATGGTGCACTGGCTGGACATGGCGCGCGAACGCATTGCCTTCCAGGGGCTGCCGGCGCGCATCTGCTGGCTGGGTTTGGGCGAGCGTCATCTTGCAGGCCTGGCCTTCAATGAAATGGTACGGTCGGGCGAACTCAAGGCCCCGATCGTCATTGGCCGCGATCACCTGGATACAGGTTCGGTCGCCAGCCCCAACCGCGAAACGGAAAGCATGCGTGACGGTACGGACGCCGTGTCCGACTGGCCGCTGCTCAATGCCTTGCTCAACACGTCCAGCGGGGCGACATGGGTGTCTTTCCACCACGGCGGCGGGGTGGGCATGGGCTACAGCCAGCACGCCGGCATGGTCATCGTGGCCGATGGTACCGACGACGCAGCGCGGCGCCTGGAGCGGGTCCTCATCAACGACTGTGGCAGCGGCGTCATGCGCCATGCCGACGCGGGGTACGAGGCGGCAATCGAGAAGGCCAAGGCGTTCGGGCTGAAGCTGCCCATGATCAAGTAGACGGGCGCTTGACGCCAAATGGGCGCCGGTTTCTGGCTGAAGGAGTTTCTCGCATGAAAGACACACTGACTTTGGCCCCCGGGGCCTTTGATCTCGCGCAATTGCGCCGCGTCTGGCGCGGTGAAGTGCGCCTGGCGCTACCGGCTGCTGCCTGCGAAGCCATGGATGCGTCGGCTGCCATCGTGCAGGACATCATCCGCAAAGAGGCGCCGGCCTACGGGATCAATACGGGCTTTGGCAAGCTGGCCCAGACCCGCATCCCGAACGATCAGTTGGAAACGCTTCAGCACAACCTGATTCTGTCCCACTCGGTCGGGGTGGGCGACCCTCTGGATGCGCGCATCGTGCGCCTGATTCTGGCGCTCAAGGTGGGGAGTCTGGCACGCGGCTTCTCGGGAATACGCACTTCGGTGGTGCAGGCGCTGGTGGCCTTGTTCAACGCCGGGCTGACGCCACACATCCCCGAGCAGGGCTCCGTCGGTGCCTCGGGGGATCTGGCACCGCTCGCGCACATGACCTTGGCACTGCTGGGAGAGGGCAAAATTCTGTGTGCCGATGAGTGGCGTCCGGCCGCCGAGGCGTTGGCACGAGCGGGGCTGAGCCCCGTACAGCTCACCGCCAAAGAGGGGCTGGCACTGATCAACGGCACCCAGGTGTCCACGGCCTTGGCGCTGCATGCGCTGTTTCTGGCCGAGGACGTCTTTTACACCGCCGTCTTGTCCGGGGCTCTGAGCGTGGACGCAGCCAAGGGCAGCGATGCGCCCTTTGACCCCAGAGTCCACGCCGTGCGGGGTCAGCCGGGGCAGATCCGCCTGGCGCGAATGTATCGCAGCCTGTTGGCGGGCAGCGCCATCCGGAAGTCGCACCTGGTGGCTGACAACAAGGTGCAGGACCCCTACAGTTTGCGTTGTCAGCCGCAGGTCATGGGAGCCATTGACGATCTGATGGCGCACGTGTCGGCCACATTACTGATCGAGGCCAACGCGGTGACGGACAACCCTTTGGTGTTTCCGGCGCAAGGCGACGAGCCCGAGCAGGTGATTTCGGGCGGCAATTTTCATGCGGAGCCCGTGGCTTTTGCCGCCGATACGCTGGCGCTGGCCTTGGCCGAGATCGGTGGCCTGGCCGAGCGCCGCGTGGCCCTGCTGATCGATGCCAGCATTTCGGGGCTGCCGCCTTTCCTGGTGCCCAACGCGGGGGTGAACTCCGGTTTCATGATTGCGCACGTGACGGCGGCCTCGCTCGCCTCCGAGAACAAGTCGCTGGCGCATCCTGCCAGCGTCGACAGTCTGCCCACTTCTGCCAATCAGGAAGACCATGTCAGCATGGCCACGTTTGCAGCGCGCCGCTTGGCCCTGATGGCGCGCAACACCGCTCATATCGTCGCCATCGAGCTGCTGTGCGCCTCGCAAGGCATCGATTTTCTGGCACCGCTCACGACGTCAGAGCCTCTGCAGGCCCTGCACCGCCAGCTGCGTGCCGAGATCCCCTTTTATGACAAGGACCGCCTGCTCTCGCCCGACATCTCGGCCGTGGCTCGGCATGTGTTGCAGGGGGATTATGCGGCGCAGCACCTGGACGTGCTGGCAGCGTAACGAGGAGGTGAGCCATGGCTTCCGATACAAGCGCCACCTTGTGGAAGAATCTGCGTGTGGTGCCCGCGGGCTGGACGGCGGGCATCCCCGAATTGCAGGACATGCGGGTACAGGAAGGCCGCATTCGCTGGATGGGGTCCGCCGGCACCGCACCGACGGGGCCGGCAGGCGAAGACACCCGTGATGCGCACGGCGCTGTCGTCACGCCGGGCCTGATCGACTGCCATACGCATCTGGTGTTCGGCGGCCATCGTGCGGCGGAGTTCGCACAGCGGCTGGCAGGCGCCAGCTACGAAGAGATCTCGCGGGCGGGGGGCGGTATCGTTTCCAGCGTGCGCGCCACGCGGGCGCAAAGCGAAGACGAGCTATTCATCCAAGCCGTGCGTCGTCTCGACGCCCTGCGTGCCGAAGGCGTGACGGCGGTGGAAATCAAGTCGGGCTACGGTCTGAACCTGGAGGCCGAACGCAAGATGCTGCGCGTGGCGCGCCGCCTGGGTGTGGCGCGGCCCATTACCGTGCGGACGACTTTTCTGGGGGCCCACGCGCTGCCTCCAGAGTACGCAGGGCGTCCGGATGACTATATCGATCAGGTCTGCCAAGTCATGTTGCCGGCGCTGCACGACGAGGGTCTGGTCGATGCGGTGGACGTCTTCTGCGAGCGCATCGGCTTCACGTTGGCACAGTCCGAGCGGGTGTTCCAGGCGGCCGTCGATTGTGGGCTTCCCGTGAAGATGCACGCCGAGCAATTGTCGCTCATGGGGGGCGCTGCGCTGGCAGCGCGGTACAAGGCTTTGTCCGCAGATCATCTGGAGTATCTGGATGAGGCCGGTGTGGTGGCCCTGCGTGATGCTGGAACCGTGGCGGTGCTGCTGCCGGGCGCGTATTACTTTCTGCGCGAGACGCAGTTGCCACCCGTGGATCTGCTGCGGCGTCACGGGGTGCCGATTGCGCTGGCGACCGACAGCAATCCGGGTACTTCACCGAATACGTCGCTGCTGATGGTGCTGAACATGGCGTGTACGCTGTTTCGGATGACGGTGGGCGAGGCGCTGGACGCGGTCACGGTACATGCGGCGAAGGCGCTGGGGTGTCCGCAGGTCACGGGCCGGCTGCAGGTGGGGGATCGAGCGGATTTCGTGATCTGGGACGTGGATGACCCCGCAGAACTGGCGTACTGGATCGGGCTGCCGCGCTGCCGGGAGGTGGTGTGGCAGGGCGCGGCATCAGGCGCCGTGACAGGGCCACGTCATTCTTGATTGGCTTTCAAGTCAGGTCGAAGCGGGGCCGGCCGGGCCTGCGAAGCGCTTCGAGGCTTCCAGGCACTGCGTGATCCAGGCCAGGGTGCCGGCTTCTGAGCGGCGCCGGGTGTTGGGGATCTCGATGCTGATGGTCAGGTCGGGGGCGTAGCACCGCATCATGTCTTTCAGGGGGATGTCGCCCTCGCCGGGTAACAGCCGGGCGTGGCGGGATGCCTGGACGAGCCCCGCGGTATCGGTGGGGCCTTGGGCAGGAGCATCGCAGATCTGCGCATAGTGGATCATGCCGGCAGGCAATTGGCGCAGGTCGTCCAAAGTACTGGCAGAGCGCAGGAAATGGATGGGATCGACGAGGATACCGCCGTTGTCTTGTCCGGCGTCCTCGATGATCTTGCGCGTGGTCTGGATGCAGTTGGCCGCCATCCAGGGCATGAATTCCATGTCGGCGGTGAGCCCGTACGGCTGGCAGGCCTCGCACAGGCGCGCGAACGAGTCAGTCAGGCGGGCAAGGTCTGGATCTTCGCCGGTAACCAGAATGTGCCTCGCTCCCAGCTTCTGACCCGCTTCGAAGAACGGCAGGTAAGGGCGCACGTCCAGAGGACCCTGGATGCGGATGATCTCGACGTCCGGGATGCACAGGCCTGTGTCGCGCAGGCAGGCGAGGGTTTCGCGCATCAGTGCTGGATCGTTCATGAGGTAGGCCGTACCGCCGGGCGAGAAGGGCAACAAGCGCAGTCCGCAGCCCTGATAGCCGGCTTGGGCGGCCGCCTGGATCATGGCGGGAGGCGTGAGTTCCATGACGGTCAGGTGGGCGAGGGAATAGGGTCTTGACATGGTGCTCAGCCTTTCATCTGCGGCGGCTCAGGCCTGCATGTAGCGCAGGATGGTGTCGATGATGGTGGTCCGCCGCTTGGCCGCGATCCCTGGCGACATGATGTCGCGTCTGAAAATCAGCGAAAACGTGTACTGGTTCGAGACGTTGAAGAAGCACAGGGCGCTGATCGATGCGTGAATGTCGATCGGGTCCAGCCCGGGACGGAACAGATTTTCGGCGCAGCCGCGCGAGTAGACGCCCCGGATGCTGTCGATGACTGGCCAGTTCAGGTCGTTGATGATCCCCGATTGCCGCAGGTAGTGCCCGTGGTGCATGTTTTCGTTCATCACCAGACGGATGAAATCCTGGTTTTGGGATTCGTAGTCGAAGGTGAAGCCCACCAGTGTGCGCATGGCTTCGACGGGTGGCAGGTCTTCCAGATGCAGGGTGCTTTCGATCTCGCGGATGCCCCGGTAGGCTTCTTCGATGGCCGCCAGATACAGACCCTGCTTGCTCTGGAAGTAGTAATAGATCATGCGCTTGCTGGTGGCCGTCTGGGCGGCGATCTCGTCGATGCGCGCGCCAGCCAGGCCTTTTTTCGCGAACTCGCGCGTGGCGACGGCCAGGATGTCCTGGCGTGTGGCGGCCGCATCGTTGCTGCGGCTGGCACGGGGTGAGGCCTTGGGCATGGTCACGCCTGGCGTGCTTTGGCGGCCGAGACGGCGGCCCGCAGGCCCAGCAGATAGCTGTCGACGCCAAATCCCGCGATCTGGCCCACGCAGACCTCGGCGAGTACGGATTTATGGCGGAATTCTTCACGCGCGTGGATGTTCGACATATGTACTTCGACGATGGGCACCGTCAGGATGGCTAGCGCATCGCGCAAGCCGTAGCTGTAATGTGTCCAGGCGCCGGCATTGATGAGCACACCGTTCACCCCATCGTGGTGAGCCTGGTGGATGCGCTCGCACAGCTCGCCCTCGATGTTGGTCTGGTAGGTGTCGAGTTCGACGCCCAGGTCGGCCGCCAGCTGCTGCAGGCGATCATTGATCTGGGCCAGCGTGATCGTGCCGTATTGCTTGGGGTCGCGCTTGCCGAACATGTTGAGGTTGATGCCGTGCAGTGCCAGGAGTTTCATGAGATCGCCTTTCGGGTTCAGGATGAATGGAGAGCGCGTTTGGCCAGCACGTCGGTCACGTGGGCTTTCATGCGTGCGACGTCGGCCGGAATCCCGTCGGTATAGAGCTCGAAAGCACGGGCTGCCTGGTGCACCACCATGCCGATGCCGTCGACAGTGTGGCAGCCTTTTTCGCGCGCGAGGCGCAGCAGCTCGGTTTCGAGCGGGAAATAGATGATTTCGGCAAACCAATGGCGGCGTTCGAGCAGCTCGGGTGGCAGAGGCGTGCCGGGGTGTGTAAGCATGCCCACCGGGGTGGCGTTGATGAGGCCGTCGGCCGCATGCATGGCTTGTGCCAGATCGTGGCCTACCTGGACACTGGCCTGTGGAAAGCGCTTCTGCAAGGCGTGCACAAGCTGTTCGGCACGATCGGCCGCCTGATCGAACAGCGTAAGGCCGGTGGCTCCAAGCCGCAGGATGGCGTCGGCCACAGCCGAGCCCGCACCGCCGGCACCCAGTTGCACGACGCGCCCGATGGGGCGGTCTTTCAGGCCGGAGCGGATGTTCTGAGAGAATCCGTAGTGATCGGTGTTGTGGCCAATGCGTCGGCCCCCCCTGAGAACGACAGTATTCACCGCGCCAATGGTGCGGGCTTCGTCGGACAGCTCGTGCAGGTGGGGGATGACAGCCTGCTTGCAGGGGTGCGTAATGTTCAGGCCGTCGAACCCGAAGCGCTCGGCCGCCGTGAGCATCTCGGGCAGTGCCTGCGCGTTCAGGTGCAGCGCGTTCAGGTCGATGCGCTGATAGAGGCACAGGATGCCGTGGTGAGCGGCCTCGTGTTCATAGAGGGTGGGGCTCAGGGATTGGCCGATGCCCTCGCCGATGAGTCCGAGGAGCATGGCAGGCGTTTCTGTGATCAGGCGCATGATTAGGGTTAGGGTAAATATGTAGCGTACCAATTAGTACATTACGGTAATATAAGATCTGCTTTCGGGGGCGTCAACCCGAATTCACTCGGGTTTATACGGAGTACATCTTGAATGCAAGTCTTTGTGGCATCACGGATTTATCGGGTGATTCAGTCTCGTACACAACCATGATGTCGTAAATTAACCAAATAGTACATTCAGCATAAATAAGTGATCACCCCCAGGCGTGATCCCATCGGAACGAACCATGGCGTATCAGTTCGACTTTGAACCCGTCTTCCGGCAGTTTCCCGAGCTGCTGGCTGGCTGCGCGGGCACCATGGGCCTGGCCCTGGCCGGCATGGCGCTGGCCACGGTCATTGGCATCGTGGGGGTCGTCCTGCGCGGTTCGCACAACCGGATGCTGCGGGGCGCGGTCATGGCCTTCGTCGAGATCATCCGCAACACGCCGTTTCTGGTACAGATCTACTTCATCTTTTTCGCACTGCCGCTAGCAGGGGTGCGGCTCAATCCCACGCCTACGGCCATCATTGCGCTGGGTGTCAATGGAGGAGCCTACGCCATCGAGATCATCCGGGGCGGGGTCCAGTCCATTCCCAAAGGGCAGATCGAAGCCGGCTTTGCGCTGGGTCTGAGCAAACTGAACGTATTTCGCCTGGTCATTCTCAAACCCGCCATGCGGGCCGTATTCCCGTCGCTGTCCAGCCAGTTCATCCTGCTTACGCTGACCACCAGTATTGCATCCGCCATCTCGGCCTACGAGCTCACGTCGGTGGCGCAGCGCATCGTGTCGGACACTTTCCGCAGTTTTGAAGTTTTCTTCACCGTCACGGGCATGTATCTCGTCATTTCGACCATCATGCTCCTGGGCCTGCGCGCGGTATTCGTCCAACTGTTTCGGTATCCGGTGAAGTAAATGCATAACCCGACCTTTCCCGAATGGATGTTTCTGCTCGGCGGCGTGCGCTGGACCATCGCGCTGTCGGTCATTGGCGTGTTTCTGGGGGGCGTCATGGGGTTCGTGATTGCGCTGGCGCGCACCTCCGAACGCTTCGCGCCGCTGCGCGCCGTTATTGCCACTTACATCGGCATTTTTCAGGGCACCCCATTGCTGCTGCAGCTGTTCGTCACCTATTACGGTCTGGCGCTGCTGGGGCTGAATCTCAGCGCCTGGATGTCGGTTGCCATCTGCTTCACGTTGTATGCCAGTGCCTTTCTGGGCGAGATCTGGCGCGGTTCGATTGACGCCATCCCCAAGGGTCAGACCGAAGCTGCCACGGCGCTGGGCGTGAGCTATTGGGTGCGTATGCGCAAAGTCATCCTGCCGCAGGCCATTCGTATTTCGCTGCCGGCCACAGTCGGATTTCTGGTGCAGCTCATCAAGGGCACCTCGCTGGCCGCCATCGTCGGCTTTACAGAGCTCACCCGTAGCGGCACGATCGTCGCCAACCAGACCTTTACCCCGTTGTTGGTCTATGGGGGGGTCGGGGTCGTCTATTTCTGTTTGTGCTGGCCACTTTCCATCTATGGCAGTCGGCTCGAGGCTCGTCTGGCCGCCAGTGACGTGTCAACCCGTTGAGAGCCTTCATCACCCTCAGTCGCTTTTCCCACAAATACCGGAGACATTCATCATGAAATTCACCACACTCAAGAGTCGAGGCCTTTTTGCGGCCGCCACGCTGCTCGCCTCTACGTCGTTGCTGTTCACGGCACCGGCTTCTGCTGCCACGCCAGCCCAGATCAAGGCCAAGGGCGAAGTCGTCATTGGCATTCAGGCCGCCAACCCGCCCTGGGGCTATGTAAATGCCGCCACCGGCCAGGCCGATGGCGTGGATGCCGACATGGGCAAGGCCTTTGCCAAGTACCTGGGCGTCAAGGCCAAGTTCGTAGGGCTCGAGGTCGCCAATCGCATTCCGGCGCTGACTTCCGGGCGGGTCGATGTGCTGTTTGCCACCATGGCCATGTTGCCTGATCGTGCCAAGGCGGTTCAGTACAGCCAACCGTACATTGCCAACAGCATCACCCTGGTCGCGCCCAAGACCACCGTCATCAAGACGGATGCCGACATGAAAAAATACGTCATTGGCGTGCCACGGTCCAGTGTGCAGGATATCGACATTACCAAGGCGGCTCCGGCTGGCACCGTCATTCGCCGCTTCGACGATGACGCCGCCACCATTCAGGCTATGCTGTCTGGTCAGGTTCAGGCGGTCGGTGGCAATGCGTTCTATGTCAAACGGCTCGATGACGCGAAACCCAATACGTTTGAAAACAAGCTGACGTTCACCCGGCTGTACAACGGCGCCTGCTCTCCCCTGGGTGACAAGGAGTTGAACGCGGCGCTGAATGCCTTCATCAGCAAAATCAAGGCCAATGGCGAGCTCGCCAAGATCCAGACCAAATGGATGGGATATTCAATGATGGACTTCCCGACTTCGTTGCCTGGTATTCCGTTTGTGGCCAAATAATTCAATCTGCATTGTTTCAAATAGGTCGCCGTCATGAGTACAACCCGTCCCGTCGCTGCCGCCGGATCCTCTGGTCCCATGATCCTCATGGAAGAGGTGAACAAGTGGTATGGCGAATATCACGCCCTCATCGACATCAATCTGTCGGTGCAGTCGGGTGAGCGGATCGTGCTCTGCGGCCCCTCGGGGTCCGGAAAATCCACGTTGATACGCTGCATCAACCACCTTGAAAGCTATTCCAAGGGGCATATCAGCGTGGACGGCATCCCCCTTACCAACGACCCCAAGGCCATCAACGCGGTTCGTCTGGACGTGGGTATGGTGTTCCAGCAGTTCAACTTGTTTCCGCACATGACGGTGATCGAGAACTGCACGTTGTCACCCATCTACACGCTCAAGCAGCCCAAGGCGCAGGCCGAAGAGCGTGCGCGTCGTCTGCTTGACCGTGTGCACGTGCTCGATCAGGCCGACAAGTATCCTGCGCAGCTCTCGGGGGGCCAGCAGCAACGGGTGGCCATTGCGCGTGCCCTGTGTACCGAGCCGCGTGTCATGCTGTTCGACGAGCCCACGTCGGCGTTGGACCCCGAAATGGTCAAAGAGGTGCTGGACACCATGGTGGGGCTGGCCGAAGACGGCATGACCATGATCTGCGTGACCCACGAAATGGGCTTTGCACGCTCCGTGGCCAACCGGGTCATCTTCATGGCCGAAGGCAAGATTCTCGAAGAGGCGCCACCCGCCACGTTCTTCGACCATCCGCAACATCCGCGCGCGCAGGCGTTCCTCGGGGACATCCTGCGCCGTTGAAGGCGCGCGAGTCGCCTGCGTCAGCGGTACGTCGGGCCTTCAAGGGCCTCTGTGCCCCATGTGCCCAGCCGTTTTTGGCAAGCCATTTGGTACGCTACGGCTTTACTGTCCGCGCGCGAACACCATGACCGACCGCTATGCCGTCATCGGCAACCCCATTGCCCAGTCCAAATCGCCCATCATTCACGCTGCCTTTGCACGCCAACTGGGCCACGACCTGAGTTACGAGCGGATTCTGGCGACTCATGAGGATTTTGAGCAGGTCGTGCGTGCATTCGCGGCCTCTGGCGGGCGCGGCATGAATGTCACCGCGCCATTCAAGCTGGCGGCCATGGCGCTCTCCGACCAGCTGAGCGAGCGAGCGCAGGTGGCCCAGGCCGTCAATACGCTCAGCTTCACGGCGGACGGCATTCTGGGCGACAACACCGACGGCTATGGCCTGGTGCACGATATCCGCGAGCGCTTGAAGGTGCAATTGACGGGGCGACGTGTCTTGCTGGTGGGGGCCGGTGGTGCCGCGCGGGGGGTGTTGTTGCCTCTGCTGCAGGCGGACTTGGCAGGGCTGCTGGTCGTCAATCGCAGCGCGGACAGGGCCGAAGCCCTGGTGGCCCCCTGGAAGAGCCGGTATCCCGTGAGTGCGGGCGGTCTGGATGGCGCACGAGGTCAGCAGTTCGACGTCGTCGTCAATGCCACGTCCACGGGTCTTTCGGATACGGCAGTTGACCTGGGCATGGGTATTTACGCGCCGGGCGCCGTGGCGTACGAGATGGTTTATGGTCGCGAGACGGCTTTCATGGCCGAGGCCCGTGCGCAAGGTGCGGAGGTCGTCACCGACGGCCTGGGCATGCTGGTCGGGCAGGCGGCTGAATCCTACCGAATCTGGCGCGGCGTCATGCCCGACATGGCCCCTGTGTGGCGAGCGCTGTCCGAGGCGGCGCCGCAGAGCTGATTCGTCCTTACTGTTCCATCGCTGCGGCTTGCGTCTTGACTGGGGGGCCGATGCATCCGGAGCAAAGTGCGCAAATTGACCAGGAAGGATCTTAGGGGTAATTGCTTATCGCTAAATATTGAACGGCATTCCATATCGATTTATTATTCATTAATTACTGAAAATAGATCGATGTTTTGTTTTTAGGCGCCCTCGATATGGAAAGCTCTTACGCCTGGCTGAGTCTTGCGGAGCGCACCTGCGCGGTATCAGGTGCAGGAAGCGGTATGGGAAGACAGCTTGCGCGGGAAGCGGCACGAGCGGGCGCCCGCGTCGCGATGTTGGATAGAAACCCCGGGCGCATTGCGGCCTATGCCAGGGAGCTGCGAAGTGAGGGGCTGGTGGCCGCGGGCATTGTCTGCGATGTGTCGGATGCAGAGAGCGTGGAGCGTGCCGCGCACCAGGCGGAAGCGGAGCTGGGGCCGTGTGACGCCTTGGTGAACTGCGCCGGTGTGATGCGGCCGGCGGCGTTGAGCAGCCTGGACTTGAGTGATTGGAATCAGGTTCTGGCCACGAACCTCACAGGGTACTTGAACACATCGCGAGCGTTTGCTCGGCAGATGATGACTCAGGGTGAAGGGACCATGGTGCATGTCGCTTCAGTCGCCAGCTGGTTTCCTCAATCCAGCAGTGGCGCGTATAGCGCTTCCAAAGCCGCCGTTCGACTGCTTTCCCAGCAATTGGCACTGGAGTGGGCGGACCACAGTATCCGCAGCAACACGGTGTCTCCCGGCATGATTCGCACGAAGCTGACCGAGTCGTTCTATCAACATCCCGGTGTCGAGGAACGGCGCGCTGCCATGACGGCATCCCGGCGTGTCGGCAAGGCGTCAGACATCGCGGATGCAATCCTTTTCCTTTTGAGTCCAAGATCGGCTTACGTCAACGCGACAGACTTGCTGGTGGATGGCGGTATGACGGCGATGCTAATGGATGGGGTGCCCCGACCGGGGTTCAACGAAGAGGGGAGCGCGTGATGGGGGTGGCAAATGAAGGGCGTGTCAAGGGGGATCGAGGTACGGGCTCTGTGGCCAGGGTGGCTCTCGTCACTGGTGCTGCAGGGGGGATCGGTCGCGCCGTCGCTGCTGAATTCGCGCATGCCGGCCTTCGTCAGGCGCTGTGGGACCGTAATCAAGAGGCGTTAGCGCAGTTGGCGGGCCAGTTCAGGCCTTCTGCATTGCCGGTTGTGGCTGATCTGGCGAACGAACAATCTGTGGCTGGGGCCATGAGCGAAACGTGGAGCCATTTCCGTCAACTGGATGTGTTGGTGCACTGCGTTGGGGTGACGGGGCCATGCGTGCCACTGGCTCAGTACGAGCTTAAGGACTGGGAGCAGACGCTTGCTATTAATTTGACCAGCACGTTTCTGTGCGCACGAGCGGCCATCCCTTATCTGAAACAATCGCCCGCGGGACGCATTGTCTTGATGGCTTCGATTGCCGGCAAAGAAGGCAATTCGGATCAGTCGGCGTATTCGGCGGCGAAAGCGGGTGTGATCGCCCTGACCAAATCTCTGGGGAAGGAGTTGGCCGGAACGTCCGTGCGGGTGAATTGCGTGGCGCCTGCAGTGATCAAGACGGAACTGATTGAACAGATGACGCCCGAAGCCCTCCAGAGGAGCCTCGCCAAGATACCGATGGGACGTCCCGGGGAACCCGACGAAGTCGCGCGCATGATCGCATGGCTGGCATCCGACGCCTGCTCGTTCTCGACGGGTTCGACCTTCGATTTATCCGGCGGTCGCGCGACGTATTGAAAGGTCCTTTGGGAGAGTGGCGATGAAGGTATTCCTGACCGGTGGGTCCGGGTTCATCGGTGCCTGGATCGTGCGCGCGCTGATTCAAGCCGGGCATGGGGTGCGCGTCTTCGATCAGCGGAGTGACCAGACGCTGGTAAGGCAGGTGGCTGGAGACGGCGTGGACGCTGCCGTGGAATGGTCGGTGGGCGACATCACGAATTTCGAGCAGGTGTTGAAGGCATCTGAGAGCTGCAACGCCGTCATCCATCTGGCGGGCGTGCTGACGCCGACTTGCAAGGCCGACGCCGTGCTTGGCGCCCGCGTGAATGTCCTGGGGACTCTCAATATTTTTGAAGTCGCACGCAAGAGGCAGTGGGGGTGTGTCGCCTATGCCAGCAGTGCAGGCGTGTTCGGGCCGGAGAACGTCGAGATTCCCGATCCGCGCAGCCTGTATGGTGTGTACAAGCTTGCCTGCGAAGGGATCGCGCGTTGTTACTGGCAGGAATCCGATCCGGGACGACGCGTTGCGAGCATTGGCCTGCGGCCCCTGGTTGTCTATGGGATGGGGCGTGAAGGGGGTTCCAGTGCGGGGCCCAGCCTGGCGTGCCGCGCAGCGGTACGGGGTGAGCCTTACGCCATCCCGTTCTCAGGTTCCACCGGTTTTGTGTATGTGGAAGATGTCGCGGACGCGTTCGTCAACAGCGCGCTAAGCCACGCCAGTGGTGCCCATGTGTGCAACATGGTGGGGACGGTGGCGGATGTAGACGATTTTGCCGCCGCTGTCATGGCGGCCGTGCCTGAATCGCGAATTTCCGTGTCGGGCAT
The DNA here is from genome assembly GCF_036379515.1 of Castellaniella sp. Classification (GTDB taxonomy): domain Bacteria; phylum Pseudomonadota; class Gammaproteobacteria; order Burkholderiales; family Burkholderiaceae_B; genus Castellaniella. The sequence continues at coordinate 29,511 of NZ_DASVGN010000013.1, forward strand.
CCCCCTGCCTATCGTCTCGCATATCAAGGGTGGCGACGTGCGCGAACTGTTGCCGAACGTCGCCAGCACGACTCTGGAGGAAGGGATTCGAAGGACGCTGGAGCGCTATGGCGCCGCGCGCTGATATTTGAACGAGTCGAATAGGAAATCAGCCTACGAAGGGCCGCCCCATGGGCCTTCGTAGGCTGCTTCTGCCTACAGCGTCGGGTAGAGTGTGATCCCGGACAGCTCGGCGGCTTCCTTCTGCATCATGGGCAGAAAAGTTTCGGCGATTTCCTTGGTCAACCGGCTGGACGGTCCTGAGATGGCCAGCGCCCCGACGACCCGGCGATCCTTGGGCTGGATGATGGGGACGGCAATTGCGGTGATGCCGTCCATGGACGCATTGATGTTCAGGCCGTAGCCACGCTTGCGCGCTTCAGCCAGGCCGTCCAGGAATTCGTGGATGGTGGCCGGTGCGTTGGGGCCGTGCTGCTCTTTGGGTGGAAAGCCTTGCTGAGTGACGATGCGCAGGGCTTCTTCGTCACTCAGATTGAGCAACCAGGCTTGGCCAGATGCGGTGCAACACAGAGGCGCCTCTTGCCCAGCGTCAGGGTCGTAGCGCAAGCCGTAGCGTGCCACGGTGGCCTTGGCAATAAAGACCAGGCGTTCGTTTTCGATCAGACCCAGGCGGACCAGTTCTCCGGTCTCGTTGGCCATGCGATCCAGAAGCGGCTGGGCCACCCCGTGGATGCCGGTATTCGAGAGCCCGATCAGCCCCAGCGAGGCGAGCTTCAGGCTCAGGTAGTAATCATTGCTCGACCGATCCTGGCGCACATATCCCGCCTCGGACAACAGCTTCAGGAGTCGGTGGACGGTCGCGGGCGGGCTGTCCAGAAACTCCGCAATGTCGCGCAATGGCATGGGGCTTGGCGTTTTGGCCAGTAGCTCCAGGATGGACAGACTCTTTTGCAGGCTGCTGCTCATGCGGGATTCCTCTTGTTGTCTTGTTGTCTTGTTGTGCGTCTATTTTAGTGGCGAGAACGGTGCTGGCATGTAGATGTGCGATTCCATGGTCGTCAGATGGGCCGGCCCCCCCTTGGGCGGCCAGACCCCCGCCTTGACAGCGGCTGCGCGAGTTTCGGACCGTTCGTTGAGGCTTGCATACGGCCAGATGTTCAGGAAGCGCGGCGTTTTTCCGTCCAGCGCGTACATGGCGCAGCTCAGTCGCGACAGCCGAGTGCGCTCGGGTACCGCCGTTTTCCAGGCATCGATTGTGGCTTGCAGGCTCACGCCGCGCTTGATTCCGTAGGTGCGCATCTCGTAGACCGCGCCGAAGCTCCCGTGTTCGATGGCGGGTAGAAATGGGAAATGTGCGTAGGTGCCGATTTCTACGTCGTCGATCAGGCCTTCGGTGTGGTAGTACGTGCCATCGAGTAACTGCTGCTGGCGGGCCGCCATGAGCGCATTGCCCGACTCGAAGCTGCGCAACACCATCACCCGGCCCAGGGCACCGATGTCGGAATACCAGATTCCGTGCAACGTGGCACCCGGTGCCGGCGGGGTGTCGTGGACCTTTTCCATGATGTCGTGGGTCTTGCCCATTTTGGCGGTCAGGGTGACGACGTCGTAGAGAGTATTCATGTTCAGACTCCTTGGTGAGTGAAATCAGTTAGTCGGTGGCGGATAGGCCCGCTGCGTGCCTGCCCGCGATATAGCCGAAGGTGACGGCGGGCCCCAGAGTGACGCCGCCGGCAGGGTAGTTTCCTTCCATGATGCTGGCGCTGTCGTTGCCCACCACATACAGCCCGTCCAGGGCGGTGCCGTCTTCGCGCATGGCACGCCCGAATTCATCGGTGCGGATCCCGGCAAAAGTGCCCAGGCTGCCCGGGTAGAGGCGCAGCCCGTAATAGGGGCCGCGCTCAATGGGTGCCAGACAGGGGTTGGGGGTGTGCGAGGCGTCGCCCTGGATGCGGTTGTACGGCGTCGTGCCTTTGCCGAATTCGGGGTCTTCCCCCCGGGCCGCGTGCAGGTTGTAGTTCGCAATCGTGTCGGCCAGCCCCGAGGGATCGATGCCGCAGGCTTGTGCGAGCTGGCCCATCGACGCCGCTTGCCGGATATAGCCGGATTTCACGTAGGGCTTCACGGGCAGTGGTGACGGTTTGGAAAAACCGAGTCCGTAACGCCGCTGAAAGGCGTGGTCGCAGACGAGCCAGGCCTGCAGGGGCTCGCCTTCAGGAGTGGCGGCAATCAGCGCCGAGATGAAGTCATGGTACGAACTGGCCTCGTTGACGAAACGTTTACCGTTCTTCATGACCGCGATGACGCCAGGCTTGGCGCGTTCTACCAAATGCGGGAAGCGGGCCAGGTGGCCGTCGCGCCGATGAACCAACGATACGGGTGCCCAGGCGGCCGCATTCTTGAGGGTGGAATCAAAGTAGGCGCCTGCCGTTTGAGCCAGCTGGATGCCGTCGCCTGTATTGGTGGGCGGAGCAGCCGACCAGTGTTCGTGACCCGTTGGGTTTTTCGGAAAAGTCGCCTTGCGGCGAGCCACGTCGTGCGGATAGCCTCCGCAGGCGATGACCACACCGTGCCGGGCCATGAACTCTTGCGTCTGGCCGTCGATGGAGGCCTGTACCCCTGTGATGCGGCTGCCCGGTCCGCTTTCTTGCGTGAGCGCCACTACGTGGGCCTCAGTGGTCAGTTCCACGCCCGCATCCTGTGCTGATTTCAGCAGCCGCGCCACGAGCGCATTGCCGTTGACCAAGTGCATGGAGCGGCCGTAGCACAGGCGGTCGCGTGCAAAGGCCAGCAACCGGCCGCTCACGTACAGGGCTGATTTGAACGAGCGCATCGCGTTGAAGAAGTGCGCCATGTCCTTGCCGGAGGCAATGGCGAGCCCGCGCAAGGTGATTTCGTCCAAAGGTGGCCGCAAGCGGTGGATGAGCGGCCCCAGTTCGCGTCCATCGTAGGGGGCTGCGCAGACGGATCGCCCACCCGTGCCGGCGAATTCGGAATTGGGATGGAAGTCGGGGATCTGGTTGCCATCGATGAAGCGCACGGCAGTACGCGTTTCGAAGAAGCCCACCATCTTGGGGCCCGCTTCCAGATAGGCCCTGATCTTTTTTTCGTCGAAACGGGGCCCCAGCTCGTCGCGCAGGTAATTCAGCGGGCGTTCGAGGGGCTCGTGGATCCCTGCGCGCACTGCGAGGGGGTTGCGAGGAATCCACATCCAGCCGCCAGACCATGCGCTGGTGCCGCCGAAGACGGGCTCTTTTTCAAGCACCACGACCTTGAGCCCCTGGATCGCCGCAGTGACGGCGGCCGACAGGCCTCCGGCACCGGAGCCGATTACCACTAGGTCACACGTCTGCATGAGCATCCTCATTAATGAAAACTTGAACAACGTTCCATTCCTGCATTATATTCATCAAAAAGCCAGGAAGGAAAGCTTGCCTGCTTTCCAACATCATTTGTAAGAGGAACGAGATGGGCGGATGGGACAAAGAAGTAGATCTGCTGGTGCTGGGCGCCGGGGCAGGTGGCATGACGGCCGCCCTGGTCGCCAGTCACGAGCACCTGAGTGTGCTTGTATGCGAAAAGACGGATCAAGTGGGCGGGATCGCGTCCACTTCGGGCGGCACCGTGTGGGTGCCGGGGACGCATCTGAGCGTAGAAGCCGGGGTGCCCGACAGCGTGGCCGACGCCCGACGATTTCTGCAGTCGGTGGTGGGGGATCGTGGCGGCGACGAGGCGCGTGAGGCCTTCTTGCGCAGCGGCCCGGACGCGATTGCCGAGCTCGGACGCATCAGCGAGGTGAAGTTCACGGCGGCCACGGCTCACCCTGACTACTTGGCAGGTCCGGGGTCCGCGTTTGGCGGCCGTGCCCTTATTCCCATGCCCTTTGATGCCCGAGTGCTGGGCAAGGCGTTTGCCCGGGTGCGCCCGCCGCGCAAGGAGTTCATGGGGCTGGGTGGGATGATGGTGGCGCGGGCCGATCTGAGCGTCCTGCTCGCGCCCTTTGCCTCTTTTTCGAACTTCAAGCGCACGATCGCAGTCGTAGGGCGGTATGTGCTGGATCGGCTGCGCTATCCGCGTGGGACGCAGCTCGTGATGGGCAATGCGTTGGTGGGTCGCCTCTATTACAGCCTGCTCAAGCGTCAGGTCGAGATCCGATTCAATACCCCGCTGCTGGAATTGGTGCAGGAGGAAGGGCGCGTCACGGGTGCCGTCGTGGCCACCCCCGAAGGCGGACGCTGCCGCATCGGTGCCCGACGCGGCGTCGTGCTGGCCACGGGGGGGGTCACTCGCCATCCCCAGCTGCGCAAGCAGCTCTTTCCTGAAGGCGCCTGGGGTCTGTCGCTGTCACCCCAGACGCACACCGGCGACGGTGTGGATCGCGCACGGCGCGTAGGCGCCAGAATCGAGAGCAGTGGCGACAGCCCCGGGCTTTGGATGCCCTGTTCGGTCCGCCATTCTCCGGATGGCAACCCGAATCGCGACCAGGTGTGGCCTCATATTCTTCTGGATCGCGCCAAGCCGGGGCTGATTGCCGTCAACAGTCGCGGTGAGCGCTTCGTCAACGAATCGAACTCCTATCACGACTTTGTGATGGGCATGTTGCGGGATCACGGCCAGGGAACCAGCGTGCCCGCGCACCTGATCGTTGATGCCGCCTTCATTCATCAGTATGGATTGGGCCTGCTCATGGCAGGCCGCAGTGCGCACCGGATCGCCGAATTCGAGCGCGCCGGCTATCTGATCAAGGGCCGCACGCTGGCCGAACTGGCTGGCAAGCTTGGGGTGGATGCTGCGGGCCTGGCGCGCACGGTCGAGGACTATAACCAGGCGGCCGAGCGGGGCGAAGACCCGGCATTTCATCGTGGCAGCAGTCCGATGAACCGTTTCAATGGCGATGAGAATCAGAAGCCGAATCCCTGCGTGCGGCCGATCGGTGCCGGTCCGTACTATGCGGTCACCGTGTGGCCCGCCGATCTGGCGTGCTGCGCAGGTCTGGATGGCTCGGCCAATGGAGAAGTGCTGGACGAATCGGGGAAGGCCATTCCCGGCCTCTTTGCCTGTGGCAATGATCTGGCCTCGATTTTTCGTGGGACCTACCCCGGTCCGGGTACCACCTTGGGCCCGGCTCTGGTGTTCGGCTGGCGTATTGCGAAGTTTGCCGCCGATCCCCAGGCGGTCTGATCTTCCCCGCGCTGCGGGCCTCAAAGGCTGCGGCGCGGGGCTGAATCCACTTAGCGAATCGGCTCGACCTGATCCAACAGTTGCCTGGCGGTGTCCAGGCAATGCTTTGCCCAGTCCTGAGCGCTCATGCGTGCCCGCTGTTCGTCATTGGGGATCTCTACGCTGATGAGCGTGTCGGCGGGAATTTGCCGAAAGATGCCCTTGAGGTCGATCCCGCCTTCGCCAGCCGGCAGGCGAGCGCTGCGAGCCGTGTAGATGAGGTCTTCTGGATTTGTGGGGATGCCGGCGGGGGCGTCGCAGATCTGTGCGTAATGGATCAGGGACTTTGGCAATGCGGCCAGTTCGTCCAGCGTGCTGGCTGACCGTGCAAAGTGCAGAGGGTCCATCAGCACGCCGCCGTTACCCTGACCGGCCGTTTCGACGATGCGGCGTGCGGAGGACAACCGATCCACTGGAAGCCATGGCATGAACTCGATGTCGGCCGTCAGCCCAAAAGGTCGACAAGCCTCGCACAGCTGCGCAAAGGACGCGGTGGCACGCGCTTCATCGGCATCGTTGCCCGCAACCAGGATGTTGGTTGCCCCCAGCTTTTGTCCCACTTCGAAGAAACGCAGGTAGTCCTGGGCTTTGAACGTTTCGGTAAGGCGGATGATTTCCAGATCAGCCACCTGCACCCCGGTGTCCTGCATGCGGGCCAGGGTCTCCCGCAGCATCGCGGGGTCGTCCATGAGAGGGTAGCCGACGCCGCCCGGCTTCACGGGCAGCAGGCGAATGCCGCAGGCCTGGTAGCCCGTTTCGGCCGCCGTGCTGATCATGGCCGGGGGATTGAGTTCCAGCGTGGTGAGCTGGGCCAGCGAATAACGGCGAATCATGAGAAGTGTGCTCCTGATAAAAAGGTTTATTGGCAGGGGGAGTGGTCGATCACGACGGTGCTGCCGGTGGCACATGCTTCGTGGACGGCCAGGGCCGCTTGCAGGGTGCGCAGGCCATCCAGGCCAGTGCAGCGCGGCGCCGCGCTGCCTTCGATGACGGCGGCGAAGTTCTCGAGCTGGGCCTGATAGGGGTCCTGCCGGTGCAGGATGCTGCGGGTTTGTGTCAGCGGCGCCTGCCAGTGCTTCTGCGGGCCGCGGTACTGCCAGAGGTCCAGCTGCGGCAGGGTGAGCGAGGCCTGAGTGCCGCAGATGAAGTGTGCGTTCTCGTGTTGTTGTGGGTAGTGATCTGCTTCGCCGGCCGACAGGTCCCAGTTCCAGGGGCTGGTCGTGCAGTCGGATGCGACCAGGGTTGCGATGGCACCGGACTGGAACTGCATCAGGGCCCCAGCCGTGTCTTCGACCTCGAGGTAGCGGATACGGTGCGACTTCATGGCCTGGACCTGTGTGACCTCGCCCAGCAGCATGCGCAACATGTCGATGTCGTGGATCAGATTGATGAGCACAGGGCCGGCGCCCGGCTGGCGATGCCAGGCCAGGTCGAAGTAGTCGTCGGGCTTGAGGAAGTTCGCCATCACGGTGGCTGAGACCACCTCGCCCAGAAGGCCATCCTGCAGCATGCGCTTGGCCTCGCGCAGGATGGCACTGTGGCGCCGGTGGTGGCCGACCAGTACGGGGGTGCTGGTTTCCTGCTCGGTGTGCACGATGCGCCAGGCGTCTTCCAGTGTGTCCGTAATGGGCTTCTCGATCAATACGGGAATGTGCTGGTGCAGGAAATCCAGCGTGATCGTACAGTGGGTGCGATTGGGGGTTGCGACGATAACCCCGTCGGGATGCTGGGCGGCCAGCAGGTCCTGGTGACTGCGGTACCAGGGGATATCGTGACTATGTGCAAACGCCTGGGCCGCATCGGTGGGGTCGACCAATGCCGTCAACTCGAATGCGGTGCTGCGCTGGATGCGTTCAACGTGCATGCGGCCAATAGCGCCTAGGCCGACGAGTGCAAGCGTCTTGCGGGCTTCTGAGTTCATGGGAATTCCGTGTGATGGGAGATGTGGACTAAGGGTTATCTATAATTCTTAAAATATTGAACGGCGTTCCGTAATAGATTACCATTCTGCAACGTAGTTGGCACTTTGAATTTACGCGTCCAGTCAGGAGACAAAGCATGACGACGAAATATGATGAGCAGCATCCGGCGCAGTCACTCTGGTCGCGCCGCCAAGTATTGAAAACAGCCGGTGCGGCCATGGCGGGGGGCTTGGCTTCGCTGGCCGCCCCCGGCATCGTGCGGGCCGCCAGCGAGTCAGGGCCCTTGAAGCTCGGGATGGTGTTTGCCAAGCAGGGCGTATGGACGGAACAGTCCAAGCAGCTGGCCGACGGCGTCACCATGGCGCTCGCACGCAAAGGCAATAAAGTGCTGGGCCGCGAAGTCGAACTGCTGTGGTACGACGAGCCCAACCCTCAGGGCGCGCAGCAGAACATCAGCAAGCTCATGTACCAGGACAAGGTCTTTGCCGTGGTTGGCGGTTCCAACAGCGGCACCTCGCTGGCCATGTCGTCTGTGGCCGCCCGCGCGCACGTACCCTATCTGTGCCCGGGCGCCGCGGCCGCCGCCCTGACAGGGTCCGACTGCAATCCCTATACCTTCCGTACGCTCACGACCACCATGGTGGCCAGCCGCGCGCTGGCACCGTCGTGCCTGGCCATTGGCAAGCGCTGGTACTACCTGGCCGCCAATTACGCGTACGGTCAAGACATCTACAACAGCATGTCCATCCTCCTCAAGCAGGCAGGCGGCAAAGAGTTGGGATATGACAAGGCCCCGCTGGGGACGTCCGACTACAGCTCCTTCATCCTGAAGATCCGCCAGGCCAAGCCCGATGTGGTGATGCTGGGCTTGCCGGGGGGCGACCTGTCCACCTTCCTCAAGCAGTGGGCAGACATGGGCATGAAGGGCAAGATCCCGGTGGCCTGCCCCATCATTGGCAACATCGACCTCTGGTCCGTGGGCGCCGAGGCTGCGACTGGTTATTACGGCATGCCCTGGGGCTTCAGCAACCCGAAGAACCCGCAGGTCGAAAAAGAATTCGCGGCAGATTACGCCAAGCTGCATCCGGGTCAGGCGCCGTGCGCCGACAAGGTCTGGCTGGGCTGGTACACCACGCGAGTGCTGCTTGATGCGATCGAAAAGGCGCAGTCCGTCGAAGCGCTGAAGATCGTCAAGAGCCTCGAGACTACGCGCATCAACGACGGTTCCTACGAGGCGGGTTACCGCAACTGGGACCACCAGATGCTGCACCCCTGCATGGTGTTCAAGGTCAAGGACAAGATCACCGACAAATGGGATTGGCTCGATCTGGTGACTCAGGAACCCACCCAGCCCACCTGGGCAAATCTGAACGCGCTGTTCGGCACCGAGCAAGAGATCGGCTGCAAGATGCCACCCCACTAACGCCGGTGCGACTGGTGGTCCCGGGTGCCCCACCCGCCGGGTTTGCATGCGCAGATCCGGCGGGTGGGCACGCACAAGTCATGGGAACATCCTGCCCCGACGCAGGAAGTACTCGTGATTTTCTTATGCGGTATCCGTCATGCTAGACATCATCATCTCTCAGCTGGCCAACGGCCTGGTCCTGGGGTTTCTGTACGTACTCCTTGCCATTGGCCTGTCCATCATCTTTGGCCTGCTTGGGGTCATCAATTTTGCCCATGGCGCGTTCTTTGCCCTGGGCGCCTACTTTGCCGTCAGCCTGTATTCCACCCTGGGCTGGTGGTCCGTCATTCTGGCTCCCGTCCTGGTCGGGGTCGTCGGCATGGTGTGCGAACGCCTGCTGATTCGCCATCTCTATGGCAAGGACCCGCTGCTGAGCCTGATCCTCACGTTTGCGCTGTCTCTGTTCATCACGGCCCTGATCCGGCTGTTCTGGGGGGCGGGCGGCATTCCGTTCAATGCGCCTCCCGTGTTTGCGGGTATTTTCGAATTTGGGGCGATCTTCCTCACTCGCTATCGCGTGGCGGTGCTGGTCATCACCATTCTGCTGCTGGTGGGGCTGTGGGCGTTTCTCACCTTTACGCCCTATGGCCGCATCCTGCGAGCGGGCAGCCGCGACCCTGAAATGGTCGAGATGCTGGGCATCAACTTGCCTCGCGTGCTCACGGCCGCGTTTGGACTGGGCTGTCTGTTGGCCGGTGCGGCGGGCCTTCTGGCTGCGCCGCTCCTGACCGTCACACCTGACATTGCGACGGTGGCCATCATGCCGGCCTTCGTGATCGTCACGATTGGTGGCCTGGGTTCCTATCCTGGCGCAATCGTGGCAGGGGTTCTTGTGGGGCTGGTCACTGCCCTGACCGTGCAGTTCGCACCAGAGGCCTCAGCCGCGTCCATGTACGTGCTGATGGCCCTGATCCTGCTCGTTCGGCCTCGTGGACTGTTTGGTGAGCGCTGGGAGCGTTTCGAATGAAAGACATCATCAAGCATCCAGTCACCATCCTGCTGGTGTCACTGGTTCTTCTGGCCCTGTTCCTGAACTTCGTCGGGGCGCCCATGACGCGCCTGACGCAGATCGCCATCTACACGCTCTACGGTATGGGGGTGAACCTGCTGGTAGCCTATACCGGCCTGGTGCCTTTTGGGGCTTCGGTCTTCTTCGGGACGGCGTCTTATGTGGCGGCGATCACCCTGTTGCACACGTCCACCAACGAAGTCACCGCCCTGATTGGTGTAATTCTGTTTTCCATCGTGATGGCGTTTCTGCTGGGGGCGCTCATCCTCAAGCGGCGAGGCCTGTATTTTTCGCTGCTCACCCTGGCCTGCTCGCAGATTGCCTTCGAGATTGCGTTTCGCTGGACGGACGTGACGGGGGGCGAAAATGGTCTGCAGAACGTCCCGCGCCCCTTGTTTCCGTCGCGCGATTCATTCAATGTCTTTGCAGTGCTGACAATCGTGGCGGCGGTGTACCTGATGTGGCGCCTGGTGCACTCTTCGTTTGGGCGGGCCATGCAGGCTATGCGCGACAACGAACAGCGCATGCTGAGTCTGGGCTTCAACCCCTATCGCATCAAGCTCGTGGCCTTCACCTTTTGTGGCACCTTCATCGGGTACGCGGGTGGGTTGCTGGCCCTGCTGCTGCAGGGCGCTTATGCCAACAACCTGAACTGGGAGCATGCGGCCGATCCGCTGCTGATGACGGTGTTGGGCGGGGTGCACCACTTCATCGGGCCGCTGTGGGGGGCTATCAGCTTTATCGTCCTTGAAGACAACCTGAGCGCCATCAGCGAGAACTGGTGGCTCATCTTCGCGCCCATCATCGTGCTGTTCGTGCTGCTTTCACCCGAAGGCATCCACGGCCTGTATCGGCGCCTGGTCGGCAACCCTCGCTGGAGCCTCACGCGGCCGGGCATTCCGCCGCGCCCGGCCCACATCGAACCCTGGTTCGGCACGTCCCAGGACGCAGACGCCACCAAACCCATCCTGTCGGTCAAGCATCTCACGAACCGGTTCGGCTCGCTGGTGACTTCGCACGACATCAGCCTGGACATCTATCCTAATTGCCTGCATAGTCTGATCGGCCCGAACGGCGCGGGCAAGACCACACTGTTCAACATTCTGGCTGGCGTGCTGCCTCCCACCGAAGGCACCGTGATCTTCGAAGGGCGTGACATCACGCGCCTATCCATGGATCAGCGGGCGCGTCTGGGAATTGGTCGCTCTTATCAGATCCTGAGCGTGTTCCGCAATCTGACGGTGTTCGAGAACGTGCGGATCGCGGCACAGGCGCGCCTTGCACCCAAGCTCGGGTTCTGGCGCGATGCCTATCAGGAACAACAGATCAACGCGCGTGCCTGGTCGCTGCTGGCGGCGGTGCACCTGGAAGACCGGGCGGCCGAGCAGTGCGAAAACCTGGCCCACGGCGAGCAGCGCCTGCTCGAGATTGCCGTGACCCTGGCCACGGATGCCCGCCTGTTGTTGCTCGACGAGCCGCTGGCGGGACTGGCCGAGGCCGATCGCGTGGTGGTGTCCGAGCTCATCCAGCAACTGGCGCGCCAGCGCGCCGTGTTCCTCATCGAACACGACATGGATCGCGTGTTGACGATTTCGGATCGGGTCACGGTGCTGCACCGAGGTCATCTGATTGCCGACGGCCGTCCGGAAGAGGTTGCCCGCGACCCGCAGGTGATCGACGCCTATCTGGGCGGGGATCGTCCCGAGCTCTCCGACGAAGTCCGCCGTGCGGCCGATGAAGCGTCGCATCTCACGCGCCAGCCCCTGCTGTCGCTTGAAAACGTGGACGCGGGCTATCACGGCAGCACGGTGCTCAGCGACCTGTCGCTGCAGGTGCATCAGGGCGAGGTCCTGGCGCTGCTGGGGCGTAACGGGGTAGGCAAGACCACGACCCTCAAGACCATCATGGGGGTGGTACGTGCCACGCGTGGCAAGGTGCTCTTCGATGGGCACGACATCACGCACGCCAAGTCTTTCACGATCAACCGGCTGGGCCTGGCCATCGTGCCCGAGGGGCGCCGCCTGTTCCCGAACCTGACCGTCTACGAGAACCTGCGACTGGCCGCCCGAAAAGGCGGAATCACGGTCGAAGAGGCCTACAAGATGTTCCCGCGCCTGCACAACCGACGGAACGTGAAGGCGGAAAGCCTGTCGGGCGGGGAACGGCAGATGGTGGCCATTGCTCGCTCGCTCATGGTGCCCAGCAAGCTGATATTGCTGGATGAACCCTTCGAGGGCTTGTCACCCGCCATCGTCAAAGAGGTGATGGATGCGGTCATCAAGCTGCGCGATCGCGCGAGCCTCATCATCGTGGAACACAACGCCGAGTCCGTCCTGGCGTTGGCGGACAGCGTCTGCGTGCTGGTCAACGGCGCGGTGGCGTATCAGGGCCGTGCGTCGGAACTTGCCGCCGATGCCGAGCTGCAGGCGCGGCTGCTGGGCGTGAAGGTTTGATGCCGGGCGCTGCCTGCCTTGAGTGGGCAGCGGCCGGAACCCTTTGTGGAGAGAGGTTGAGGAACATGTTGAATCTGTCTGGAAAAACGCGGCTTTATTACATTGTGGGGGACCCGATTGCCCAGGTGAAGTCCCCGGGAGGGATGAGCGATGCCTTCGATGGCCAGGGGATGGACGCCGTGGTCGTTCCCGCGCACGTGAGCCGCGAGGCCCTGCCGGCCTTCTTTGCCGGGGCCAAGGCCACGCAGAACGTGGACGGCATCATCGCCACCGTACCGCACAAGTTCAGTACGGCCGAGCAGTGCGACGAACTGACCGACCGCGCGCGCTTTCTGGGGGCGGCCAACGTGGTGCGCCGCCTGAAAAACGGCAAGTGGCTCGGTGATCAGGTCGACGGCCTGGGGTTTGTACAGGCTTTGCACGATACGGCGCGCGATCTGCATGGGGCGCACGCCCTGTTGGTCGGGGCGGGGGGCGCAGGCTCTGCCATTGCCGAGGCCTTGCTGGACGCGGGCGTGGCTTCTTTGGGGATCTGCGATCAGGATGCGCAGCGTCAGAAGCGTCTGGTGGATCGCCTGGCCACGCTCAAGCGCGGTACGGTGTCGGCCGCGTCTTCAGACCCTGCCGGAATGGATCTGGTGGTCAATGCCACCCCCATGGGGATGCGTGAAGGCGACCCCTATCCGGTTCGGATCGAATCGCTGAAGGCTTCCATGCTGGTGGGTGACGTGGTCACGATCCCGGCTGTGTCGCCGCTGATCGCCGCTGCCCGGGCTGCCGGCTGTCGCACCGTGACCGGCCTGGAGATGTTTGCCTGCGTGAAGCAATACATGCTGGACTTCTATACCGGCAAATGAACATCCGCCCGTGACCATGGTGATCGGAAACCCCGTCACCGGAATCTCTGCAATCAGGGTTTCAGGCTCAGCGGCAGCCGCCGCCGCAAAACCTGGTTGTTCACCCAGCCCGTGGAGCGCGCTGCGAATTGCGCCACGGCGCGTGCGGGCAGTTGCTGGTAGTCTTCGTTGAACACCAGCAGGCTGTAGTCGCCGTCGTAGCCCAGCCAGTCGACGTGGCGCACGAAGGCGGCCAGCTGCTCGTGCAGCACGCCGTCCCCCGGGAACACCCGGTGCTGATCGCCCTCTTTTTGCCCGAGTTCGTGAAAAACCTGCACGCCGCAGTCGGCCAGCTGCACCAGCAGAATCTTGTGCGGAGGGATCGCATTCAGTTCCTCGAGCGGCAAGCCCCCGCGGATGAAGTGAAACGCGTCCAGGACCAGTCCAAGATTGGCGTGTCCCACGCGGCTCACCAATTCCCAGGCTTGCGCCGTGGTGTGAATCGTGCGGCTCCAGGGGATGGCCTTGAAGCCGATCCGGACGCCCACGGGAACCGCCAGATTGGCCAATTTGCGCAGATCCGTTTCGGCCTGCTCGAGGTTGTGCGGGGCATCGACGGCCGCCGAGGCGCGCACCAGCAGCAGGGGAGCACCCACATCGGCGCAGACGTCGAGCAGGGCCTTGGCGATGTCCAGCTTGTGCTCGTGTGAGGGACCGTTCACGCCTTCGTAGTTGCGCATCAGCTGCAGGCCGGTCACGTGCAGACGGCTTTCACGCACCCGCCGCACGGCCGTGCGGTAGCCTGCCGGGTGATGGGCGAGGTCGCGCGCCCACAGCATGATCTGCGTGAACCCGGCGTTTTCGGCTGCTTCCAGGCGTTCTTCGAGTGAGCCCGCCATGCAGGCCAGGTCGATGCCAAAGCCGCTACGATTCAAGAGGGTTCTCCAGGCTGCGCCGTGTGGTGCACGAGTTCGAAATTCACGTCGTACGCCAGGCCCGAAGTGACCGCGCCGCGGGCATTGGGGCGCGAAAACTCGTTGTTTTCGAAGGTGACGCCCAGGGATTCCATCGCGTGCATGGTGTGCGGCACGTCAGGCGTGCCAAACGCCAGGCGCGCGAAACGTTCGTACCATTCCACGTCCAGCAGCGCATCCCCTACGGGTTCGACCAGTTGCAGGTAAAAGCGTTGGCAGGGGCTTTCGAGAATCGTGCCGTGCGGCAGGATGCCGAACCGAGTGTCGGCCGGCAGTGCTCGAAAACCCAGCAGCTGGCGGTAGAAATCCACCCACTCGGCCGTGCGGTCCGGGTTGACGTATTGCACCAGCCCGAAGAAATGCAGCCCCGGCACCAGGGGGGGTACCTCGCGCTCGTCGGATACGAAGTCGAAATCCACGTCGTAGATCGAGAAATTGCGCCGCTGGTCCACCAGATAGATGACGGAATCTCCCACTCCGTGGATTCCCGGGATGTTGAGTTCCATAACGTCGGCACGAGTAGGGATGGGCCAGGCACCCCACTGCATGCAGCGGCGGTAGGCGAGATTCGCGTCGGCCACCCGGATGGCGACTGCATTGATCTGGTCGCCTTCATCGGGCTGATCGTGGCTGGCCAGCGCCTCAGCGTCGGCGTTGACAATGATGTGCATGCCCTCCTGTCGATACAGGAAGACGGACCGCGAGCGATGCCGTGCCACCAGACGAAACCCCAGTTGCGTCAGGACACCGCCCAACTCGTCGGGGTGCCGCGACAGGTACTCGATGAATTCGATGCCTTGCATCCCAAGCGGGTTTTCTTCTGCAACGCCCTGGTGCGTCATGAAGTGCTCCGTCGTTCTGATCGCTGGTCGAACATTGACAATATCACAGCCAGATGAGGTGCAAGGCCGGGGCTCGGTTCGGCTCGTGACAGGGGCTATTGCTTCTGCTCGAAAGATCGTGATAAACTTGCGAGCTTGCTGGGTTATTGACTCGATTGATGGTATGCGCCATCCGTGTCAAAAGAAGAAGCCCGGCGCATGAAGACGATCGACGATAGATTCCTTCATGCATGCAAAACCTGCAAGACCCGCTCTTTACGTCATTCGTGTCAGGCGGATTTTGCATGAACCGCCTGAATTGAAGGATCTTGGTGTTGAAACCGAGTGTTGAAACCGAGATCCTTGATCAGACTTTTGAATCGACGTAAATGTACGCAAGTACAAAGGATGCGTAAAGGTCATGCCTACCATTGCTCAGTTGCTTCGCAAACCGCGCCAAGTCAGTCGCGAGAGCAGCAAGAGCCCGGCGCTGGAAAACTGCCCCCAGCGACGCGGCGTTTGCACCCGTGTTTACACCACCACCCCCAAAAAGCCGAACTCCGCCCTGCGTAAGGTCGCCAAAGTGCGCCTGACCAACGGCTTCGAGGTCATCTCGTACATCGGTGGCGAAGGCCACAACCTCCAGGAACACTCGGTGGTTCTGGTGCGCGGTGGTCGTGTCAAAGACCTTCCGGGTGTGCGCTATCACATCGTTCGTGGCTCGCTCGACTTGCAAGGCGTGAAAGACCGCAAGCAGTCGCGCTCCAAGTACGGTGCCAAGCGCCCCAAGAAATAAGCATCACCCCTGCAGCAATTTTTCTCGGCCGTTGATGGCCGAACGTGCAGCCGGAAAACGCATCTTCCGGCAGGTAAGTGGCTCTCCGATATGGAAGCCGTGGCTGTCGCAAGGCAGCTCAACTGAATCGTCACAAGGAAATCGAAATGCCTCGTCGTCGCGAAGTACCCAAGCGTGAAATTCTCCCCGATCCCAAGTTCGGCAGTGTCGAGCTGGCCAAATTCATGAACGTCGTCATGCTGTCCGGCAAGAAAGCCGTGGCAGAACGCATCGTGTACGGCGCTTTGGACCAGATCCAGGCCAAGACCGGGAAGGAGCCCATCGAGGTCTTCAATGCCGCCATCAACAACATCAAGCCCGTGGTCGAGGTCAAATCTCGCCGCGTCGGTGGTGCCAACTATCAGGTGCCCGTCGAAGTGCGCCCCGTGCGTCGCCTGGCTCTGGCCATGCGCTGGCTGCGTGAAGCCGCCAAGAAGCGTGGTGAAAAATCCATGGACCTGCGGCTGGCTGGCGAACTGATGGAGGCCGCCGAAGGCCGCGGGGGCGCCATGAAGAAACGTGAGGACACTCACAAGATGGCCGAGGCCAACAAGGCCTTCAGCCACTTCCGCTGGTAATCCAGTCGGTTATCAGACGGTTATTTACTAGGACAAGCATTATGGCCCGCAAAACCCCTATCGAGCGCTATCGCAACATTGGCATTTCCG
>NZ_DASVGN010000014.1:0-67533 GCF_036379515.1 Castellaniella sp.
CGGCATCAGCAAACAGCGCTACAAAGGCCTGGGTGAAATGAACCCCGAGCAGCTCTGGGACACCACCATGGACCCCGCCTCACGTCGCCTGCTGCAAGTGCGCGTCGAAGACGCCATCGCGGCTGATGAGGTGTTCGTGACACTGATGGGAGACGCGGTGGAACCCCGCAGGGCGTTCATTGAAGAACACGCGCTGCAGGCGGGGAATATTGACGTTTGAGGCTTGTTAGTTTTCAGATAAGTTGGCCATTCATAGGAAAAGAGGAAATGACCGCCTAATTGGCGGTCATCTTCTAAATGCTTTGGCGTGATGCCTCAGCAGATAGCCTGCACTTCCATATCGGCATCGAGACCATGAATGCAGGCAGACGCCATTAGCTGCACGCGCTTGCTTTGCATACTGCGACTCAACACAGCGAAATCTCAGCGAAGAGGGCAAACCTAATCATTGTAACCGTGCACTGTGAACATCATCCAAGAAAGGAGCTATATGATCGCTGTGTCGGTACTGGACCTGTGTTGAGAAAAAACCGCCACAAACGCCTCTCTTCGCACAACCCGCGCATTCTGGAAGATACTCGTTCTTCCAATCAGATATCGCCTTTCTGCACTCCCTCTCAACATCATGATTTACGACGCACAACTGGTGGTTATAAACGGAAATCCTCAGCCCCGAAGACTTGAGCACCTCCACAGCGGTGGAAAGCTCGTCTTTATAATCAAACGGATCTACCCAGAGCGTATCCAGGTTCGCGCGTGCAAACCCAGCAATCTCCAACCCCATAAGCGCCACGTGATCCACAAACAATAGGTTCCGCGCGATAAACTCGCACGTTTTTACCAAGCGGGGGAGCGTCTGCTTATGTATCACAAAACGGATCTCAACCCTTACTCCTAGTTGTTTGAGATTCAAAATTCCTTTGAGAGTTTCATCGAAGGCACCACGCGACTGCACGACGAAGTCATGCGTCACAGGATCGTCTGAGTAAAGTGGAATCCCAATTTGAAAATCTGGATGACCCACGGCGGCCAGCTTAGCAGCGAAGTTCCTATCCGAAAACGCTCGACCATTGCTCAATACATCTAGGGATGTGTTCGGAAGATTCACCTTCGCAGCAGCAACGAGCGATATAAAGCCATCTCCATAAAGGGTAGGCTCCCCCCCAGTGAACCCAATGTTCTCCGTATCCCGTGGAATCATTTGAAGAAGCGCATTTGCCTCCTCCAAGAGCCAACTATCATCTACATTCTTCGGAGGTTGACTGCACATCAAGCAATGATGATTGCACTGCTCTGTCAGGAGAATCGAATTGTTTGGGGTGTTTCGACGAAAGACAACCGATATCCTTTCTGATTCAGGTGTTATGCGGACTATATCCCCCTCCGCAAGATAACTGTAATCGTTCGGGAGTAAATATGCGGGAACTAGACCCACCACACCTTGAGCCTCCAGAAGGATATTCTTTCCAGAATCTCTTTCAAGAACCAGAATCACACCAAAACCGTCAATATCTTCAGAGACGCCACAAATATCTTCGGATCGAAGGAGGAGCGCATACTTTCCACGTGCCCCTTGTGGAAGATCGACTCTAGTCGTAACATACAGTAACTCAGAACCTAAGGTACCACGATTTTCAGAAATCTCGCTAACACGCCCGCGTAATTTAAGCATCAGCTCGCCCACTTGCGAAACAGCTTTTTTACGAATGAATCGGACTCCATACGGCCAACCAGGGTTCTGAATATATGCATGTTTCTGGAGCAGAACTCGCTGTCCCACTTCTTGCCGCAGAAGTCGTGCTGTTGCCCCAGTGAAAAACTGGGTCAGCGCCGCACCACGGCTCAAAGGCACAATCGTTACACATCGGTGACGAGTATGCGAAGCTCTCATCTAGTGCTGTCAAGAAGGTGTCATTAGTGAAAATTTTTTCAAAGCTATCCGACACAGAGCCAAGTTTAAATGTCTCATCCCCCATCTCTGCCAGCATCCGTGCCTCATCACTTGCATAAACAGAGCCGTCATAGTTATAGACCACTGCTCCCGTACCAACTCCAGCAGGGGAAGTCAGATCAACGTAACCAGGGTCCTCATCCTTGAACATCTTGGTAACTATAGTAGATGCGTAATATTCCCGAAAATCAATGCCGCGACGATTTAGATCAATAACATAATCGAGACCATCGTCATAAAATTTTAGCCACTGAGAAGCGTTATATGCTCGTATGGCCTTTGTTTTGACTGCAAAGCCATATGGAGAGAGTGGCCTCAGAAACACTCCCGGAAGCCCTTGACGCAAGTACTCATCAATTATTTCCCGCACAAATGGAAGGCTGGAGGCAGTTGTCGTCATCAGCGCACTGACCCTGTCGCGACCAAGCATCTGTCTCGCGCGTTGGATCCCAGATACGGCACGAAAGTAAGAATCGCCACCTGGACGAGGACGATTCTTATTGTGCAATCCTTCCGGGCCGTCTAACGACGTAGATATAAAAATATCATGTTCTTTGCAAAACTCGAGCATTTCGTCAGTAACGACTGCGAGGTTGGTTGCTGCGACGAACGATATACTTTTCGGATTTGGCAGCTGCGCATTCCACTCCGTGGACTTTGCCACGACATGCTTCATTAGTTCGAAATTAAGAAACGGCTCTCCTCCTTGAAACTCGATCTTGATCGCCTGATTTGGTGACGACAACGCTAACACTATAGATTTGTCTGCGTTTTGCTCAGACATATCGTATGCGGTTTTGTTTTCCGACTGCCGAGACACCTGGCAATAAGGACAAGCATGTTCACACCGTAACGTCAGGACAAAGATATGCAATCCAGTCCAATGAGAGACTCTTTCGTTTCGAGTTCTCACCTTTAGCGCGAGGAAATCTGGCCCTAGCCTCGAATGGTGATCGGCAATAAAATGACGAGACCGTAGGGAGACATACTCGGGTGCCTTGGGAGAGAGGCGATGGTCTACCAATTCTTCTATTACAGAACGCCCGAGTATCTCGTACTCCCCTGCCATATTGGTCACAACATAGTGATCGCCATCTAGTTTCGTGAATCTAAATGGGAGCAGCTTATAACTGGGAGCCGCGTCGTCTGCCAACTCTGCGTAATATTCAACGCCTCGAAAACCGCTCATTCGACCCCTTCTGTGGGTGGGGCATCGGAAATCAATCCTGTGCGAGAGAATGCATGCGCCAGTATAAGATTTCGAACACCCTCTGTCTCCGTTCGAACCACTTCACGCATCCGCTGATCTAGCACCTCATCTCGGAGTGATTGTGCGAGCAACTCTGCATCCTTCACCTTCGGATAGATACTTACCAAGATCTTTGTTGCTTCACTAGTTTGGCAAATATCAAATGAAGCCAAGTGAGAAAGCCTATGGCAAGCCTTTTGAACCACCAATATTGGGAACGTAGCTGCATCGAAAGATACTTGCCTTGGTTCAGAGATGTTCACTGGTAACTGCGCAGCTATATTTTTTCGTACTCTCGCCTTCATGGTCAGTACGACGAACGATGACTAGAGTGACTAGAATGCGAATAATGAGAATGATGGTATGCAACCAAGTTGCCGCTTGCCGAAGGCTTCATAAGAAACGAGTGCAGATCCTTGCCGAGGTTGTACACCCGAATGTTGTTGATACCTGGGGAAGACTGAACGTTTTCGCTCTTGGACTGGATTCCCGAAGGCCCCTCCACCGGTTGCTGGACTTTCGCACTGGCGGTAGCGCCCACTGAAATGGCGGCCGTTGCCGTCGCGACTGAAACTAGAAACGGATGCTTCTTCACAGTGATTCCCCCAGCGTAGACACAATTTGTTAACCCGTAGATCTGTGTTTAGCATGGGACAAGAAATTCTGCAATTGGATCTATCGCTAGCAGGACCAGCTGTCTATTTGTGGCCTGACACAATCACATTAGGTCGGTGCACAGGACAGCTTCTAGCGCGATCTGAAACCACCTAACGACGCTTGCGGGCCGTTTCCGTTGGTAGTAGAGCGTAACGAATATAAAGGCAATAATTACTTCACCTTGCTGATTATTTATACAGCTCTCGACCGCCGTCAACCCGGATGCCCCTTTTTTGTGAGAGGGCGCCTATTCAGGCGGATGGAGAAAAATGCTTGCAAATCAATCGGCTAAGAATTTAGAGACTGTTGATCACCTTCCTGATGGCCAAGAGGTACGCGGCCGAAAAGGTGCCTTTTGCCATCTTGGCTGACAGTCCTTTTTCCGACTCGCGAATCTCGCGCTTCTCCGGCGGGGGCACTCACGGCCTTCAGGCGTAGGTTCTTCTGCGCGATCAGCATCCGCAACAGGTACGACGCCTTTTTCTCGTAGTCTCGCAGACCTGCGCTCTTTGGCTTGGCCCGGGGCAAGCGCACTGTAAGCGTCTGGCGACCTCATATTGACACGCCCGCGTGAGCGGGCGTTGTTTTCTTATCGAGCAGGTTGCCAGCGATGCGGCAGCAGCTCCGCGATGCGGCTATTCGGATGCGTGGGTACCTGCACCACTGTGACGGCTGGATGAACCACCTTCTCGACCAAGGCGAGAGCACCATCCTCAAACTCGCCGAATCGGCCAGCACCACTGCTTGGTCCGTCTCGCATCTGCTCATCGACGAATTTGCAAGCTGATACGTACGCAGGGGTGGACGGAAGAATTGGCCAACTATTCGTAAACACTTGGCCAGACTTTCTGTGAAGACTTGAAGAAAGCCCCTTGAAAATCAGTAGGGACAATTCCCAAATTTTCTGTCTTCATCACGTCTGGGCATAGAACGGAATCGTAGTCGGGGGTCTCCATGAAGGAAGCGGCTGCTGGATGAGCGGGCGGCGATCAGGTAGGCTGCCCCGGCCGCGGCCGGCAGCAGGTGCCTCATATCGCAGCTCCACGCAAAGGATGGATGGGCTCAGATTTGCCAAGAAGCTCGACCAGCCGCGACTCGATAAAGGAGAGTTCAAACCCCCGCCGTTGCGAGATCATGAACGTGAGCGCACCGATGTGCCAGGCCCGGCGTTCGAGTTCGACGAGCCGCCCGCTTGCCAGATCGTCTCGAACAAAGTGCCGAGGCAAGTGCCCCCAGCCGAGACCGGCGTTCAGAAGATCACGCTTGGCGCCGAGATCATTGACTAGCCACTGACGCTTTCCGGCGACGCCCTGTTGGGCCTTTTCTGCTCCCGGCTGATTATCCGTAACGACAATCTGAACGTGTCTGCCGAACTCATCCATCGAGACGGGCTTCAGTGCTACAGCAAGGGGGTGCACAGGTGCACATACTGTCACCATCTCCGTCTCGCACAACCGGTGGCGTTCTATCGCATCGGGGTTCACCTCCGGCACGTTCTCTATCGTGACGGCCAAAGCACACACTCCTTCGAGCACCAGACTCTCGCCGCCTTGCATGGTCGTGATTCGCAAATTGATCACTGCGGTGGGGAATTCCGCTTGTAGTGTCTGCAAGCAGTCGATCAGGTGGGCGCGGGGGAAGTAGGCATCGATCGCAACCGATACCTGTGGCACCCCGGTTCTGGCGATCGAGCTGGCACGATTCTTCATCTCTTCCGTGCGTGAGATCACTGCCCGCGCATCCGGCAAAAGGCTGCCCCCCGCTGCGGTGAGCTGCGCCTTCCGTGTGTTTCGCTCGAACAGCTCGACATCGAATGCGCTTTCCAGCGCCTTGATTGCATGGCTGATGGCGGACTGCGCGCGCCGGAGCTCGCGCGCCGCACCAGAAAAACTTCCTTGATCGCATACGGCGACGAATGCACGCAGTTGGTTGATAGTGACGTTATCAAGCATATTTCATCTATTTAATAGATGGTATTAAGCAATTTTTAGTCAATTGTTTTGATGCGTCAAGAACCTTAGACTGATTTCTAGCTTCAACAAAAGGCGCCGACTCGGCGACACATCATGAACAGACTCAGGACAGCAGCTTCATGACCGCCGGCAAGGCTGCCGTTGACGGTGGCCTGGCGCAACTCTGAGACCTCACGCCCGGCTGGTCGCCGCAGCGGTCCGGCCAAGCGAACATCCCTAAAGGAAAATCACATGGAACACTCTCTCACAGGAAAAGCGGCTCTCGTCACCGGAGCATCGCGAGGTATTGGCCGCGCCATTGCCGAACGTCTTGCAAAGGATGGCGCAACGGTTGCGTTGACTTACAACGCCAGCAAATCTGGCGCAGACGAGGCGGTCGCGGTCATTGAGAAAGCGGGAGGCACTGCGTTCGCAATCCACGCAGACCTCGTTGACCCGGCGACTGTCCCGACCCTATTTGCAAGGCTCGATGATGAGCTCACCAAGCGAAACGGAAGCAAGACCCTCGACATCCTGGTCAACAACGCTGGCAATTCCGGCTGGGTCGGCTTCAAAGATGCGACGCCGGACAGTTGGGACACTCTGATGGCAGTCTACGCCCGCGCGCCCTTCTTCATCGCCCAGGCTGCCCTTGATCGTCTGGCCGACGGTGGACGCATCATCAACATCTCTTCCGCCGCCGCCACAAAGCCTATGACCGCCGCACCCGTCTATTCGATGGCCAAGGCGGCCATCAACACCTTGACGCATGTGCTCGCGTCCGAGCTGGGGCCGCGCGGAATCACAGTGAATGCCGTTGCGCCGGGCTATACGCGCACGGATGCAAATGCCGCCTTTCGAGAGAACCCCGAGCTCGTGGAGGCGGTCGAGGCCGAAATCGCGCTGGGACGCTTTGGCGAACCCTCGGAAATCGCCGCCGTCGTGGCATTCCTGGCTTCCAATGAAGGCCACTGGGTGACTGGCCAGACAATCGAGGCAAGCGGCGGCTACAAGCTCTGACGCACCGAAAAGCCAAGGAGAATATATGAGTTACGCAATTATCGGTTTTGGCAAGATTGGCCGCGCTCTTGCAAAAGCGTTTGTCCGCAATGGCATCGAGGTGTCCGTTGCAACCACGCGTGACCCGGCAAGCTTTGCATCCGATGCCGCCGCAATCGGGCCCACGATCATTCCCAAAACCTTGGCGGAGGCCCTCAAGGCCGACACCATCTTTTTGGCTGTCCGTTTCGAGTCGCATCCGGATGTCGCGAAGGCGCTGCCCGACTGGAAGGGGAAGACCATCATCGACGCGATGAACACCTTGGCCGCGCTTGAGGAACTGGGGGGTCTCCCATCCTCTGCCGTCGTCGCGAAGGCGTTCACTGGAGCCCGCTTGGTGAAAGGCTTCAACCATTTGGCCGCCGCCGTCCTTGCCCAAGACCCGGCCGCACACGGTGGCAGACGAGTTGTGTTCCTGGCGAGCGACGATGACGGCGCAGCGGCGTCGGTGGCGGCTCTGGCCGAGCGGCTGGGCTTCGCGCCTGTCAATCTTGGGGCGCTCGCCGAGGGGGGCGCGCTCGTGCACGCACGGGACGGGACCTGGGGACCCCTGATCTTCCAGGACCTGTTCAAGAAGGAGTCGTGAACGACGTATCACCGTCATACGGCAGGTGTTGCCGCCGGTGTAATACTGACCCCCTGGGAGGTGCGGCTGTGCCTGCGTGACGCGCAGGCACAGCAGTACACGCTGCGCAAAGCGCGGGCAGGAGGTGCTCTTCGATAATGCCAGCACTGTGGCCGTCGACCTGCTGGTCGCCACAGGGACCGAAGAATCCCTTGCGCTGCTCCGCGACAGCGCGATCCGGCTATTGGTTAGTCAAGCAATTACTGGTCGCAGCGTGCCTTGCAACAAATTCTCTGAGCCACGCCTGGGCAGGGTGAGAGTCATTGCGCCGGTGCCAGATAAGGCCGAATACGACCTCAGGCAACGAGATCGGTGGCGGAAATAGCACCAACTTGCGGCCGACCGGCGAGTGAAGGGCGACACGCTTCATGACTGTGGCCGTCATGCTCGTTCGAGCCACGATGGCCGGCACCGCGAACATCTGCGGCAGCGTCAACCCCAGCCTGCGCTTCTTGCCTTGTTGAGCAAGAGCCTGATCCACAAGACCATGCCTTTCTCCCTCGGGAGAGACGAGCACATGAGGCAGGGCAAGGTAGGTTTCCATGCTCATTCCGCGCCTCGCTGCGGGATGATCGCTGGCAACAATGGTGACGAACTCGTCCTGCAAGATAGGACGCGTCAGTATTCGGCGATCCGAATGCGTGGGCGGCACGCCGATAGCCGCATCGATCGCACCTGCGTCGAGCAGGTCGACCGCATGATCGCGGTCGTTGAAAGCATGCACGTCCAATGACACGCCTGGCGCCTCCTTTCCAAGTGCCTGCAGCAATGAAGGCAGCAACACGAAGGCCGGATAGTCAGACAGTCCCAATTTGAAGGTCAACGAAGCCTTCTCGGGTAGGAACTGGGGCTCCTTCACGAGCGTTGATTCGATCTGTCGCAATGCCTGCGCGATCGGTTCGGACAAGTCTCGTGCACGCGCTGTAGGCAGCAGGCCGCCGGTGCCGCGCAAGAACAGCGGGTCGCCGAAGAACTTGCGCAACCTGGAAAGCGCTGCACTCATCGCCGGCTGACTTACACCGACCTGGGTTGCAGCCCGAGTCACATTCCGCTCGTTCATCAGGGCGTCGAAAGCCACCAGCAGGTTCATATCGATGCCATGAAAATTCATATGACGAATAAATATATATACGGCTTATTTGTTAGACAGATTGTACCGCCAGTCCCAAAATTTCATCACTGATAGCAACCAGAACCGGAAAAAGCGATGAACACCTCCAACACTGACCTCTCCGAACGAATTCGCACTGATCGACTCAATTCAATGAGGCATCCTATGAAAGCGGCACTTCTCAAATCCTTTGGCGGCACCGATCTCATCACGATCGGCGAAGTCGGTTCGCGTGACCTGGGGCCGAACGAGGCCCTCGTACGCGTCGAAGCGGCGAGTGCAAACCCGCTGGATTTGAAGATCATCGCCGGATACATGCAGCAAGTGTTTCCGATCCGGTTTCCGTACGTTCCGGGCACTGACTTCAGCGGTGTGATCGATGCAGTCGGCACGGAGGTGACGAACACCAGGCCCGGCGATCGCGTGTTCGGTCGCACTGCTCCAAGTGCTGGTGGCGCATTCGGCAGGAACGTGGTGATCGAGGCCACCGACCTTTGCGTCTTTCCGGCGGAGATGAGTTTCGAGCAGGCGGCAGCCTTGCCGACCGCATTCGGCGCGGCCAGGCAAGGCCTCTTTGACGTCGGTCATCTCCAGCGAGGGCAGCGGGTTCTGATCCATGCTGCAGCGGGAGGCGTCGGCAGCATGGCCGTCCAGCTGGCTCATCATGCGGGTGCCCATGTCATCGCCACGGCGTCGGCCAGAAACATCGAACTGGTGAAGAGCCTGGGCGCGGATGAAGTCATCGACTACCACACAGAAGACTTCACCCAGGTGCGCAACATCGGCCTCGTGCTCGACACGATCGGCGGCGAGACTCTTGAGAAGTCATGGTCGGTGCTTAGTGCCGGCGGGCGTATCGCGAGCCTCGTGGAGTTCGGCATCAAGCCCAGGGGCGAACAGGCGGGTGAATTCGCGTTCTTCGCAAGCGCAACGCCCTATCTGCCGGAAGCCGTCCGACAGTTCCGGGCCGGACACCTCCAGATCATCATCGAATCGATCTTTCCGCTGGATGAAACACGTTCAGCACTGGAGAAACTGGCTACCGGACACGCGCGCGGCAAGGTTCTCGTGCGCTTGAGCAACTGATACTGCCGACGACGACGATCGCACAACGCCAATTCAACTACTACCAAGAGCCATGACATGAGTACCAACCCCAGCAAAGCAGCCATTGTGACGGGTGCATCCCGCGGCATCGGCAAGGACATTGCGCTGCGGCTCGCCGCCGATGGTTTCGCCATCGCCATCGGCTACGCCAGCAACCAGCAGCAGGCCAACGCGGTGGTGGCCGAGATTCAGGCGAAAGGCGGCACCGCCGTCGCCATCAAGGGCAACGTTGCCGATGCGGACGACGTGACTAGCCTGTTCTCATTGGCCCGGCAGGCGTTTGGCCAAATAGATGCGGTGGTCAGCAATGCCGGCATCATGGATCTCGCACCGATCAAGACGGGCAACGTAGCGGCGCTGGACCGGATGATGACGACGAACGTGCGGGGCGCATTCCTCGTTCTGTCCAAGGCCGCTGAAGTACTTGGTGACGGTGGGCGCATCGTGGCCCTGTCCACCAGCGTCATTGCCAAGGC
Organism: Castellaniella sp.; assembly: GCF_036379515.1. Taxonomy (GTDB): domain Bacteria; phylum Pseudomonadota; class Gammaproteobacteria; order Burkholderiales; family Burkholderiaceae_B; genus Castellaniella. The sequence continues at coordinate 10,188 of NZ_DASVGN010000014.1, forward strand.
GGCGCCGGGCTATGGGCCGTACATTGCTTCCAAGTCCGCCGTCGAAGGTCTGGTGCATGTGCTTGCCAATGAACTGCGGGGCCGCAACATCACGGTGAACGCGGTTGCCCCGGGACCGGTTGCCACAGAGTTGTTCCTCAACGGCAAGACAGAGGCGCAGATCACGATGCTGGCGAAGATGCCTCCCATGGAGCGTCTAGGTCGGCCGGTGGACATCGCCAACGCGGTTTCCTTCCTGGTCGGAAAAGACGGTGATTGGGTCAACTCCCAGGTGCTCCGGGTGAATGGCGGCTTCGCTTGACCCTTACAACCCTGCATAAGGATGACTAGCGCACAGTGCCCGGCTCACACCATCTCCACCGGAAACAGCCCTGGCGGGCAGCCTGATCGCCTCTACGCGCCGCAACTAGCTCGACAATCACCGCTATCATTGAGAGGCGACGGAATTCGGTCGTAAGCGTGCCGAAGTGCGGTCGCCGTCCAGCCAACGAGCAATGCAGCTGGCCACTTCCGCTGGAGCCTCCAACGGTAGCAGGTGCCCAACGGACGGAATTTGGTGTACCTCCGGGTCCGGCAAATATGGCACGAGTCGTTCAGCGAGCACCGCCAGAGGATCTACGCGGTCAAGCTCACCGGTCAGAAGCAAGGTTGGCACGTCAATGCGGAGGCTCATCGCACTGATGTCCTCGAGCATGCCATGGGTCGGCCAAGCTATTTGCGCGTCGCGATGACCCGACAGACTGTCGGTAATCACTTGCTCGCGTGCCGTGCCTCGGATCGGGGTCGCGGTCAGCACGTTGTCCAGGGTTTCTTGGACGTTTGCGCGCGAGGCATAGGCCAATTGCATGGCCAGGCGCTGGGGTGCCGGAACTTCCATTGGCACCGCCGGCGACGATGCGACGAGAACCAACCCCCTCAGCCATGCAGGCCGCTGTCCGGCAAGGTATTGAGCGATCTTCCCACCCATCGAATGACCAACCAGCACGACATCCTGGAGACCAAGCATGTCAATCATCGCGCCAATGCACGCCGCGAGATGTCCGATGTGGTACCCGTGTCTGGATGGGCTTGACCCACCCCAACCCGGCAGGTCAGGCGCGAGGCAGCGGCATTGATGGCTGAGGCGACCCATGACGTCCGCCCATGTGCGGCCAGTCCCACCCCAATAGTGCAAAAACACAAGCGCCGGGCTTCCTACTCCCTCCGTGAGGATATGCAGGTTGGCGCTGTCCGTTTCGATCATCATCACGAGAATCCTAAGGTGTTGAAGGAGCTCTCAGTGTGATACCGATCATGAGAAGATAGAATACGTCATTGATGACGTATGCCATATCTCATCCTGATCGAATCATCAGATGGACCATATTCGCCAACTCGAGATCTTCAAGGCTACTGTTGAACTCGGCAGCATTGCTGCCGCGGGTCGCGCGCTTGGGCTGTCCCCTGCAATGGCCGGCAAATACCTCGCTACCCTCGAATCCACCCTAGGCACGCAGCTCATCCAGCGAACCACGCGCTCCCTGTCGCTCACCGTTTCCGGCGAAAAATACCTATCGGCGTCCATACGAATCATCGACGCCATGGCCGATGCCGATGCGGAGGCTCGAGGTGCTCGGAACCAGCTTGCGGGGCCTATTCGAATAGGCGTGCCCCGCGCGTTTGGCCAGTTGCGCCTGGTCGCCATCCTGACCGTGTTCGGCAACATGCATCCAGCAATCACACTTGAGGTGCATTCGGATGACCGCTACGCGGATTTGATCGACGACCGGCTGGACGTCGCCTTGCGCATCGGACAGCTTCCAGACTCGACGTTGCGCGCACGGAGAATCGGTCACGTCGCTATGGGCATATTCTGTTCACCCACGATGTTGCCCAGCCACGAGCGCGACGATCTCACAAAAATTCGCTCGCTGCCGCGACTGGTTTTCACGGCTCCCCGCTCGCCCGGCGATTGGGTGGTCACCGGCCACGAAGGCAGCACCCACGTAGTCGATGGCCGCGCCGTGATGCGCTCGGACGACATGCTGCTGCTGATTCGCGCAGCCGTCCATGGGCTCGGCATCCTTTACGCACCCGCATTCGCCGCCGAAGAACTGCTGCGTCAAGGCCAGCTGGTACGGCTGCTGGACAAGTATCGGACCACGGAACTTGACATGCAGCTCGTGTATGTCGACGGTCGCTATCAACCCGCTCGCGTGCGCGCGCTGATCGACTACCTGGTCAATGAAATTGCGCTCCAATAGCGGTGCACTGTTCTAAGCGACGTTCACCCGAGAAGGCATCATTGAGTTCGGCAGCGGGTTGGCGCACTTGCGCCTCATCACATAAAACCCGCATTGCGCAGCGCCTCTTCGGCAGCCTCATGATCCTGGACGGCGGTTCCGCCGGAAATACCGATGCCGCCCAGTACACGCCCCTCATGGAGAATGGGTATGCGCCTCGGCCAGCAATGTTTGAGCGGCCGCCAGACTGATTGTGGCCGCGTCGATGATTTGCGATGTCATGTGATTGTTCCTTTCAGGCCGGTTCATCAATTGGCGACCACGACTTTGCCGATCATGTTGCCGGCCTCGACCAGGGCATGCGCCTGGATCAGGCTCGCGGCGTTGATCCCATCGATGCGCCGGGTCATCGTGTGCCGGAGATCACCTCGATCAACCAGCTCGGCCACGCGGTTCAGCAGGGCGTGCTGCCGGTCGATCGTGCGAGTAGCAAACATGGCACGGGTGAACATCAGCTCCCAGTGAATCGAAATGGATTTGGTCTTGAAGGGTCCGACATTCAGATCGGTCGGATCGTCAATGAGTGCGAACTGGCCTTCGGGCCGAAGTACGGCCGCAATATCCGCCACATAGTCGGCGCTATGGTTCAAGCCGATGACATGAGTGACGTCTGCGATTTTGAGTTCCGCCAGCTGCGGCGCCCAGGGGTGGTGGTGGTCAATGACGTGATGTGCCCCATGGGCCGACACCCAGTCGCGGGTTTCCGGCCGTGATGCCGTACCAATGACGGTCATGCCCGTCAGCGCGCGTGCCAGTTGGGTCAGCACGGAGCCGACACCGCCCGCCGCACCGACGACCAGCAGCACATTGTGGTCTGTGGGGTCGGCCGTCTGGACGCGCAGGCGGTCAAACAGCAGCTCCCAGGCCGTAATGGAGGTCAGCGGCAAAGAAGCTGCCTCGGCGAAATCCAACGATGCGGGCATCTGCCCGACGACGCGTTCGTCCACGGCCTGCAATTCGCTGTTGCTGCCCGGCCGCGTAATATCGCCGGCATACCACACGCGGTCGCCAGGCTTGAAATGCGTGGCAAGCGGCCCCACTGCGCGAACGACGCCTGCAGCATCCCAGCCAGCGATGCGAGCGCCATCGGCCGGAATGTCACCGCCAAGCCGGATCTTGGTGTCGACCGGGTTGACCGACACCGCCCGGACTTCGACCAGCACGTCACGGTCGCGCAGATCAGGCGTTGGCAGCTCGATGTCCTGCAAGGCTTGCGGATGGCTGATGGGATGATTTTGATAGAAGCCGACAGCTTTCACGGGAGAAATCCTCAGTGGATGCGGAGAGTTCATGGTATTTTCTCCTTATACGAAGATAAAGACCTTCAATACTTAAACAATTTCTGCATTTCAATGAAAATCATCCGGCTCGATGACGTCCAGATCTTTGTCCGCACCGCAGAGGCCGGCAGCTTCTCCGAAGCGGCGCGCCACTTGAACATCGCACCCGGTCAGGCGAGCGCATCGGTGGGAAGACTCGAGAAGGCCCTGGACACCCGACTGTTCACGCGATCCACGCGCAGCATGCATCTGTCGGAAGCCGGGGAGCGTTACCTGCCGCACGCGCGCGGCATGGTGGACGCCCAAGAGCAAGGCCGGCAAGCCCTGGCTGACGGTCAGTCGGCGCTGACCGGTCCGCTACGACTGTCGGCTCCCTCCGACTTCGGACGCAATCTGCTCCTACCCTGGCTGGACGACTTCCAGCACCTGCATCCTGGCCTGTCATTGCATCTGAAGATGAGCGACCGCGCAGCCGACCTCATTCGCCAGCCGCTGGACGCTGTCGTACGCTACGGCACACTGCCCGATTCATCGCTGCTCGCCCTCCCGTTGGCCCCAGACAATCGGCGGGCATTATGTGCTGCGCCCGCCTATCTGAAGCGGTTTGGAGCCCCAGCCAAGCCTGACGACCTGCGGCGCCACAATTGTCTGCGGTATGTGTGGAGCGAGCAGGTTCACGAGCGCTGGCGCTTCACTTTGCCAAGTGGTGACCGCACGGTCACCGTCACGGGCAACCGCGTCAGCGACGATGCCGATGCAGTTCGTCGCTGGGCCATCTCCGGTGAGGGATTGGTCTACAAATCTCGACTGGACCTGATCGATGATCTGTCGGCGGGCCGGTTGGTGGAGCTGTTTCCGGCGACATACGGAGAACCTGCACCGCTGCACCTGATCTGCGCGCATCGCTCGCAGCTGACGCCGGTCATCAGCCAGTTGCAAGGTTTTCTGCGAGAGCGGTGTACTGCCTTGATGAGCCATCAATATTCTGGCCTGCAAGAATCGCCTTGATGCGCTCGGTGTCCACGGCTCGGGCAGGATTCCAGACCACCAGCCGCATTCCGGGCCGATCGCCCACCGCAAAGGCTGAATACTCGAGCTCGATCTCTCCCAGCACGGGGTGACGCAGGCCCTTGATGCCGTCGCTTTGCGAGCGCACGCTCTGCTCGTGCCAGATGGCTTTGAATTCTTCGCTGCGCAGGCACAGCTCGTCGACCAGCGGTTTGGCCTCGCGCTCGGCGCCTGCACGCGTCACGTCGGCACGAAACGTCGCCACTGCAAAACGTGCACAACTTTCCCAGTGCAGCATCGCCGCGCGATAACGCGCGTCGCAGAATATGGCCCGCAATACGTTGCGCCGCCCTGGCTCGACGGACAGAAAGTCCGCCATCAAGGTGGCAGCAGCACGGTTCTGGGCGACGACATCCCAGGTGGCTGTCTTCACGACAGCCGGGCTGTACTCCAATGCATCAAGGACGCGCTGCAGCGGCGCATCAATGCCGCCCGGCACCCGATAGTGCACTTCCGGCGGGCGGCCCAACGCCAGGAGAAACAAATGTTCACGTTCAGCTTCGGTCAGCAGCAGGGCTTGAGCCACGCGACCCAGCACCGCCGCTGAAGGTGCCCCACCCCGCCCCTGTTCGAGCCACGTGTACCACGTCACGCTGACGTGAGCCCGCAGTGCCACTTCCTCGCGTCGCAACCCTGGCGTGCGCCGACGCTGACGAGGATACCCGAAGGTTTCAGGGTCGAGCTTGCTGCGCCGGTCCTTCAGAAACTGGCCAAGCTTGTTGCGCTCATCGTCCATGGTGATCCTGTTGGTGTTTATACCCGGATAAAGACACTACTTTACCTGTATGGGAGTCAAGCGCAATGTAGCACCGTCACTGGCTCACAACGATAGGACTTACATGAGCATTGAGAAAAACTTGAATCCTTCGCGGGCGACAAAATCGCCTCATGTACGACGCTTGAAGACAGCTACGCTGTTTCTCGTGCTGCCCGTCCAAATGGAGAATTAGCAGCCTCATGAACACGACACGCCACAGCACTTACACATTGGCCGGCGGCTTGACGCTTGCACGCATGGGCTACGGCGCCATGCAGCTGGCGGGGCCTCACGTATTCGGCCCACCCAAGGATCGCGATGCTGCCATCGCGGTATTGCGCGAAGTCGTGCACCTGGGCATCAACCACATCGATACCAGCGACTTCTACGGACCGTACGTAACCAATGAAATCATCAAGGAAGCGCTGCACCCGTATCCGGCCGGGCTTCACTTCGCGACAAAGGTCGGCGCGTTGCGCGATGCCGATGGTGGCTGGCCCAAGGCGCTCGCGCCCGCACAGCTGCGCCAGGCGGTCCATGACAACCTCGAGCACCTGGCGCTGGACGCGCTCGACATCGTCAACCTGCGCGTGGGCGGCTTCGACCACCCCGAACCAGGGTCGATCGCCGAGCCCTTCAGCGTGCTGGCCGAACTGCAACGGGAAGGGCTGATCCGGCACCTCGGCGTCAGCACCGTTTCAGCAGAGCAGATCGCCGAAGCACAGGCGATTGCTCCCATCGTGTGTGTTCAGAACTACTACAACATCGCCCATCGCGATGACGACGCGTTGATCGACGTGCTGGCCGCACAAGGCATCGCCTACACGCCTTATTTTCCACTTGGCGGGTTCACGCCGCTGCAGTCCGCGACGCTCTCCGCGGTAGCGCGACGCCTGCAGGCAAGCCCCATGCAGGTGGCGCTGGCGTGGCTGTTGCAGCGCTCTCCCAACATCTTGCTGATTCCCGGCACATCGTCGATTGCGCATTTGCACGAAAACACTGCAAGCACGTCGCTCGTGCTCCCCGCAGACGAACTGGATCGACTCGAAGGGGTGGCGGCATGAACGCGACACTGCACGTGGGTGATGCCACCGTCACCCGGGTTGTCGAATGGGCGGGACCCATCCGTACCGTCACGGAAATCCTGCCGGATACCCAGGATGCAAACTGGGACGAACATCGCCGAGCGGCGCACAGGCCAGGGTGCGCTCTTTGTCGGCGACCTGCTGCACAGCCCAGTGCAGATCCTGCATCCGGAGCATCGCTGCTGCTTCGATCTCGATGCTGCTCAAGCCCGCTCCACCCGCAGGCGAATCCTTGCACGCGCAGCAGACGAAGGCTTGCTTTTGCTGCCGGGCCACTTTCCGGGCCACAGTGCCGCGATGGTTCACGCGGCACACGACGAGCATCACTTCATGATCTCGCAGTGGGCAGACCTGCCAGGTGCGGCCCGGGCAAAGCCGCTCCGTAGAGGAGGACGCGCCGGATAACTACAGCGCGTTGACGGGGATCTTCAGGTACGCCACGCCGTTGTCTTCTGGTGGGGGCAGGGAGCCGGCCCGGATGTTGACCTGCAATGCAGGCAGGATGAGGCGAGGGGGCGAGAGGGTCGCGTCGCATGACTCGCGAGCAGCAATGAACTGCACCTCGGAGACGCCGTCGTAGACGTGGATATTGTCAGCCCGTTGCTGTGCGACGGAGCTTTCCCACTGCGGGTCCCTAGCTGCGGCCTGTGTCATGGTCTGCGCGCCGGGTACGTCGAAGTTCAGCACCGAATCGATGATGGCTGCATCGTGGCCGTCGGACAGCACATAGCTGACGATACCGGACGTGGTATCGAAGAAGGGCTGGATCTGAGCGAGCATGTCATGCACTCCCGATCATTATTTATAAATACATTATATTTGAATAGAATATATGTATGTATATAATGAATCACGTTTTCGCCGGAGGGTGCATGCCCGATACAGTCTTGGATCCATCTGTCTTGCGCGCGGCTGCGGCCGATGTCGCAAGCAAGCTCAAGGTATTGGCAAACCCTGAACGCCTGCTGCTGCTGTGCCAGCTCTCGCAGGGCGAACGCTGTGTGAGCGAGCTGGAAGAAGCGCTGGACATCCGTCAGCCGACGCTGTCCCAGCAGTTGGGGGTCCTGCGCACCGAAGGCGTCGTGAATGCACGGCGTGCGGGCAAATACATCTACTACAGCGTGGCAGATGAGAACCTGCTGCGCATCCTGGCGCTGCTCTACGAGCTCTACTGTCCCAAGGAGGACTGATGATGATTGATTGGGCTGCGTTCACGCCGTGGTCGGCACTGGCCGGGGGCGTGCTGATTGGTTTGTCGGCGGCAGCGTATGTGCTGCTCAACGGCCGCATTGCGGGCGTGAGCGGCATCTTGGGCGGACTGCTGCGGCCACACCCTGCCGATGCCGGGTGGCGCGTCGCATTTTTGATTGGACTGATCGTCACACCTGGCCTCTTCAGCTTGTTCGGGCATTGGCCTGCTGTGCCCATCGATACCGGGTATGGCAGCCTCATTCTGGCCGGGCTGCTGGTGGGTATCGGCACGCGGTTGGGTTCGGGCTGTACATCCGGGCACGGCGTCTGCGGCCTGGCGCGCTTGTCACCCCGCTCATTGGTGGCCACTGTGCTCTTCATGGCCGCCGGCTTTGCCACGGTCTTCGTGATTCGTCACCTGTTGGGTTTTTAGGAGCATCAACATGGGTATCGTCACTTCGTTGCTGGTGGGCGTGGCCTTTGGCGTCGGGCTCATTCTCTCGGGCATGGTGCTGCCCGCGAAGGTCCTGGGGTTTCTGGACATTACGGGTGCGTGGGATCCCTCCCTGGGGCTGGTCATGATAGGTGCGGTGCTCACGGGCATCGGAGCCTTCACAGTCGCGCGCCATCGCCAGCGCTCTCTCCTCGGGTTTGAGATGAAGCTGCCCACGGCCCACAACATCGACCGCAGGCTTGTGCTGGGCAGCCTGATCTTTGGCGTCGGCTGGGGGATTGCGGGCTTGTGCCCGGGACCTGCCATCGTGAACCTGGGTACGGGACAGGCCAAGGCCATCGTCTTCTTCGTTGCGCTGGTCGCGGGCATGGGTCTTTTCGAGTTCATCGAACGCCACAAGCATCAGCGGTATTCCACAACAGCTCGCAACGACGACGCTCGCGACAATATACAAAATATTGCATAAGTCGCTTATGCCCTCTTTTAAGGCCGTCGAGTTTCTGGGAAGCTCACTTGACGATCTTCGCGCCTTCCCTCTTTCCGTCAAGCGTGAGGCTGGCCACCAGATAGATTATCGAGATCTATTGCAGGAGCTAGACAAATGAACAGCCAACGATTTGCCAACGTTTGGGATGCCATCGAGGACACCTCAGAAGAAGCGGAAAACATGAAGCTTCGCTCTGCCCTCATGACAACCCTGGAGCAGCACATAACTCGCGTCAAGATGAGCCAAGCCGAAGCCGCCAAGCTTTTTGGCGTGACCCAGCCCCGTGTCTCTGATCTGATGCGCGGGAAAATCAACGTGTTTGGTCTCGATGCGCTAGTGAATGTGGCCACCGCCGCGGGGCTGCACATCGAGATGCGTGTGCTCGAGCCTATCTGACGGATCTAACGTTTACCCACATTGGAATCATGAACGGGAAAAGGTTCACCTTCGGCCAGAAGCAGTCACCTGACTAGAATGCTCGAATTGGCGACAATCTGACCATTGGAGCTAACGTTAAGCATGAAGAGACGGATCGCGACGATTTCGATGGTGAGACAGTTGAATCGATTGTCAAGGCTTTTGAAGATCTGGATCAACTCAATCTCCGAAATGGAAAGTAACCCCGTGTGAGCCTCAGTGAGAACACGACATGCCCAGGAATGGCCACAATCCGGAACGGAAGCAGTTCGACGTCGAACTACGTCACGATCAACTCGGGCGACTAGGCTCCGGGGTTCTACATTTCGGAGGTAATCAATGGGCCTGTGTCAATCTCTCGATCTCCGACAATGCTCCGGAATTACGCACGGACGATGCGAAATTTGATCTTGTTAAGGCTGTAACAGACGAAGGAACCACATTTTGTCTCTGCGACTGCAAGGCTAACGGCATTGCCCTTTATGCAGATTATGTGATCGATGGTGACTTGAGCAACACCGAGTTCGACTCAATCTCTGTGCGGTACAGCGAGATATCGGAATGGTTTCTCCACTGGAGGACGGTTGACGGCTCAGTTGGTGAAGCGCTCACTTGGAAATGGATTCCGAAGGATATCAGCGTCACCGTCAAAACGGACGAAGGGCACTTCGACTTACGAAGTGAGTATCGTGCCTCTCGTAGTCAACTGGGTGAGGATCTCGTCTTGCACGAGCATGTGGAATTCGTATTTTCGGCGAAGACCAGTCAGTTCAGTCTCGCAGATGTGAAAGCAAAGACACACGAGCTCTCGTGTCTGCTTTCCATTTTGCTGGCCTATCCGGCAACCATCGTAAGTGTCGTGGTCTCACAGGGATCTGATCGCTTCCATCGAGTCCATTTCCCTACGTTCGAGCGATGCGAACGGAACAAAGATGACAATAGCTTCTGGATCCAATGCTTTATTCAGCAGCCTGCTCTGGATGGACGGTGGCAGTCGATCTTCGACCACTACTATCAATCCAAATACAGAAAGGTATGTTGGGTACGTTTGGCGGGCATGCAGCGATACGACGGATTCTGGGAATACAAAACGTTGGGGTATCTCAGTCTCTTGGATAGCTACCTGGCCATTCGGTTTGGTAGAGGGAAATCGTCTGAATCCCAGCCACCTTCTTCGAAGAAGGTAAAAAAATTCTGCCTGAATCTCGCGAACCAGCTACCAGCCATGTCTGCTCAGCAAAGGGAGAAGATTGTTGAGATTGCCTGCAGAGCATTTGCGTCAAATAGTTCCAATTTTGAAAGCAGGTATCGACTGGCGATTGCAGCTACGGATGCTGATATTAAGAAAATAATCAATCTGTCAGAGGCCGAGTTCAAGCTGATCAGGTGCGTCCGTAACAGCGCGGCACATGGAAATGACCATGGTTTAGAGCAAGAACAGTTTCCTGTCGTGTTCCGTGCTGAGTCCAAGATTGTGCTGCTACTGACATACTGGGCATTCTTGGACTTTGGGCTCACGACACATGATTTCACTGCATGCCTGAAAAGTACGCATAACAGGCTCGCGCTTACTGCCGTGATCGATCGCGTTCATATGGCTCGTGTTACCGGGGCCGCCGAATTCTTTTCGGTGACGAGAGAGAAGCTTCAACTGCTTCGAAGCATCAAGGGTCTACGAATGTTTGGATGTTGCATCGAAAGTGAGAATGGTGACCTCGCTTTTTCCGAAGAGTTCACCAAGAGATATAGTGATTGGATGCACGATCCAACCAAGACGTCGGGAACACCCGATCCTGAAGAAATCTTTGGCGTCGGTAAGAAGCAAGCCAGGTTCGTGGGGCAAGGTTACTTCGAGTGCGATGACGAGCGCCTTGCCGTTCAGCACATCTGGATTATCAAGCAGACCTCTAATGTAAAGCAGAAGCGGCCATGAGTGGTCATCCATCGATGCCTCAAAAGAGAAGTCCCTACGCTGACAGTCAACGCTATACAGAGTGACTCGCCTGAGGCTCCGACGCGAACGAGATGCACTCTTTTGCGATGATAGCGGCCCTCACGACCCACCACCATTCCAACCAGGCCGACGACCCCTCAGCCGAGTCAGCAGATCGCGCACCATGAGCATCCAAAAAAACCGCTGATCGATGCCTATATTCATCGACACAACGAGCGCCGGATAAAGGTCTCACTGGCCAGTTGCTGTCCCATCGAGTATCGTCACGCACTAGGCCTGCTGTCTACGTACACCGTCCAAGAAAAGATCCACACCCCAAAAATGAGCAATCCGACATGACGGTTACCATCTACGGAATCAAGAACTGCGACACGATGAAGAAGGCTTTCACTTGGCTTGGTGTGCATGGCATTGATTTCACATTCCACGATTATCGCGTCGCGGGCATCACCCGCGCCGAAGTCGCGGCGTGGGTTGCCGAAGCGGGGCTCGACAAGATACTGAACAAGGCGAGCAAGACGTTCCGTGCCCTGCCCGAAGCGGCACGAGACGGTCTGGATGAAGTCAGAGCGATTGACCTGATGGTCGCAGAGCCAACGATGATCAAGCGCCCGGTGCTGACGATGCCGCACGGCATTGAAGTTGGTTTCAAGCCTGAGCGCTACGCAACGATTTTCGGGTTTTGAGCGCGGTAGCGAACTATTTTGGCCACTTCGTCGGGGCGGCTGTCGCAGCGAGCCGCTAGCTACCGCGCATAAACAGGATCAGTCCCTTCAGGGTCGGAAACGGACAATCGTAAATTGCGGCTTCCAACCCAACGCGGTCGCCCGCTTGCAAGCCATACGAAATATCTGCCTGAATAGTAATCTACCAGTACCATGTCGATTCGCTCCGCTACGCCTGCTCTTGCTGCAGCGCTCCTATTCGGTGCCAGCACCCCACTGGCAAAGTTGCTGATCGGCAATGTCACTCCTGTGCTGTTGGCAGGCCTGCTCTATCTAGGTAGTGGCATCGGCTTGGCTATCCTGCTCGCATTGCGCCACCTGATACGTGACAAGAGCGTTTATCCCTCGAAAGTTCTACATATCCCACCTGCAGAACTGCCCTGGCTCCTTGGCGCTATCTTGTTTGGGGGCGTATTCGGTCCGGCACTGCTAATACTTGGTCTGGTGCAGACTAGTGCCGCATCGGCATCACTACTGCTCAACGTCGAAGGCGTAATGACGGCTGTAATCGCCTGGGTAATATTCAAAGAAAATGCTGATTACCGAATAGTCCTGGGTATGGCGGCCATCGTCATCGGCGGTGTCTTGCTGTCGTGGGAGCCGGGTGGAAAAACCTTCTCGGCAGGGTCGCTGCTCATCGTAGGGGCATGCCTGTGCTGGGCGATAGACAACAATCTAACCCGCAAGGTCTCGACAAATGACGCCATGCTGGTCTCCTGCCTAAAGGGTTTGTTGGCAGGAGCCAGCAACACAGCCTTGGCATTTATCACCGGGGCATCGTTGCCTTCGCTGGCCGCCTTAGGCTCCAGTCTGGTGATAGGGCTCTTCGGCTACGGCCTGAGTTTGACGCTTTTCGTGGTAGCGCTGCGGACACTTGGCACGGCACGGACCGGCGCCTATTTTTCGGTGGCCCCGTTGTTTGGTGTGATTATCTCCCTGGTGTTGTGGCCGGATATGCCTGGCATATTGTTTTGGGTGGCAGCAGCGCTGATGGCCCTCGGTGTTTGGCTACATGTCCAAGAACGCCATGAGCATGAGCATACGCATGAGCCGCTGGAGCATAGCCACATGCATAGGCACGATGCGCATCATCAGCACGAACACACATTTGCCTGGGACGGCAAGGAGCCCCATTCCCATCCTCACCATCATGACGCATTGACTCACACACACCCGCACTACCCGGACATCCATCACCAACATTCGCACAATCACTGAGGCGCAGCGGTGGTAGCATTTTCTGCAGAGGAAATCGACGCGACCCGAACCCAGTTCGATGAGTGCGGTACGCACGTCCAGGACGAAGTCATCAAACGTCGCGGATCGGCTGACGCCCAGCCTCATTGATTCGGTCAACTTGGGAGTGAATCGTCATGAAGTACAAGAGACTGGGCCGCACGGGCCTGTACGTATCGGAGCTCTGCTTCGGCACCATGACACTGGGCAAGGCAGACGCGGGCATGTGGGCGTCGATCGGCGCGGTCGGCCAGGAGGATGCAACCCGGCTGATCGCCCGTGCGCTTGCCGCAGGGATCAACTTCATCGACACCGCCGACGTTTACTCCCTCGGGCAATCCGAGCGTGTGGTCGGGCAGGCACTGAAGGACCTCGGCGTGCCGCGCAATGAGATCGTGCTGGCCACGAAAGCAGCGAGCGTGATGGGCACAAAGCCGAACGACCAGGGCGCGTCGCGCGGCCATATCATGGATTCCGTTCAGCGAAGTCTGGAGCGGCTCCAGGTCGACCACATCGACCTCTATCAGATTCATGCCAACGACCCCATCACGCCGATCGAAGAAACCCTGCGGGCCCTGGACGATCTCGTGCGGCAAGGGCTTGTGCGCTACGTGGGCGTCTCGAACTGGCGAGCCGGCAAGATCGGCAAAGCGCTCGGGCTGAGCGAGGCGTTGCACGCCGCCCGCTTCGAGACGCTGCAAGCCTACTATTCAATCGCAGGGCGCGATGTGGAACGCGAATTGGTGCCGCTTGTCACCGAAGAGCAGATGGGGTTGCTCGTTTGGTCTCCCCTCGCGGGCGGCCTGCTCTCAGGCAAGTACGGTCCGGGCGCAACCACTGAAGAAGGTGCGCGGCGCACCAAATTCGACTTTCCGCCTGTCGATCTCGATCGGGCCTGGGCGTGCGTGGCAGCCATGCGGACCATTGCCGCCAAGCGTGGCGTGTCCGTTGCGCGGATTGCGCTCGCCTGGCTGCTCTCCAGGCCGCACGTCACGAGCGTCATTCTGGGCGCCAAGCGGCTCGATCAGCTTGACGACAATCTCGGCGCAGCTGACATTGTCCTTGATGCAGACGAGCTGGACCGCCTGGATGCCGTCAGTGCGCTTCCTCCTTACTACCCTGGCTGGATGGTCGAGCGCCAGGGCGCAAGCCGGATCCCCGCGCCTTTCAAGCCAGCCAACTGACACCAGGCTATCTGAACGGACAAACCGACAAGTCACCAAGGTGCGCCTGGGCTGAGCTTGCAACGCATCCACCACTATGAAGGCTGATCTCTGCTGACTGCATCGTCTACGACGCGACGATTCTTCTGCGCGTAAAGCCTGGAGTCTGCCGCTTCCAGCAGTGGCCTGGCCTGGTCGCCATCTTCAGGCATGGTGGACACACCGATGGTGATCTTGGGATAGATCGCCTCTCGAGCAGCTGCTTCGCCCACAACCGCACCAATCCGGCGAGCAATTTCCAGTGCCTTGGCGTGGTCGGTCAGCGGCAGGACCGCAATGAATTCATCGCCACCGTGACGCCCCAGGTGATCCGTTTCACGCAATACGCCTCGCACAGTTTCGGCAACCCACATCAAGGCACGATCTCCCGTGCTGTGACCATAGTGGTCATTGATGAACTTGAAGCGATCCAGATCCATCGCGAGGATGCTCAATGGCTGACCGCGCAATCGATGCTGCTTCAGCTCAGCGTCCAGCCGGGAGAGGATGCCCCGACGATTGAGCAGCCCGGTGAGCGGATCGTTGGCCGCTTCGGTCTCGAGGTGGGCCTGGGTGGTCTCCCAATTGGCCGTCATCCGGTTGAAGCAATCGGCCAGAACAGCCAATTCGTCTCGCCCACTGATATCGACCCGAACCCCCGTCTGGCCGTCATCAACCCGGCGAGCAGCACGCGTCAACGCCTGCAATGGCCGCAGCAAGGAGCGCAGGAAGACCATGGCCAGCAACGCGGCCACCGTCAACGTCAGCACCCAGCTCCACATCAACCAGTGCAGCTGGCTCTTGCGCTGTGACGCCGCATTGTCGTACCGCGCCCTGAGCGCATTGGACAGCGCCACACGCGCATCTGAAATATCCTGAGCCGCCTGCTCCAGTTCCGCGCGCGTGTGAAGAGCCGTTGCAGCGTCGGACGCCTGCTGGTCGTGCACCTGCTGAACCAGGCGACGAACAGCCGGCCGTGCCTGCATCCAGGACTGTCGTGCGTCTTCGAGGGCGCCTTTGGGTACGTCTGCGCTGTCTAGACCCACACTGATGCCGGAGAAACTCTTGTCGATGTTCTGTGTGAGCCCGGCAAAGCCCGGCACCGAGTCATTGGACTCGGCCAGCAGCTCATCGACCAATGCCTGCTGGAGATAATATTCGAGCGTAGTGAGCGGAATCAGCCCATGGATGGATTCTTCGACAGAATCGCGAAAGGCCATCTCCTGCTCGTTCAACACCACCATGCTCACTGCGCTGAGCACGGCCAGCGGCAGTAACAGCACAGCGATGACTGCCATCGTCCGTTGCCGTACCGAAAGCCTGCGCAACAGCATTTCGAGGCTCTGCCCCATCAAGTCTCCCCTGGATCTGGTTTCAGGCTGAACGAGCCGCCGCAACAATACTATCAATTTCAACCGTGAACCGAAGATCGGTCAAGATTCCCCCGGCAGAGTTGCGGAACCGGCGTGCCCGCTTCGGCTTGCTTGGGGATCAGCATGGTCCTGAGCGGCCTCGTCCGGCGGGCCGCCGCCACACACGTTCATTGATTTTGTGCAGCTGCGCTTCGAGCCTGTAGCACCATGGGGGGCTGGGCAGTAAAATCCGCGTTGTGGCGCCCTCTGCTCTGCTCCAACCCCCCTTCGTTGTCCTCGATGCCTGTGTGCTGATGTCCACACTGCAGCGCCAGTTGTTGCTGCGCGTGGCTGACCAGGACGTATTCCAGCCGATCTGGACCGAACGCATCGGCGAAGAATGGCGTCGCAACGCAGCACGCGTGTGGCAGATTTCGCCCGAAACACTGGCGGCACAATGGGACGCCATGAACCAGCGCTTCCCCAGCGCAATGGAGACCAACACCGCCCCCTACGAAGTCGGGTTGCGCTACAGCGACCCGAAGGATCTTCACGTGATCGCGGCCGGCCTGGCACGGCGAGCGCGCTGCGGCTTGCAGGGCACCCCCACCGTACAGGTGATGACGTGGAATCTGAAGGACTTCGATCGATCCGAGCTGCGGCGCCAAGGACTGGATGTCTATTCCCCCGATCAACTGCTGGCCGAATGGTGGCGGGCAGGATCATCGCGCCTGAGCGCTGCCGTGCAAGCCGTGGCCGCCGATTCTGTTGCGCTGGGCCACGCTCCCGAGCCGCTGGCTGACACCCTGGAACGCGAGCGGCTGCATCGCCTCAAGCGTTTGTGGGCCGAAGCGCCGGAACCTGGCGCTCCATGCCTTCGCAGATATCCACGTAGTTGCTGAATCCGCTTGCGCCCAGCAGCATCCGCAGGCCTGTCTCGCGATCCAGCGAAAATTTGCGCGAAAGCCCAGGCGATACCTCCGGCGTCGAGTGGTGGCCCAGTTCTACCCTTCTGGATAGACATCCATGACCTGTGTACCAGAACTTTTGTCGTCGGCACCGATCCCACCACCGAAGTGCATAGCGAAGTATGAGGTCAGGAAAGGCACCAAGATAGCTGTGAGCACAACGGATGCCGCGATTTCGATTGTGGCCTGCTGCACGAACGGATGGTAGCTGACGTCCAGCGCGGCAACAATGGCTGGGTTGGCAATCGAATTTCCGGACGAACTGGCTAGCGCAGCCCCGGCGTACCCCGGACGACGAAGAATGTAGCGGTCAGCCAGAATCGCTGCGCCACCCCCGATGACAATCGTGGTCAACCCGAGAATGACTCCACTGGTTCCGGCGTGGAGCAGATTTCCGAGGTTGATATTGGCGCCGATTGTAAAGCCAATGAAGGGTATGACTACAGCAAGGCCTGGTGCAAACAGCTTCTCGAAATCTTCATCAATGTTGCCTAGGATGGCGCCAATCAGCAGTGGTAACACGGCCGCCAGGAGGCTGATCGCCGGGATGTGGGCGAGGCCAGTGACGCCCAGGGTGAGGAGCGTCAGGAACGGGCCATCGTGAATGTTGAGAATGCACATCGCTGCGGAATCTTCGGTATCCCCGCATTCGCTGACAAGCGAGAGGTAAAGCGCACCATTGGCACCAGTGACCGTCGATACAATCGCAAGCACGGAGATACCCAGGATGCCACCCAGACCGAAGAAGTGGGCGATAACCAAGCCGAGGATGGCGCCGGCACCATACTTGGCAAGCATCAGAACCACGCCGCGTTTGATTGCCTCGGGGGCCTGACGCACCTTGAACCGCGTGCCGATAAAAAATAGCTGAAGTCCGATCATGGCGTCCAGGCCATGAGACGAGAAGATGGCTGATGTGAATGATCCAAGATTAAGCGCGCCAGGCGCGAAAGTGTGGATCAGCGCCGCCAGGACGAGTGGCACGATCAACATGCCGCCAGGAACTCGGCGGACAGTCTTTAGCACGTGCATAGTTTTGTCTCCAGTTTGCGTTTTGGTTTGATGTGGCGCGTTCGCCCCACCGATCGGACTCTCAATCCGACAATGCCCGCATCTCGCGGTATAGGTCGGCTTTTCCCTCGAATCCGATTCCGGGTAGATCAGGCAATGTCACGTAGCCGCCTTCAACCTTCACACCATCCGGGAAGCCTCCGAATGGCTGGAACAGGTCCGGGTAGCTTTCGTTGCCGCCCAGACCAAGGCCGGCCGCGATGTTCAGCGACATCTGATGGCCGCCGTGTGGAATGCAACGACTGGGTGACCAACCATGTTCCTTCAGCATCTCCAGCGTTCGCAGGTACTCGACCAGGCCGTAGCTCAATGCACAATCGAACTGCAACCAGTCACGGTCGGGGCGCATGCCGCCGTAGCGAATCAGATTGCGCGCATCTTGCATCGAGAACAGATCTTCTCCAGTGGCCATCGGGTTCTTGTAGTACTGGCGCAGCGTGCACTGCAGTTCGAAGTCCAGTGGGTCGCCTGGTTCCTCGTACCAGAACAGGTCATATTGAGACAGTGCTTTGGCATAGGCGATCGCCGTCTCCAGATCGAAGCGACCATTGGCGTCTACACATAGTCCCTGGCCGTCCTGCAAGACTTCCATGATGGCGTCGACACGGCGTAGGTCTTCATCAAGCGAGGCGCCGCCGATCTTTTTCTTGACCACCGTGTAACCGCGATCGATGTAGCTCTTCATCTCGTCCTGCAGCTTCCTGTAGTCTTGCCCGGGGTAGTAGTAGCCACCGGCGGCGTAGACAAAGATCTGGCGATCGGGTTTGCCATCGCTGTAGCGATCAGAAAGCAGCTGGAATAGCGGCTTTCCGTCGATCTTGGCCACGGCGTCCCACACGGCCATGTCGATAGTGCCAATGGCCACCGAGCGCTCGCCATGACCGCCCGGCTTCTCGTTCCTGAACATTGCGGCCCAGATCTTATGCGGGTCGAGGTTCTCGCCACTGGCATCAACCAGGTCTTCGGGTGCAGCCTCCAGGATGCGAGGGATGAAGCGTTCGCGCATCATGCTGCCTTGGCCATAGCGGCCATTGGAGTTGAAGCCGTATCCCACCACTGGCTTGCCGTCGCGGATCACGTCGGTGACGACAGCCACAAGGCTTAGGTTCATCTTGCTGAAGTCGATATAGGCGTTGCGGATGGCAGAGCTGATGGGGACGGTCTTCTCACGAATTTCGACAATTTTCACGGCTGCTTCCTGTGAATTGGTTGAGATTACAATTCCTACATAATCATCAAAAACCCTTGTCTTGACCAATGCCGTTTATCTTGTCTTTAATGCCTTGAAAGCATCGTCATGACCATAAACTTCTCATGGCTCGACGATTTCTTCGCGCTGACAACCACCGGCAACTTCTCGCGCGCGGCCGACGAACGCCACATGACGCAACCGGCATTCAGCCGCCGGGTGCGGGCTCTGGAAGAATGGCTCGGCGTCGATTTGTTTGACCGCAGCTCGCAACCCGTTCGACTGACCGAAGTAGGACAATGGTTTCGCCAGGTAGCACAGGATCTACAGGCAGAGGCCACCCGTATCCCTGGTGAAGCTCGCGCCATTGCCGAGGCAAGTTCCAAGACGCTGCGTTTTGCCTCTACCTATACGCTGTCGTTCACCTTCATGCCCCGCTGGCTGCGTGCGCTGGAGACTTGCACAACTGTCGGACCGATTCAGCTTGATTCAAACACTCAGCAGAAGTGCGAGGCGCTTATCCTGCAGAGCAAGGCACAATTCATGCTCGCCTACGGCCACGCTCAAGTACGTGGTCCGTTGGATGAGGCTGGGTGCCCACATGTGGTCGTCGGTACGGATCAGCTGATTCCGGTATCAGCACCCGACAAGAATGGTCGCCCGGTGCATCGCCTTCCAGCCGGAGGCGAGTCGACCGAGATCCATTTGCTGAGCTACAGTGCCGAGTCAGGCCTGGGTCGCATCCTGCACGTGCTGAATGGGCAGATTCTTGACCATCTGTATACACCGAATGTCCTGACGGCCCATCTAGCTTCGGTGCTGCGCGTGATGGCAATCGACGGTCGAGGCCTCGCCTGGCTACCGCAGATGCTTGTCAGCGACGACATCGAAGGCGGCCGCCTCGTCATGGCTGCGCCTGAAGAATGGTCAATCGCGCTGGAGATCCGGCTATATCGCGACCGTGCCTCACTCGGGAAGGCAGCAGAAGCCTTCTGGCTTGCCGCCCAGGCGGAAATTCCCACCCACTGAACGACGCTTGCAACACCCCACCGTGACCATGGCGCCGAGGCGCGGCGGATTCTAGAGGGCGCACAAAGCAGAACGATTACCGCTCAAAGGCCGCCTCGACAATAGGTTTCGCCCAATCTGGCGTGCGGGCGATCTCATGGGCACTGCATGGATAGAGGATTTCGCCCTGAACAACGTTCAAGACCAGCGCTGGTTCCACCGCCAGGCGACCGCCGACGGCATCGCGACTATTGTCGTAGACCCTTAAATGCGCCAGGTAGGGCATCAGGCCAATAAGGTTCTCTACAGAGCGCCGCCAACGTTCACGGACCTTTTCCGCCGGAATGTCGTGCCCGCCAGCATCAACTCTTGCATGGATACGCTCGAGGTGTTTCTCGATGCTCGCGAGCCCGCAGTACCAAACCAGGATGTCGTGGGTTGTTGAAGCATGCACGAAGCGCCCGACCATCGTATTGCCACCCAACGTGGTCTCGATGGCAACCGAACGGCCGCGGGCGAGTGCATTCTGCAATCGTCTGACACCCTCTTGCCATGCCATCCCGTTGGCTTGCATCTGCGTCACACCCAGCGCGCGCACAATACCGCGTGCATACGCATCCGGGTCGTACCACGCCAGCCCCGCACGCGTGAGCAGGCATCCGCCAAGCGAGCTCTTTCCTGCACCATTGACGCCCGCAAGCACGTAGAGCGTAGGACGGCTCATTCGGGATGCGAAACCCGAGACGCGACAGACGTTCCTACGAGGCTCTCCGGTGCACGCATGAGGGCACGCAGCCGGTCAGATGCGTCATCTGCATCCAATGCAGCCAGGCGTTTATCAAACTGCTGCCTCAACGCAGCCAGCGCGTTCCCTGCGGTGTCATCCACTTGTTGGGTGCGTTCAACCAGTTCTTTATATTGCGAGAGAGACAAAATCACCGCTTCTGGCTCCCGATGGTTGGTCACCACGATGCGTCCAGCGGTGGCCAACTCGCGGACAATGCTCTTCCAGCCCTTCTGTTTGAGCATCGACGCCGGAGTGGTAGGAAGCTGACTGAGTACGGACGAGAATGGCACGGTGGCCTCCGTTGAATAAACTGATTTAGACTATTTTATCTAAATTACCTATTTTCTGCGAAAATTAGCCGTGACAGTTTTCTCTTGCCTACTACACTGAACGCCATCCAACCCCATTCTGGACTGCACGCTGCCGATGGCAGCCGTAAACCCTGCCAATGACCACCACCAAGCCTTCCAGCCTGTTTGCGGCCCTCGCGCTGATCCTCTCCTGCGCGTTGCTGGGCGCAACGTCATACGCAGCACCCAGCGCTCAGCAGCCTGCAATTTCCAAAACGTCAGCCACCACGGGATGGCTGGACCCCACGCCGCGCATCGCCGTGATGTCGGCGTTTGCACCCGAACTCACGCGGCTACGAGCAAAGCTTCAGAATGCCAGGACCACTACCGTGAACGGGGTGGAATTTACGACGGGCACGCTGGAATCGCACCCAGTGGTGCTGCTTTTAAGCGGCATCAGCATGGTGAATGCTTCCATGAACACGCAACTGCTCTTTGATCGTTTTCACGTCAGCCGACTGATCTTCAGCGGCATCGCGGGTGGGGTCAATCCGACCCTGCACATTGGCGACGTGAGCGTTCCCGAGCGCTGGGGCCAGTACCTGGAGGTGGTGATGATGCGCGAATCCTCACCGGGGCATTTCCAGGCACCGCCATCCAAAGGAAAGGCTGAATTCGCGCCCTACGGCATGATGCAACCACGTGACGTACGCGTGCGCCGCACCGGCCAAACTCAATTTCAGGAAAAATTCTGGTTCGAGGTGGACCCCAAGATGCTGGCAGTGGCCCGTACGCTGCAAAACGTGCGGCTACAGGCCTGCGACGCTCAAAAACACTGCCTGAGCCAAACACCGCGCCTGGTCGTAGGGGGCAACGGGGTCTCGGGTCAGGCGTTCGTCGACAACGCTGCTTTCCGGCAATACGCGTATCGCACCTTTCACGCCAACGTGCTCGACATGGAAAGCGCGGCGTGCGCGATGGTGGCCTATAGCAACGGGGTACCATTCATTGCCTTCCGCTCGCTGAGCGACCTGGCCGGCGGCGGGCCGGGCGAGAACGAGATGGATACCTTCCTGCATGTCGCTGCCGACAACGCAGCACAGGTGCTGCTGGACTTTCTGCACGCGTGGCACGGCTAACGGTACGAGTACGATAATGATCGATCAATGGTTCTTCAACGGTGCCGACATCCATGGCAACCCTCTTGCACTGGCCGTGCAGGACGGGATCCTGGTATCCATCACGGCACAGCAAACACCGCCCGCGGAGGCGCGTCAAACCCTGGACTTGCAAGGCCGGGTCGTGCTGCCTGCACTGGTTGACGGCCACATCCACCTGGACAAGAGCTTCGTGGGTGACCGCTGGCATCCTCACATGCCGGCTGCCAGCCTGAAAGCACGCCTGGCCGCTGAAAAAACTCAACTGGCATCCGCGCGCCCGATCGCCGAGCGAGCCGACGCGCTGGTCCGGCAGGCCATATCGTTCGGCACCCAGGCCATGCGCTGTCACGTGGACGTGGACGCGACCACAGGACTGCGAAACCTGCAGGCGGTGGCGCAAGTGCGCGAACAATGGCGTGACAGGGTGGACATCGAACTGGTGGCCTTCCCACAGGCTGGCGTCATGTCGTGCCCCGGCACGGCCGACGTGCTGGAAGCAGCCATGAACGCAGGGGCGGACGTCATCGGCGGGATCGACCCCACGGTCTTCGATGGCGATGCCCAAGGGCAACTGGACGTCATCTTCAACATTGCTGAACGCCACGGCGCCAAGGTGGACATCCATCTGCACGAACCGGGGGAGCAGGGCCTGGCGCAGCTGACCGAGATCGCTCGCCGCACTCACGAACGCAAGCTGGAGGGGCGCGTCGCCGTCAGCCACGCATACTCGCTGGGCGAAGTCACGGAAGCCCAGGCCCGGCGCACCGCCGACACCCTCGCGCAGGCCGGAGTGTCCATCATGACGAACGCGCCTGGCGACCGGCCTTTCCCATCGATCAAGCTGCTGCGTGCCGCCGGAGTCCGGGTCTTCGCCGGCAACGACAACATCCAGGATGCCTGGTGGCCTTACGGCAACGGCGACATGCTGCAACGCACGATGCTGATCGGCTACCGATCCGGGTTCTACACAGATGAAGATCTGCTCCTGGCACTGGATATGGCGACCCACGCGGCTGCGGGGGTACTAGGCCTGCAGGGCTACGGCCTGTCGGTGGGCCACAAGGCCAATTTCGTGGCAGTGCGGGCCGCCAACGGCGCGCAGGCTGTGGCCACTGCGCCAGCGGATCGATGGTGCGTCAGAAACGGCGTCGTGGTTTGAAGAGGCAGGACCTCAGGCCCTCAAGGCGCCCAGAAGAATTCCATCCGGATGCCGCTCGGTTCGCGGAAGATGCAGTGCTTGGCTGGACCGCCTGCCACCGGCTGGGGTGAGAATTCGATCTCTACCCCCGGATAGGCCTGCAGCTTTGTGTACAGCGCATCCAGATCTGTCTCGTCGCTGACTTGCAGCGCGACGTGGTGCAGGCCGAGGTTCTTTCTGCGATCGAAGGACGTCGCCCCCGGATCAGTCTGCCACAGCGTGAAAAACGCGCTGCCATTGCTGACGAACTTCGCCGGATAGTCGGGCACTTCGCGCACTACTTTCCAGCCCAGGCATTCGGTGAAGAACGCCGTTGTCTTGTCCAGGTCGCGCACCGACAGGCCCAGATGATGGATACCCAGAATAGCCATTGCTTTCCTCCACGTTCACCCTATGGTAGCGCTTCGCGGCCTGCATCACCGCAAACGCGCATCTGCGGTAAACGACAAAGGCTCCGCCTGGCTGACGACGCGCTCGAAATCGGGGTGGGCGGGGTTCAACAGATAGTTGGTCTCACGGATGACGACGGTGCTGGGGACAGCCAGAGCCAGGCTTGCGCCCGACGACAGCCAGTCATCGCCAAGACGAGCCGTGTCGGCCGGCGCGGGGTCTTCGCGCCAGTCGGATGGCAGCGTTGCGCCATCCAGCTGCAGCACCGAATTCAGCGGCAGAGCCAGCCGAAAGAGTGCGTAGTGGTCCAGCAGCTGATAGTCATCCAGGTGGACCATCACTTCCAGGATGGCCAGCGACTCGCTGCCCGCCAAGTAGACGCAAGGCCGGCCTTTGCTATTGAAGCGGCCTCCATAGCGCTTGGCGCCTTCACCATCGAATGCGTTTCGTGCCCACTTTTTCTTTACCAGACGGTAGGCCGCCACCTCGTCGGGCGAACTCATGCAAAAACGCCATGTTCGAGCCGGCCGATGAGATCCAGCACGGCATTGGTCTGCGCCGAGGTGGACACCATGTCGACGGGGCGCGCGCCACCCAGGCCGCGCACCGCACCGCATAGCCAACGTCGGGCAGCCGGCGCATCGCCCTCGAACAGTTCAAGCGTGCGGCCAAAGATTTGAGACAGCCGATAGAGCCGGTCACTTTCATCGCGATTGAAGCGCCCGGACTTCAGCCGCCTTTGCAAGGTGGCGGGCGCGATGCCAAGCGACACGGCCAACGCCTGCCGGCCAAGACCAATGGATGCGGCCAGACGCCCGTAAACCCCTGCGGGCAGCCCTTCGGCCAGTGCGGCATAAAGCTTCTGGCCCCGCGGGGGAATGCCCACGCTTTGCCAGAAATCGGCTTCGGCCTGGACTTCGGGCACATACCTCGGAAGACTGGACATGATGAAAAGTCGCTCTCAATTGATACAAGTCGAGTATATCAATTGGAACAGAAATTGTGAGACAAATCTGTCGCCGAGAAAGCGTGCGCCCGATATCGTGGCCTTCTTCTCCTACCGTCCCAGGTACGTATCCACCACCCGCCGGTCGTGCCCCAGTTCGCTCGCAGTGCCCGACAGCACGATCTGGCCATGGTCCATCACCAGCGCGCGATCGGCATAGGACAAACCCAGCGTCAGGCTCTGCTCGGCCAGGATCGTACTCACGCCATGTGCCTTCAGGCGCGGCAAGGTTTCGAACACCGCCTTGACAGCGATGGGCGCCAGGCCAGTGGACGGTTCATCCAGCAACAGAATCTTCGGATCGGTCATCAGGGCGCGAGCGATGGCCACCATTTGCTGCTGCCCGCCCGACATCGTGCCGGCCAGCTGCTGCGCCCGCTCTTCCAGCACCGGGAACATCTCCAGGACGCGCTGGCGCACCTCGGCGCGCCGCTCGGGCGCGCACAGGCGGCTGGCCAGGGCCAGGTGATCTGCCACTGACATCTTGGGGAACAGTTCGCGGCCGCTGGGCACGTGGCCGATACCCAGGCGGGTCACCACGTGAGGCGGCTTGCCGTGCAGCGGCGTGCCCAGCAGCCGGATCTGGCCACTACGGGCGGGCACCAGCCCGGCAATGACTCGCAGCAGCGTGGTCTTGCCAGCGCCATTGGCTCCCAGCACGACCAGTACCTCACCCGTATGCACGGAAAACGAAATGTCGCTGAGGATGGTCAGCGGCCCGAAGCCTGCGCTCACCCCCTGGACGGACAAGGCCTCGGCAGCTGCATTCTGAACCTGCGTCATGCCACGTCTCCCAGATAGGACCGGACCACCACCGGATCGTTGAGGACCTCGTCGGGCACACCGTGCGCAATCTTGTGCCCGAAATCGAGCACCAGCATGCGATCGGACAGATCCGCCACGGCCGCGATGACGTGTTCGACACAGATGACGGCGTGAACCCCCAGTTCTGGAAAGCGCCGGATGACGTTACGCACGGTTTCCTGCTCGTCGCGGGTCATGCCTGCCATGACCTCGTCGAGCAGCACCACGTCCGGCTGCACCGCCAGCACCCGGGCGATCTCGAGTTCGCGCTGGCGGCCCGGACTCAGCATGCCGGCCTGCTCGAGCTTGAGTTCCTCCAGTCCGAGAATATGCATGACTGCGGCGGAATACTCTGCGGCCCGGTGCGACTGCCGTCCATGGCGCGCCGCCACCAGCACGTTCTCCCAGACGGTGAGGTCGCCCAGCAGGCGCGGGATCTGGAAAGTACGCGCAATGCCCATGTGCACGCGGCCATACAGCGGAACGGCGGTGATGTCCTTGCCAAACAGCGAAATCTGACCCTCGCTGATGGGCACGGCACCCGTAATGGCATTGAACAAGGTGGTCTTGCCAGCGCCGTTGGCTCCGATCACGCACAGGATCTCGCCTTCGTTCACTTCGAACGACACTTTGTTCACCGCAACGTGGCCGCCGAAGCGGACGCTGACATCCCGTACCTGCAGGACCGGCCGCGCAGTGACCACCTCCAGAGCCGTGCTTGAAACGGCCGGCGCCAGTCGCTCGATGTCAGCGGGGAAGGTTTCCGGCACGCGCACCGGCTTGCGCACCAGGTGCCCGCCCAGCCGATTGATGAGCGACACGACGCCGCCGGGCAGGCGCAGCACGACGACGATCACGATCAGGCCGTATAGGGCGAGCTTGATGGCCGGCACTTTGACAAGCAGCACCTCGGCCACGGCCATCAGGACGGCAGCGCCGATGAGTGGCCCCCACAGCGTACCGATGCCGCCAAACAGCACGAACACGATCGTGAGCAGATCCATGGTCGGGTCGAAGGCGCTGGGCGGATCGATGTAACTGCGGTTCCAGGCCACCAGCCCGCCGGCAATGGCGGGAAACAGGGCACTGAGGGCAAAGACCAGTGTCTTCACCTTGTTGGTGGGCACCCCCAATGCCAGTGCCGCGTCTTCGTCTTCCCGCACGCTCATGGCGTCCAGCCCGAAGCCGGATTTCTCGATGAAAAGGTTGGCCGCAAACGCAGCCACACCGGTCAACAGCATGATCCCGTAGACCGCCACAGGCGTCAGGTCGCCGCTGATGACCGTGCCCCCGGCCCCGCCCGGAAATTGCCAGTCGGTGAAGATTGTCTCCATGATGCGCGCCAACCCCAGCATGCCCAGGGCAAACAGGATGCCGCGCAGGCGCAGCATGATGGGGCCCACGAGCACCGCCACGGCGACGGAGACCATGCCGCCCACGAACACCGAAAGGTACCAGGGCACAGCTGTGTGCATCACCAGCATGGCGGTGGCATAGGCCCCGATGCCGAAGAACGCGACGTGGCCAAAGGAAAGATAGCCGGTATAGCCGGCCAGCAGGTTCCAGCTATAGGCCAGGATCACGGCCTGGATGATGTCGGTGGCAAACTGGATCGTGTAGGCCGAGCCATAGGCCGGAACCGCCAATCCGACGACGCACAGGACAATGACCATCCCGATGGCGGGCAACGGCACTCTGCGTGAATGCGAGGGTGAAACCTTGGACTCGGATGAGCTCATGCAGCTTCCTTGATACGCAACGACCGACGGCGCCGATGGCAGCCCTCGGGTTCAGATTTTCAGGCGGACCGCTGTATGCCCCTGGGCCACAACACCATGACCGCAATCAGCAGGACAAAAGGAAGCACGGCCTCGACGTTGCCGCCCAGCAGATAGCCCACCGCGGCCTGCACCACCCCCAGGCCGAAGGCAGCTACCGTGGCACCGCGATAGCTGCCCAGCCCCCCCAGCGCGATGACCACGAAGGCCAGGATCGTGAGGCTATCGGACGACGAAGCCGACATGGGTTGCACCATGATGAGCAGGGCACCGGCGACAGCCGCCAAGGCCACCCCCAGCGCAAAGGCCACCGCTCGCACTCGGCCTACATCAATGCCGCAGGACTGCGCCCCGATGGTGCTCTGCGAGGCCGCCAGCAAGGACTTGCCGATGTACGTGTACTTGAGCCCGAAATACAGCAGCAGCGTGATGGCGACGGCAAACGCCGCCGTGAGCAGCAGCGCCGCGCTGACAATGACTCCGCCCACATTGAAGGTGCGCTGCAGAAAGGGCACGGACATGTAGTCCGTCCCGAAGGACACCAGGGCAATCTGCGTCAGCACGTAGTTCAGACCGAAGGTCACGATGAGGCTCAGCAGCTCGGACTGGCGCCCCTTGCCCATCAGAGGCTCGATGATGAAGGGCTCGAGCAGGCCGCCCAGAATGGCCCCACCCACGAAGACGATGGGCAACGCTATCAGCGGCTGCAGCCCCAGGTGATTGACGGCCCAGAAGGTGAAGAGCCCGGCGATGACGACGAAGCCGCCATGCGCGAGGTTCACGACTTTCATGACCCCGAAGATCAGGTTGAGGCTTTGCGCCACCAGCACATAGGTGCCGCCCAGCAACAGGCCGTTGACCAGAATCTGCAAAGCTGTCGCTGCCGACATGGGCGCTGCCCCTCGCCTGATGAAAACCCGCAGCTCGCGGGCCTGTCTTCAAATGGACCATGCGCCATGCGCCGTGCAGACTCTCGGGCCTGACACGACGCGCGGAGCACGGGTAGTCAGCTCCTTACTGGCCCGTATAAGGAATCTCGGGCTTGGCTTGTGCACTTTCAGGCGGCGTGATGAGCTTGAGCTGGCCGTTTTGCACCTGCACCATTTCCATCAACAGCCCCAGTTCGCGGCCGTTCTTGTTCACCTTGGAAGGCCCCTGTACCGTATCGACGGAATGGTTCAGCATCCAGTCCCGCAGCTTGGCCTGATCCAGGCCCTTGGTGGCCGCGACCGCCTTGCCCAGTACGTAGATGGCGCTGTAACCTGCCGCCGAGTGGTAGGTGGGTTCCTTGCCGTCAAACATCTTCTTGTACGCCGCGATGAATTCCTGATTGCCGGCGGTCTTGTAAGTAGGCCACCACGAGGTGTTGGAGAAGATGCGGTTGGCCAGCGGGCCGACGTCCTTGGTGAAAGACGCTGACACCGGTCCGATGGTGGATCCCAGGAACTTGGGCGCGAAGCCTTGTGCATGCAGCGCTTTTACGATGCCGACAGAATCCGGGTAGTACGTGCAGGTGATGACTACGTCGGGCTTGGCATTCTTGGTGGCCAGTGCCATGCCGTTGAAATCGGCCGATGCCATGGAATACGTAGCCTTGTACACCACGTTCATGCCCAGCTTCTTGGCCTGGTCGACGCGAGCGTCATAGCAGGCCAGCGAGAACGTGGATTGCAGCCCCAGCACGGCCACCGTCTTGGCGCCATGCTCTTTGGCCAACGGCAGCAACTGCTCCAGGTACCCCAGCGAACTGGCCAGGCCCTGGATGGCCCAGTGATTGCTGGAATTGAAGATGGACGGGTCCGACGCCTCGGGCTCGATCGCGGCGAACTTGTATTTGTTGAACAGTGGGGTTACGGCCTTGCTGATGCCACTGGAATACGGGCCGACCAGCAGATTGGCGTGATCTTCGGTGATCAGACGCGTGTACAGCCGCACGGCCGTACCAGGCTGGCTTTCGTCATCGTAGGTCTTGAGCTCCAGCTTGCGCCCCAGCCAGCCGCCCGCATCATTGGCCTGCTGCACGGCCAGCTTCATCCCCATCAGGTTTTCTGTGGCGTCCGCCGACAAGGGACCCGTATCGGAACTGGTGGCACCGATGATGATGGGAGAAGCCGCCATGCTGGGCACTGGGGCTACGGCCAGCCCGACCAGGGCGGCCGCCACGGGCCATAGAGTCTTGCGGCCGATTCTGTGAAGAATACTCATTTTGTCTACCTCCGAAGGCCACTGGTGTCGCCCGGCGACCGTAATGTTTTCACGACCTATGGCTCCAGAAACCGCCGAAGATGACAGCGCGCTTAAAGGGCAAAATCAGAAATATCGCGTCTTGTCAAATTAGCTGTTGGTCACAAGCATTGTCAAGAAAACCGCTCTTTCTGAATACTGTAGTGAGTGTTTACGAAATCGCAATTGAAGTCCTGGACGCGTGCACGACAATAGGACCATCGTGGGTTCCCGTTACGCGGGACGCCCTCTCCACTCAGGAGACCTGCGCATGGCCGAAGCATCTTTGTCCAGCACCGTCCTCGAAGTCGACGACGCCTTCGAGGCCAACGAGCTCTACCAGCGCAACGGCTGGACCGATGGGTTGCCCATCGTGGCGCCCACAGAAGCGCGCGTGCAGGCATTCGTGCAAGCCATGGGGCTGGATCCCGCAGACGTCATCGGCACCGAACCTGTACGGCGGCGCCACATCAGCGCTGAAAAAGTAGCCATCGCAGCCGTCATGGCTGGATGTCTGCCCGAGTACATGCCCGTGGTGCGGGCCATGGTCCAGGCCATGTGCGAACCACAGTTCGGGCTGCACGGATGCACGGCAAGCACGGGTGGCGCCGCGCCGCTGGTGATCGTGAACGGGCCCATCCGCCGCCAGCTCGGCATGAATGCCACGCACAATGCACTGGCCAACGCATGCCGCGCCAACGCCAGTATCGGCCGCACCGTGCGCCTGCTGCTGATCAACGTCCTGGGCAGTGTGCCGGGTCAGCTGGACCGGGCTACGCTGGGGCACCCCGGCAAGTTCACCTTCTGCATCGCGGAAGACGAAGAAGACAGCGCATGGGTGCCGCTGGCACAAGAACGCGGCGTACCCGTCGGCACCTCGGCGGTCACGGTGCTGTCCGTGGAATCCCCCCACCAGGTCATGAACGAGTGGACACGAGACCCCGAAGAGCTGCTGGACACCTATTGCGCCTCGATGCGCAGCAACATGCTGGAATACTCGATCTGGGAAGGCAATTACGCCATGATCGTGGCTCCGCAGCACCGCGAGGTCTTCAATGCGGCCGGCTGGACCAAACAGGACATTCGCCGCTACGCGTTCGAGCATGCCCAGGTGCAGCGCCGGCAATGGCGCGACGTGGGCAAGGCTGCCGTGGCGGGCCGCAAGGATGAAGAACGAATCTACAAGGCTTTGCGCACCCCCGAGGACTTGCTCGTGGTTGCCGCCGGGGGGCCTGCCGGGGGATTTGGCGTGATTGCGCCTCCCTGGTATGGAAAGAAATCACTGGCCGTCACCACCCCCATCCAGACGACCGCCCCATGAGGAGCACCTATGACACTCAGAGTACTGGATCCCACGCTATCCGCCGATGACGGGGACTTTCACCCCGCAGCACCGCTGGACTCCCTGAAAGGGTCCGTCATCGGCATGATCGACAACGCCAAGATCGGCACGGAAAAGCTGTTCGACGCCCTCGCTGAAAGGCTGAGGGCCGACTACGGCGTGCGCGAGTTCCTGCGGGTGCGAAAACCCGATGCCACCAAGCCGGTACCGGCAGCCATGCTGGCCAGTATTGCAGGCGCCGACGCCATCATCGCCGGCATTGGTGACTGAGGCTCTTGCTCGTCGTGCAGTCTGCATGACGCCATTGCGGCCGAACGGTTGGGGATTCCCGCCGTCGGCATCATGACGGACCGGTTCGTCCGCAGCGCGCAGCTGATGGCAGAACTCAACGGCGTGACGGGGTATCCGTTTGCCGTGATCAGCCACCCGATCGCCAACAACAGCGACGAAATCCTGCGCGAAAAGGCAAAGACCGCCGTCACCCACATCGTGGCGCTTCTCATCGAACGAGACCCGCCCTGACTGCACCAGGAGAATCTGAAAACATGACTGAACCCTGCGACGTCATCATCATTGGGGCGGGTATCGCCGGGTTGACGTGCGCGGGAGAGCTCGTGGCGGCAGGCCTGAGCGTCACGCAGTTCGAACCCGGCTTCCCGGGCGGTCTGGTGATCAACGTCAACGAACTCTCGGACTTCGAACCGGCAAACGGCCTGTCTGGCATGGACTATGCGGCCACACTGGCGGTACGCAACCGGAAAGCAGGGGTGCGCAGCGTGCCGGATGCCGTCACGGCCATGCAGGTCAATGGCAACGTTTTCGACGTGACAGCAGGTGACGCAACGTTCACCGCCCGCTTCGTAGTCGTGGCCAGCGGCGCGCATCTGCAGAAACTGCAGATCCCCGGGGCCGCGGAATTCGAGGGCTTGGGCGTGTCGGAATGCGCCGACTGCGACGCCCCTCTGTACACCGGTGCGAGCGTGGCCATCGCAGGCGACGGGCCCTGGGCCGTACAGGATGCTTTGCTGCTGGCGCGGGAATGCGCCACGGTCCATCTGGTGTGCGCGTCCGAACGGCTTCAGGCGCCCGACGCGGCACAGCGCCCGATCGAGGCCGCCCCCAACGTCGAGCTGCACACCCACACGACTGTTGCTGCCGTGCTGGGCAACGACCAGGGGGTCACAGGCGTGCGCCTGCAGGACACGCGGGCCACTACCACCGCGCTGCAGGACCTGCCGGTCGCAGCCCTCTTCGTCATGACGGGGCTGGTCCCCAATAGCGAAATCGCCCCTCCAACCGTCGCTCGGGACGACACTGGCGCGTTGCACACCAACGAACACCGCGAAACCGCGCTTCCCGGCCTCTGGGCCATCGGCCAGGTGCGCGCCGGATTCGGGGGCGGGCTTACACAGGCTTTGGAAGACGCTCGGCACGCTGCCCTCGGCATTCAGGCGCGTGCTCGATCATGATTTCCCAGGAAGGGAATCGTCCCCGGTGGGGCGGCCGGACTTCAAACCCGGTTGAGGCTGCCTGGCAGTCTTTCGTGGGTTCGACTCCCACTCCCTTCCGCCAACCCACACCGCCCCTTGCATGAAAGCCCCTCGCGATCCGCGTCGGCAGATTCCGTCCGTAGACGCGCTCCTGCGCGAGCCGGCCTTCCTGCACCTGATCGCGCACCACGGCCGCACACAAGTGCTGGCCTGCCTCCGCGACGTGCTGCACCAGGCCCGGACCCAGCCCGCAACCGAAGGAGCGATTTCGGCGCAATCCTGCGCCAGCCACTGCGCGGCGCGCCTGCAGGCCCTCAACCAAACCGCCCTTCGGCCCGTCTTCAACCTGTCGGGCGTGGTGCTGCACACCAACCTGGGCCGTTCTCCGCTGCCTGCGACCGCCATCGAAGCCGTAACGCGCGCCATGGCGCAACCGATCACCCTCGAATACGACCTGGACACGGGTTCGCGCGGCAAACGCGACCAGTCTGTGGAATCCCTTCTGCAGACTCTGACGGGGGCGGAGGCCGCGCTGGTCGTCAACAACAATGCCGCTGCCGTCTTCCTGGCCCTCAATACCTTGGCGTCGGGACGCGAGACGCTGGTATCACGCGGAGAACTGGTCGAAATCGGCGGCTCATTCCGCATCCCCGACATTCTGAGGCGCGCCGGCACCACCCTGGTCGAAGTCGGTACCACCAACCGCACCCATCTGGCCGACTACGAGGCCGCCCTCACGCCTGCCACGGCCGTGCTGATGAAGGTGCACGCCAGCAACTACCGCATCCAGGGATACACCTGTGCCGTCGACGAAGCGGCACTGGCGCCACTGGCGCACCGCCACGGGCTACCGCTCATCACGGATCTGGGCAGTGGCAGCCTGATCGACCTGGAACACCACGGCCTGCCGCACGAACCCACACCCCGGGAAAAGCTCGCCCAAGGAGCAGACCTGGTCACCTTCAGCGGCGACAAGCTGCTGGGAGGGCCGCAGGCCGGCCTCATCGTGGGCCGCAAGGCGTGGGTGGAGCCGTTGCGCCGCAACCCGCTCAAGCGCGCACTGCGCGCTGGCAAGATGACACTTGCCGCCCTGGAGGCCGTGTTGCGTCTCTACCTGCACCCCGAGGCGATAGCCCACGAATTGCCTACGCTGCGCCTGCTCACCCGCTCTGCGGCGGACATCCAGGAGCAGGCCGAACGGCTCCTGCCGCCGGTGCGCACGGCGCTGGGTGTGCGCTGCCACGTCGAAATCGTGGCCGTCACTTCCCAGATGGGCAGCGGTTCGCTCCCCACTGAAGGCATCCAGAGCCATGCGCTCAAAATCGGCTCCCGGGATGCACAGGCTCTGGCGCGCGCTTTTCGCGCCCTGCCCATCCCCGTCATCGGACGCGTCCACGACGGCAGCCTGTATCTGGACCTGCGCTGCCTGGACCCGGACCGCGAGCGGGCGTTCCTGGATCAACTGGCACTGCCACCCATGGGGAGTGCATCTTGATCGTCGCACTCGCAGGGCACGTGGATCACGGCAAGACTCAGCTGATCGGAGCCCTGACCGGGATCGACACCGACCGCCTGCCCGAGGAGAAACAGCGAGGCATGACGCTGGATCTGGGTTTCGCCCACCTGGATTTCGACGATTGCGAGCCCGTGAGCTTCATCGACGTCCCGGGCCACGAGCGCTTCATCCGCAACATGCTGGCAGGCATGTCCGGCATCGACGCTGCACTGCTGGTCGTGGCGGCCGACGACGGCATCATGCCGCAGACGACAGAACACCTGCGCATTCTGGATCTGCTGCACGTAGGCGTGGGCGCTGTAGTGGTGAGCAAAACGGATCTCGTTCCGGCAGCGCGCGTGCAGCAGGTGACCGAGTCCCTGCAAGCGGCGCTGCACGCCACCACGCTGCGCGAAGCCACGATGTTCGCCGTGTCGTCGCGCACGAGCGAAGGCATGGCCGATCTGAGTGCGTGGCTGCACGACGCCGCTCGGCGATCCGCCCCCCGCCAGGACCCCACGCACGGATTCCGCATGCCTGTCGATCGGGCCTTCACCCTGCCCGGCATCGGGACGGTGGTGACGGGCACCGCACATAGCGGGCAAGTTTGCGCAGGCGACGTGCTGATCCTGTCGCCCGCGGGGCGGCGGGTGCGAGTCCGCAGCCTGCAGATCCATGGACGGTCGGCAGACCATGCCACACGCGGCCAGCGCTGCGCCCTGAATCTGGCGGATATCGGCGTACAGGAGATCGCGCGCGGCCAGTGGATCGTGAGCACGGCCACACACTGCATCACCGGCTGCTTCGATGCCCGTATCCAGGTGCTCGGCACCGAGGCCCACGCACTGCGGCATTGGACCCCTGTCCACCTGCACCACGGCACGGGCGACGTCCCGGCGCGCATCGCCGTGACCGGCGAAGGCGAGATCCCGGCAGGCACCTCGGGGCTGGTGCAGATCATCCCGCAAGAGCCCATGCACGCGCTGTGGGGCGACCGCTTCATTCTGCGCGACCAGAGCGCACGGCGCACCCTGGCAGGCGGCACGGTGCTGAACCCTTTTGCACCCCGCCGAGGCCGGCGGCGTGATCGGCCGCTGGCGCTGCGGCAGATCTATGAGCGCGCGTCGGAGTCCGGAATTCTGGCGGGCCTGCTGGAGCAGGGCACGGCCGGCGTCGATCTGGACCAGTACGCGCAGGGGCTGAACCTTACGCCCGAGGGGATGGCGGTGCCGCTGCGCAAGACCCGCACCGTCGTGCTGAATACCCGCCCGCCCGTGGGACTGGCACCAGGCCAGGCCGAAGCACTGACCGCCGCCGTGCTCGCAGCATTGCGCAGCTTCCACCAAGAGCACCCGCAGTCTCAGGGAATGCCGTTGAATCGCCTGCGGGAGGCCATCGCCGCAGGGTTGGCGGAACTCGCCTTCCACGCCTTCGTACGGCTCCTGGCCGATCGCCGGCACCTGATTCTGTCCAACGATCTCCTGAGCCTACCCGGGCACGACAGCACGGCCACCCCCGAGGATGAGGCGATGTGGCTGCGCGTGCGCGAAGCACTGCGCGCGGCCGGAGCGCAGTGCCCGCCTCTGCCGGATCTGGCCCGGCAACTGCAGGTTGGAGAGCAGGCGCTGCGTGATTTCCTGCACCGAAAGAGCCGTGGCGGAGAGTTGCGACGTATCGCGCCCAACCGGTTCTGCCTGCGCGAAACACTGGCTCGTCTCGCCGACACCGCTCAGTCCGTCGCGCAGGAACAGGCCGACGGCTGGATCACGGCCGCCGCCTTCCGCGACGCCATCGGCACCGGCCGGGGTCTTGCTATCCGCTACCTGGAATTCTTCGACCAGATCGGCGTCACGCTGCGATCCGGAGACCGCAGACACATGGCCGAAAACCATGCGCAGCGTCTGCAAGCCGCCGACACATCCCTCCCGCCCGCCTCCCGGATGAATCCCCCCACGGTTCGGTGGGACAATGACCGAGTGGGCGCTCAACCTCCAGAACCCACTCACTGACACAGGCATCACCATGACGACGATTACCGAACACGATCTCGTCCAGTCCATCGAAGATGCGATTCAATACATCAGCATCTACCATCCTCTGGATTACATCCACCACCTGGCGCGCGCCTACGAACGCGAAGAAAGCCCGGCTGCGCGCGATGCCATTGCGCAGATCCTGACCAACTCGCGGATGTGCGCCGAGGGGCACCGCCCGATCTGCCAGGACACGGGTATCGTCAACATCTTCCTGAAAATCGGCATGGACGTGCGTTTCGACACGCGCCGCAGCCTGCAGGAACTTTGCGACGAAGGCGTGCGTCGAGGCTACCGCGACGACGACAATCCGCTGCGCTTTTCCATTGTGGCCGAGCCCCTCTTCGATCGCCGCAACACACGCGACAACACCCCGTGCGTGCTGCAAGTGGAACTGGTTCCGGGCGACACGGTCGACGTGCAGGTCGCCGCCAAGGGCGGTGGGTCCGAAAACAAATCGCAATTCGTCATGCTCAACCCCAACGATTCGATGGTTGACTGGGTGCTGAAGACCGTGCCGCACATGGGCGCAGGCTGGTGCCCGCCCGGCATGCTAGGCATCGGCGTAGGCGGCACGGCCGAGAAGGCCATGCTCATGGCCAAGCAGTCGCTCATGGACGACATCGACATGCACGAGCTTCTGGCACGCGGCCCGCAAAACGAACTGGAGGCGTTACGCGTCGAGCTCTACCAGAAGGTCAACGCACTGGGCATCGGTGCCCAAGGCATGGGCGGCCTCACCACGGTCCTGGACGTGAAGATCAAGACCTGGCCCACGCACGCCGCCTCCAAGCCCGTGGCCATGATCCCCAACTGCGCGGCCACACGCCACATCCACTTCGTGCTCGATGGCCACGGCCCGGCCGAGCTCACTCCCCCCTCGCTGTCCGAATGGCCTCAAGTCCACTGGCAGCCCGATTACAAGGCGGCCCGCAGCGTCAACCTGGACACGCTCACGCGCGAAGAAATCGCCACCTGGAAGGCGGGAGAGCGGCTGCTGCTTTCCGGGCACATGCTCACCGGCCGTGATGCCGCCCACAAGCGCATCCGCGACATGCTGGCACGCGGGGAATCCCTGCCGGTGGACTTCCGGGGCCGCGTCATCTACTACGTGGGCCCCGTGGACCCGGTGCGCGACGAGATCGTGGGTCCGGCCGGCCCCACCACCGCCAACCGGATGGACGGGTTCGTGGACATGATGCTGGGACAGACGGGCTTGATCGCCATGATCGGCAAGGCCGAACGCGGGCCGGAGGCCATCGCATCCATCAAGAAACATGGATCGGCCTATCTTACGGCAGTGGGCGGCGCCGCCTACCTGGTCTCCAAGGCGATCCGGTCGGCTCGCATGCTGGCTTTCGAAGACCTGGGCATGGAAGCCATTCGCGAATTCGAGGTGCGTGACATGCCCGTGACCGTGGCCGTCGATGCCAGCGGCGAATCCATCCACGAGACAGGGCCACGCCAGTGGCGAGCGCGCGCCGAAGCTGTGGCAGCGCTCATCTCAAGCGCTCCTCCATCCACTCAGCCCCACGTCAGAAAAAAGATATGACTCAGTGCGCAAAGTACCGCTGCTGCAGCTCGGCCACGTCTACGTCATGGGCGGCCTGAGACAGCACCAGCTTGCCGCTGCGCATCAGGTGCACCTGATCGGCCACTCCCACTGCCTTGTGGGTGTTCTGCTCTACCAGCACAATCGTCCGACCCTCGGACTTGAGCCGCTGCAAGGTATCGAACAGCTCGTTGACGATCACCGGCGCCAGGCCCAATGACGGTTCGTCGATGAGCAGCACCTTGGGGTTGGACATCAAGCCGCGCCCCATGGCAAGCATCTGCGCCTCACCCCCCGACAAGGTGCCGGCCATCTGGCGGCGACGCTCTTTGAGGCGCGGGAACATCTCGAAGGCGCGCTCGCAATTGGTGGATACGTCGCCCCGACTGGCCTTGGGAAAGGCGCCCAGAATCAGGTTTTCTTCGACCGACATGTCTTTGAAGATCATGCGGCCTTCGGGGATCATCGCAAGGCCCCGGCCCAGCATCTCCCAGGTAGGCGTCTTCTCGAAAGCCTGTCCCTGAAACCGGATGGAGCCCTGCGTCAGAGGCACCAGGCCCATGATGGCGCGCAGCAAAGTGGTCTTGCCCGCCCCATTGGGGCCGATGATGGTCGTCAGCTGCCCTTCGGGCACCTGCATGGACACGTCCCAGAGGACGTTGATCACGCCATAGCCGGCCCGCACGTTGGAGACTTCAAGCATGGTCGGCTCCTGTGTAGCTCTTGATCACCTCCGGGTCCCGGAATACCTCGTCCGGGGTGCCATCCGCGATGAGCTCGCCGTAGTTCAGCACGGCCACCCGGTGACACAGATTGCTCACGGTCTCGATGTCGTGCTCGATGATGATGATGCTCAGGGAATAGCGCTCGTGCAAAGCCTTGAGCATGGTCATGAACCGCTGCTTGCCAGCGGTCTCCAGCCCCGCCAGCACTTCGTCGAGCATGAGCAGCTTGGGTTCGGTGACGAGGGCCTTGGCGACTTCCAGCGCCTTGAGCTCGGTGAGTGCCAGCTGGGTGGCGGCGTCGAAATCGGCCTTGTCCGCCAGGTTCGTCAACGCCAGAACCTCGTCGAGCTTGGCGGCGTCGACGCGCCCCGCCCCAAAGCGCTGCGCTACCAGCAGGTTCTCGCGCACGGTCAGCACCTGCATGGGTTGAGGCACCTGAAAGGTGCGCCCCACTCCCAGCCGGGCCCGACGATGCAATGGCATGCGCTCGATGGACTCGGCATCGAACAGAATGTGCCCGCTGGTGGGGCGCACCAGCCCCGAGATGGCGTTGAACAGCGTCGTCTTGCCGGCGCCGTTGGGACCCACCAACCCCAGGATTTCGTGCGTATTGACGGACAGGCTGACCGAATTGACCGCGATCAGGCCCCCGAAACGCACCGTGAGATCTTCAAGTTTAAGCATGGATGTCCACTCTCGTTGCTTATCGGGACAAGGCACGCGCCCGAAACCGATGCGTGACCAGAGGCACCAGGCCGCTGGGACTGCCGATGATCATGGCGACCAACAAGGCCCCCAGCAACAGCTGGTGACCCACGGGAATGAAATCCTTGAAGATCAGTTGGTCGACCAGATACACCACCAGGGCGCCGACGATAGGTCCGCTGATGGTTCGGTAACCCCCAAAGATGGCCGCGACCACAGGCAGGATGACCCAGGTGCCGCTGAACGCATAATCGGGCTCCAGGAAGTTGATGTAGTGCGCGTTGAAGGCGCCGATCACCCCGGTCATGAAGGCCGAGACGAACAGCATCAGAGCCTTGAGCAGCACGCTGTTGACGCCCACCACGCGAGTGGCGTCCTCGCTGCCGTGCATGGCGCGCAACGCCATGCCGTAGTGGCTCGTCCAGATGAGCCTGTACACCACCGCAAACACGACCAGCAGCGTCAGGATCACCAGGTAGCTGCCGATCCGGCTGGACAGATCCATCCCCCAGACCGTGGGCAGGTGCGGGATGCTGGCCAGACCCGCGGAGCCGCCCGTCATGGATTCCCATTGCGTCGCGATGACACGAAAGATAATGGCGTACGCCAGAATCGCCAGCGCAAAATAGACCCCGCGCAGGCGCAGCACCGGCAGCATCGCTACCGAAGCCACCACCGCCCCCACCCCACCAATCAGCATGGCGGGCATGACGCCTACGCCTGCCTTCATGGTGAGCAGGGCCGAGACATACGCCCCCACCCCGAAGAACGCCGAATGGCCGAAGCTCAGCATGCCGCCCAGGTTGCTCAAGAGCGCCCAGGCGAGCGCAATGCCACCGATGATGAGCGCCGCCACCAGAAGACTCATGACATAGCTGTTACCCAGCAGCCACGGAATAACGGCATAAGCGA
Source organism: Castellaniella sp. (assembly GCF_036379515.1). Lineage (GTDB taxonomy): Bacteria > Pseudomonadota > Gammaproteobacteria > Burkholderiales > Burkholderiaceae_B > Castellaniella. The sequence goes on from NZ_DASVGN010000014.1 coordinate 49,804, forward strand.
CGATGAGCAGGGCAACCCAGACCCCGGTCTTTTTGGAATTCAGCATGCTCATCCCCTTCTTGCCTTGAGACCAAACAGCCCGTTGGGCATGAAGAACAGCACCAGCAGAAACAGCACCATCGCCACCAGTTCTTGCAGCGCCGAGCTGTACAGCGTCGCCGTCAGAGCCTCGACCAGCCCCAGCAGGATGCCGCCAATCAGCACCCCGGGGATGGAGCCCAGGCCCGCCAGCACGGTGATGATGAAGGCCTTGATGGTGAGCGACTCGCCAATGGACGGCTGAATCACTTCGTAGCTGAAGATGGCGACCCCGGCAAACGAGGCCAGGATGCCAGCAATCAGAAAGGAAATGATTTCGGTGGTGTTGGGGTTGATGCCCATGAGCTTGGCCGCCGCGCGATTGCTGGCTACGGCACGCACCGCGCGGCCATACCAGCTGCGCGACAACCACCACCAGAGCCCCACCAGCAAAATGGCGGCAATGATGAAGAACAGCACCTGGGCGCGCATGCTGAAGAGCGGCCCCACCACGAAGGCATCCTGCAGCCAGGCCGAGCCGGTCGAATGGGGATCAGCCTTCCAGATGAACAGGAAGGCATTGGTCATGATCACCGCCACGCCGTAGCTGAGGATCAGCGAGTTCAACTCGCGATCCGCACGAATCAGGCTGATGAGCCAATAAATGATCACGGAGCACAGGCAGACCAGCACCAGCGCCACCGGAATGGCAAAGAGCGGGCTGATTCCGAGCTGGGTCTCGACCATATAGGCCATGTACGCCGCCAGCAGGATCAGCTCGCCATGGGCAAAATTGATGACGTTCATCGTCCCGAAAACCAGGGCCAGACCCAGCCCGATGAGCGCATAAAGGCCACCCTGCAAGATCCCGGAATAGATGGACTGTAGGATAAGATCAGTCATGAAGAACCTTTACTGAATGTGCAGCCTGCGGGCCTGAGCCAGGCCCGACCCGCAGACGTTCAGGCACCTACCACGGCAGGCCTGGATACACCATTTTTCCGGTCGCCTGATCATCCGGCCAGACGATCACGACCTTCTTGCCCTGGATCTGACCGATGTGCTGCATGTATTCGGTGTTCAGGCCGCCCGCGTCAAAGCGGATCTTGCCCAATACCGTGTCTTCATCCGTCTTGGCGATGATGTCGCGCAGACTGTCATGCGTGATTTTTTCCTTGGCTGCCTGCGCCTTCAGAAGGGCGTCAAAGACCACCTTGGCCCCCGCGTAGCCGTATTCCTCGATGTAGCCAAAATCCTCTTTGGGGAACAAGGCCCGGTGGATGGTGGAGAACTTCTTGCCGTCCGGAGTCGGGAACTCGGCCGGGAAGCTCAGCAACGACAGGCCAAAGACGTTCTGCACCAGATCGGGGTTTTCAGTGACCATCTCGGGCACGGCGACCTCGTACGTCCCCACGACTGCCTTGACAGTCGGCTTGAGCAGTTTGGCCGCCCGCAAGATGCCGATTTCTTCGTTCTGGTAGCCCACCATCAACAGGATGTCGGGCTTGTCCTGCAGTCGGACCTTGTTCACGATGGGCGTGAAATTGGTCGTGCTGGGTTCGTATTCGTGCATCATGACCTTCACGCCTGCTGCCGTCAGGCCCTTCTGTGCATCCTTGGCCAGCGCAGACGTAGATTCGGCCGTACTGTAGATGAGCGAAACGGACTTGACCTTGAAAGTCTTGATCAGTTCGATCACCGGCTTGGAATAGCCGTCGGTGTTCAGAATCTGGAAGTAGTACTTCAGGCCGCGCTTGGTCAGGCTGTCGGCGATGGCACCGCTGGACACGTACGGCACGCCCAGCTTGTTGGCGGCCTCGGAGGCCGGACTCACCACGTTGGACCCATAACCGCCCGTGATCGCAATGACCCCCTGGCTGGCGAGCTTCTCGACGGCAGCCACCGACTTGGCGGGCTGAGATTCGTTGTCGATGGTGATCAGCTTGATGCTGTCCTTGCCCCCCGAGGCCTCTTTGAAGGCCTCAACCGCGATCTTGATGCCACGCATCTGACCGAGGCCTTGCTTGGCAAAGTGCCCTGTCAGGGGCAGGTCGACCCCCACGGTGAACTCTTCGGCATTCACGGGACCCGCCTGAAAGCACAGGGCCACTGCGCCCAGCGCGAGCAGGCTGCTCAATTTTTGAATCATCTTGCCTCTCCTTGGTGTTTATCAACTGCCACAGAACTCGGTGGATACTGCGCCTCGTGCAAGCTGCGTGCGGGCTTGTTCGTATTCTTTGGTCAATCGATCGACGATCTCTGCCGTCGTGGGGATGTCATCGATCAGGCCAACCCCCTGGCCCGCGCCCCAGATGTCCTTCCAGGTCTTGGCTCGAGAGCCACCCGTTTTGAAATCCATGGTGCTCTTGTCGCCCACCGGCAAGTGATCTGGGTCCAGGCCTGCCCGCTCGATGCTGGATCTGAGGTAGTTGCCGTGCACACCCGAAAACAGATTGCTGTAGATGATGTCGGCAGCGGCCGATTCGACGATGGCCTGCTTGTAGGCCGGGTCCGCGTGCGCTTCCTCGCTGGCGATAAAGCGCGTGCCCACATAGGCCAGATCAGCCCCCATGGCTTGCGCAGCCAGCACACTGCGCCCCGAAGCCACGGCGCCCGACAGCACCAGGGGCCCGGAAAAGAAACGTCGGACTTCGCCCACCAGCGCAAAGGGCGAGAGCAAGCCGCCGTGGCCCCCCGCACCCGCCGCCACGAGAATCAGACCATCGACCCCGGCATCCAGCGCCTTGTGCGCATGGCGCAAATTGATGACGTCATGCAGGACAATGCCGCCGTACCCATGGACGGCTGCAATCACGTCGGGGGATGGGGCCCGCAGCGAAGAAATCAGGATGGGTACACGGTGGCGCACACAGGTGTCCAGATCTTGAGCCAGCCGGGCGTTGGATGCGTGCACGATGAGGTTGATTGCCAGCGGCCCTACGATGGCATCTGGATGCTGCGCCTGATGACGTGAGAGCTCGGCTGCGATGTCCGTGAGCCACTGATCCAGCAGCTCGGGCGAGCGGGCGTTCAGGGCCGGCATGGAACCCACGATGCCGGCCTTGCACTGGGCAAGCGCCAGTTCGGGATAGCTCACCGTGAACATGGGCGCCGCCACCACGGGCAGCGCCAGGTTCTGCAGAAAAGCGGGGATCGTCATATGGCTCCTTCGGTGCGCAGCTGCGCAATGACAGCATCGTCAAAACCCAGCTCAGCCAGAATGGCCTGCGTATGCTCGCCCACGGCGGGGATGGGATCCATCCGGACATCATCCACATCATCGGCCCCAGGCGGCAGAAGCGCAGGCAGTTCGCCCGCCGGGCTTTGCACGGTTGCCCACCGGCGGCGCGCCTGCAGCTGAGGATGGTGCCAGACACCGGCCATGTCGTTCAAGTGGCCGTTGGCGATCTTGGCTTTGTCGAGCCTGGCGACGACTTCGTCCACCGTCAAGGTCGAAAAACCATCGAGAATGATGGCCCGCAGCGCATCGCTGTTGGCCGAACGACGAGAATTCGATGAAAAGCGAGCATCTTCGGTCAGCTCGGGGCGTTGCAGCACCTGCTCGCAGAAGGTGCGCCATTCGCGCTCGTTTTGCAGACCCAGCATGACAGTCTTGCCGTCGCCTGCCGCAAAGGGGCCATAAGGGTAGATAGTGGCGTGCGCGGCGCCGTTGCGCGGCGGTGGCGGGGCACCGTCAAAGCCGTAGTACATGGGGTAGCCCATCCATTCGACCATGCTCTCGAGCATGGACACCTGGATGCGGCGGCCTTCGCCCGTCTGCCCGCGCTGCAGCAGAGCCGCCAGGATATTGCTGTATGCATACATGCCGGCGGCAATGTCGGCAATGGAACACCCCGCCTTGGCGGGTTCATCGCGCGACCCCGTCACGGACACGAAACCGGATTCGCTCTGGATCAGAAGGTCGTAGGCCTTTTTGTCACGATACGGGCCCTCGTCGCCATAGCCGGAAATGTCGCAAACGATCAGCCGAGGAAAGCGCTCGTGCAACACTTCGAACGACAAACCCAGCCGGGCTGCTGCACCGGGCGCGAGGTTCTGCACCAGCACGTCGGCCTTGGCCAGCAGGCGCTGCAGGATGTCGTCGGCCGCACCGTGCTTGACGTTCAGTGTGAGGCTTTCTTTGGAGCGATTGGTCCAGACGAAATGCGAGGACAAACCCCGCACGCGCTCGTCGTAGCCACGCGCAAAATCGCCAGTGCCAGGGCGCTCGATCTTGACGACGCGCGCGCCAAGGTCAGCCAGCTGACGCGTGCAGAACGGTGCCGCGATGGCCTGTTCGAGCGTGACGACCGTCATGCCTTTCAAGGGCAACATGGGGGATCTCCTTCAGAACGAGCGCGGCATGCCAAGGACATGCTGACCCACGTAAGACAAAATCAGGTTGGTGGAGATGGGTGCCACCTGATAGAGGCGGGTCTCGCGAAACTTGCGTTCGACGTCGTATTCGCAGGCGAAGCCGAAACCGCCATGCGATTGCAGGCAGGCATTGGCGGCCTCCCATGAGGCATCCGCCGCCAGAAGTTTGGCCATGTTGGCCTGGGCGCCGCAGTCCTGGTGCGCATCGAAAAGCTCACAGGCCTGATAGCGCATGAGGCTGGCCGCCTCGACGTTGACGTAGGCACGGGCAATCGGGAACTGCACCCCCTGATTCTGGCCGATGGGACGGTTGAACACCATGCGTTCGCTCACGTACTTGCGGGCGCGGTCCACGAACCAGTAGCCGTCGCCGATACACTCGGCGGCAATCAGCGTACGCTCGGCGTTGAGGCCATCCAGAATGTATTTGAAACCCTTGCCTTCTTCGCCAATCAGGTTCTCTTCGGGGATCTCGAGATTTTCAAAGAAAAGCTCGTTGGTCTCGTGATTCACCATGTTCAGAATCGGCCGCACCGTGAGCCCGTGGCCAATGGCCTGATGCAGGTCCACCATGAAGATGGACATGCCGTCAGACTTGCGCTTGACCTGGTCCAACGGAGTAGTGCGGGCAAGCAGCACCATCAGGTCCGAATGCTGCACGCGCGAGATCCAGACCTTCTGACCGTTGACTACGTAGCGCCCGTCTTTATGCACGGCCGTGGTCTTCAGGCGGGTAGTGTCGGTCCCCGTGGTGGGTTCGGTGACGGCCATGGATTGCAGGCGCAGTTCACCGCTGGCAATCTTGGGCAGCCACTGTTGCTTCTGGGCTTCAGAGCCATGGCGCAACACTGTGCCCATGTTGTACATCTGGCCGTGGCAGGCCCCCGAGTTGCCGCCCGCATGGTTGATTTCTTCCATGATGACGGACGCTTCAGTCAGGCCCAGGCCTGATCCGCCGTATTCTTGCGGGATGAGCGCTGCCAGCCACCCGGCCTTGGTCAGTGCGTCGACAAACTCGGCTGGATAGCCCCGCTTCTCATCCACATGCCGGAAATATTCGTCGCCGAATTGAGAGCACAAATCGCGTATGGCATCGCGAATGTCCTGGAATTGATCCTGCGCCTTGACCATGAAAACCCTCTTGTCCGTTCTTGCTCGTGAAAGCGGGCGCGTGATGCGCCGTGCTTTCTAGAGTGAAGGAATCGGGTCCGCCTGACAATTTGGCTTTGGCGAACAGGGGCTTTACACAATCTTAAGATCGGGGCGGTTGTCCTCGGAGGCCTGCGCCGCATCGGCCACCAGAAGATCGACGAGTTCTTGCGAGAACGCCGGCAATTCCGTGGCATCGCGCGTGCAGATGTGCAGCTTGCGCAGCGCCCATTCGTCGGTGAGACACATGATCTTGAGCGGCAGCACCTGCACGTATCGACGGGCGGCCGTTTCCGGGATGACCCCTATGCCCACCTGCGCAGCAATCAGGCGACAGGCGGTTTCAAAGTTGCTGACTTCGACCCGTACCCGCAGGAACCGGCCACTGTCTTCAGCCGCCGTGAGCAGAAAGGAATGGATGGCGCTGGATTCGGCCAGACTGATGAAGTCGTAATCCAGCGTGCTGACGAAGCTGTGGACCTCTTTCATCTTGGCCAGGGGATGGTCTTTGTGCGTCACCAGTACCAGCCTGTCGTTGCGATAGGGCAGGAACCGGACCCCGGTGCCCCCGCTGCCCTGGGCCGTGATGCCGATGTCGGCGGCGCCTTCGGCCACGGCCTTCACCACCTGATAGCTCAGACGCTCGCGCAGTTCGATGTTGACGGCCGGGTGGCTCACCAGATAGCGCTCCAGCGCCGCCGGGACGAACTCGTTCATGGCCGTGGTATTGGCATACACCCGCACCCGTCCTTTCACGCCCTGAGCGTATTCCTGGATATCGCCGCGCAAGTGCTGCAGCTGGTGCAGCACGATGCGAGCATGGCGCACGAAGGCCTCGCCGGCGGGCGTGAGTGTCACGCCCTGGCTGTTGCGATACAGCAGGGGCGTACCCAGGTAGCCTTCCAGATTCTTGACGCGATTGCTGGCAGCCGGCAACGACAGAAACGTATGCTCGGCGGCTTTGGTCAGGCTCATGGCGCTGGCCACATTGACGAGCAGCTGCATATCGGTCAGGTCAAAATGAGACGCCATGGTTTCGCGCAACCCTCCAGCCAGCTTAAGTGGTTCTTCAATAAACAGAAATAGGCAAACCTGCAGTGAAGGTGCAAAGTCGCAATCAAGGAATCATTCAGGAGCCATGATGCGACACTTCAGCGCGGAACTCGCGCAATTTGCAGCCGAGCTGCAGTTCAATGACATCCCCGAACCCGTCCTGCGACGTACCGAGGACCTGCTGCTGGATTGCCTGGCATCTATTCTAGCGGGTTCCAGCGGTCGCCCCGTACAAGCCATTCTGTCCTACGCCCAGGCCATGGGCCCCAAAGAAGGCGCTGCCGAAAACCTTGTCAGCAGAAGCGGTACCAGCCCGGCCTTCGCCGCGATGGTCAACGCCGCTGCGGCCCACATGGTCGAACAGGACGACGTGCACAACGGCGCGGTGTTTCACCCTGCCGCCGTGGTGTTTCCACCTGCCCTGGCGCTGGCTCAGGCGCTGGGGAAATCCGGCAAAGAGCTTCTGGCGGCCGCGGTGGCAGGCTACGAAACCGGCATCCGCACGGGCGAATTTCTCGGGCGTTCGCACTACACCGTTTTTCACACCACCGGAACGGCGGGCACGATTGCCTCGGCCATGACCGCAGGGCGGCTGCTGGGGCTCGACGCCCGGCAAATGCTGCATGCGCTGGGCTCGGCGGGCACGCAGGCCGCCGGCCTGTGGGAGTTCCTGCGCGACGGTGCCGACTCCAAGCAGCTGCACACCGCCAAGGCCGCCAGCAACGGGCTCATGGCCGCCTGGCTGGCGCACGACGGCTTCACGGGCGCCAGCCACATCCTGGAAGGCGCTCAGGGCATGGCCGCCGGCATGTCGAAGGACGCCGACCCGAGCCGCCTGGTTGACGGTCTGGGCAGCCGCTGGGCCGTACTGGAAACTTCGTTCAAGTATCACGCTTCCTGCCGCCACACTCACCCGGCTGCGGATGCGCTGCTCGACGTGATGCAGCGTCACGAGCTGCAGATCGACAATATCGCCTCGGTTGTCGCGCACGTGCACCAAGGTGCCATCGACGTGCTGGGGCCGGTAGTGAACCCCAGTACTGTGCACCAATCCAAGTTTTCCATGGGCACCGTGCTGGGGCTCATCGCCAAATACCAGCGAGCGGGCCTGCCCGAATTCGATCAGGCGCTAGCCGACCCTGAAATCAAGGATTTCTGCCGCCGCGTCACCATGGAACTCGATCCGGAAGTCGACGCCGCCTACCCGCAGAAGTGGATCGGCAAAGTCACGGTCACCACCCGTCGCGGCCTGACGCTGGAAGGCCGGGTCGACATCCCCAAGGGCGACCCGGACAACACGCTGACGCGCGCCGAGATCGAAGACAAGGTCCGGCGCCTGGGGGGCTACCAGAACGCGGCCCAGCCTGCCGAAATCGAGCACCTGATTCAGTCGGTCTGGTCACTGGCCAGCACCAAGACTGTGGGCAGGCTCCTGCCACAGTGACACGCAGGCCCGGCCGCACGAAGCGGCTGGCCCTGTCCCGCCTGACCCGCTTGTGCACCTATATCCGGATCAAACGGGGTGCTAGAACCGGATCTCCGCCGAGTGGGCCAAAGTGCCGTCCTGCCCGGCCCATAGTTGCGCCGTATCGGCCGCATCGGATCGTCCCGCGACCTCGAACGGAGTCGGTGCAATAAGCGGCCGCAACCCGCGGTACGACATCGACCTCACGCGCTTTTCGGGGTGGGCACGCGTAAAGGCCCGCAACATCAACGTCGCAATCAACGGCCCATGCACTACCAGGCCAGGGTAGCCCTCGACGTCGCGTACGTACGCCAGGTCATAATGAATTCGGTGGCCATTGAAAGTGACGGCCGAATACCGGAACAGACGCACGGCATCGGGCGTGACGGTCTCGGACCACTGCGCCTGCGGCACAGGTTTGGTGCCCGCCAGCCTGGGCGGCGACGGTTCGCGATAGACAATATCCTGTTCTTCGGCAATACATACGGCACCGTCCTGGACGTATTCGTGTGCCACCGTGACGAACAACAGCTTGCCGGTGCGCCCTTCTTTCTCGACCACACCCTTGACGCTGGAGCGGCGCTCAGCCGGCGTACCGACCCGCAGCGGCTGCAGGAAGTCCACGCGACCGCCCGCCCACATGCGGTTGCGGTGATCGGCCGGCGGCATGAAACCACCCCGATGCGGGTGGCCGTCCTGGCCCAGACTCTCGTAGGGCTGTGACCGGACGAAAAACGCCCAATGCCACAGAGGTGGCAGTGCCGCACCCACGACAGGGGCTGGGTCGCCCAGGCTGAATGCCACCTGCTCGGCATGACCGATGTCGAGGTTATCGACACAATGTTCGCTGTGACCCACCCAATCAGCAGGGTTGGAATTTGACATGTCGTACTCCCGCCAAAAACCGGGGCTGGCGCCCCGTTTGAAAACGCTGAAAACCAAGCCGCCGCTCAGGAAGACTTGACCGATCCGAGGGCGGCCGGGCTCGCCTGCAGACCGAATTCCGCCAGCACTTCCTGCGTATGCTGCCCCAGCAACGGCGGCGCCGCCCGATATTGCACCGGCGTGTCGGAAAACCGCATGGGGCTGGCGGTGGTTGGCGCCTCGCCCGCCAGCGGATGCGGCAAGGTGCGCCAGACCTGCCGGTATTTGATCTGTTCGTTGTCGAACACCTGCTGCAAATTGTTGATCGGGCCGCAGGGCACGCCCACCTTCTGCAGTTGTGCCACCCAATAATCGCGGGGCCGGGTGCGCATGATGGCCTCCAGCTCGGCGATCAGCGCCACCCGGTTCTTCAGACGCAAGCTGTTGGTGACGTAATCGGGATGCGTACCCAGATCAGGGCGCTCGAGCACCCCACAATACGCCCGGTACTGGCCATCCGTACCGGTCGCCACGATCAGCTCGCCGTCGCTGGCTTCAAAGACCTGGTAAGGCACCACGTTCTGGTGCGCATTTCCTGCACGCTTGGGCGCGACCCCGGAGGTCATGTAATTCAGATTCTGGTTGGCCAGCATCGCCACGTGGCAATCCAGCAAGGCCAGGTCAATCTGCTGGCCCAGGCCACTGCGGTTGCGCTCGTGCAGCGCCCCCAGGATCGCCACCGTGGCGTACATGCCGGTGATGATGTCCGTGACAGCCACGCCGGCCTTCTGCGGCCCGCCCCCGGGGCGGTCGTCGCGCTCGCCGGTAATGCTCATGAGCCCGCCCATGCCCTGGATGACGAAGTCGTAGCCCGGCAGCGGCGCCAGTGGCCCCGTCTGGCCAAACCCGGTGATCGAGCAATAAATGAGGGCCGGATTGAGCGCCTTGAGGCTCTCGTAGTCGAGCCCGTACTTCTTGAGCCCGCCCACCTTGAAGTTTTCGACCAGGACGTCGCAATGCGCCGCCATCTGGCGAATCAGCTCGGCGCCCTCGGGGTTGCCGATATCCACAGTGACCGAGCGCTTGTTGCGGTTGGCGCTCAGGTAGTACGCCGCCTCGCTGGTGTCGTGACCGGCCGCGTCCTTCAGGTACGGGGGCCCCCACTTGCGCGTGTCGTCCCCGCCTTGCGGACGCTCGACCTTGATGACGTCCGCGCCCAGGTCAGCCAGATTCTGCGTGCACCAGGGCCCGGCCAGCACCCGGGACAAATCCAGTACCTTGATCCCATCCAGGGGCGGCTTTCTTTCACTCATCTCATGCTCCGGCAATTGTGCGATTGGGTGGGCGACAACGAGCAACCCACCGGCGTCGACCTGGCGGCTTCAACGCACCAGGTCGCGCAGCGGCTGCTTCTTGATCTTGCCACTGACTGTAGTCGGGATGGTGTCGATCGGCAAAATTTGTGCAGGAACCTTGTAAGGCGCAAGCTGCGCGCGAACGTGCAGGCGCAGAGCATCCACATCGACGGCCCCCGTCTGCAGGGGTTCGAAGAACGCGATGACTTCTTCGTTGCCATCGGCCGTGCCGCGCCCCACCACGGCAGACAGCTTGACCCCCGGAAAGGTATTGATCACCGCCTCGACTTCCAGCGGATACACGTTGAATCCCGAACGGATGATCATGTCTTTCGTGCGACCCGTAATGAAGAGCGCACCGTCGGCCTCCAGGCGCCCGAGATCCCCCGTGCACAACCAGGCGCCCGGCAGCAACGCCTCCCGGGTGCGCTCAGGATCTTTGTAATAGCCCAGCATCACTCCCGGGCCCCGCACGTGAATGGGCCCGGACTCGCCCATGGGAACATCGGGCGTGCCGGGAGCACCCAAGCGCAATTCGACGCCTTCGAGGGGATAGCCCGCACTGCAATCGCTGCGAGGCGCATCCATGGACGTGACGTAGAGCGACCCTGCATATTCGGTGATGCCATAGCCATGATGCATGGGCACGCCAAAATAATGCTCCACCTGACGCTTCAAGGTGGGGTCCAGGGCCGAGCCGCCCGCGTAGACGTAACGCAGGCGGGGCGCCTTGACCGGCGCGGGAAATGCCGCCAGCAGACGCGTGTACATGGTAGGCACCCCTTGCAGAATGCTCAGGCCCGGGGATTCGAGAGCCTGTAGCAGATCCGCCGGATCAAAGCGCCGGCGCACCACCAGGCTGGCCCCGACCTGAACCGTTGCCATCAGCACCGTGGCAATCCCGAAAATATGCGACAAGGGCAGCGCCGCATAACTGATGTCGTCCGCCGTGAGCCGGCGCGAAGCCGACGACACGCGCGCGAAATGTACCAGGCCTCGGTGCGGCACCATCACCGCCTTGGGGGCGCCCGTGGTACCGGAGGTGTAAATGAGCGTTGCCACACCCGAAGCCTCGGGCCCGGTTTCGGGCTCGGGACGCTGCACGGCGGGAGCCCATCGATTGCCATCCTGCCAGACAGAAGCCTCCGCCGCCAGAGCAGTACCAGTACCCTGCTCGGCATGTACGGCGGCAGCGTTGGACGAACGGCTGAAATACAGGGTGAGCACGGGCCGCGCGTGCGCCCGCACGGCTTCGACCTCACGCGCGCTCAGACGAGCATTCAGGCCTACCGCCCAGGCACCCAGCAGACTGCAGGCAAAGAGCGCCTGCACCATTTCTGCGCAGTTCTCACCAATGATCATCACCCGATCACCCGGCCGCGCGCCTTGCGCGACGAGCCAGTCACGTGCGGCATTGGCCCGCTGCCACATCTGGGCATAAGTGACGGTCCCGCCTTCTTCCAGGCACAGAAGCACTGTATCCGGGCGCGTTGAAACCTGCGCCTGAAGCAGGTGATGGATGCGATCCGGTGTGTTCAGGTCACCCACGATGTCTCCTCTCTGGTGGCGCTTCGTTGAGGCGCCAATGCCACGGGGGGCGTCCGCGCGGAGCGCGGCTCCCTTACCGATTTGTCACAACGTTTCTTCAGTGCCCAGGATGGCCGTGGACTGGCTGGACAGGGTGCCCCCATTGCCATTGACCACCGCCAACTGTGCGCCCGGCACCTGGCGATCCCCACACTGGCCGCGCAGCTGCCGCACGGCCTCGATGGTAATGAAAATGCCGTACATGCCCGGATGCAGGCACGACAGGCCACCGCCATTGGTATTGACCGGCAGATGCCCGCCCGGCGCAATACCGCCGCCGCTGACGAAATCGCCGCCTTCGCCTTTCTTGCAAAAGCCCAGATCTTCGAGGAACAGGATGGTATTGATGCTGAAGGCGTCGTACAGCTCGGCCACGTCGATGTCCGACGGTTTGACCCCGGCCATCTCGAACGCAATGCGCCCCGACTGCTGCGCGGCCGTCACGGTCAGGTCTTCCATCGACGAAATCTGGCGATTCCAGCAAGCGGTGGAATTGCCCAGCACGTAGACCGGCTTCTGCTTGAGCGACCGGGCACGGTCTGCACGCACCAGCACGTATGCGCCCGCACCATCGTTGACCAGGCAACAATCCCGAATCGTCAGCGGATCGGAGACCATGCGTGCCGAGAGCACTTCGTCAATGGTCAGCGGGTCGCGCATCAAGGCTTCGGGATTGAGCTGCGCCCAACGGCGTGCGGCCACGGCGACTTCGGCCAGGTGCTCGCGCTTGGTGCCGTACTGATGCATGTGGCGAGCCGCCGCCAAGGCATAGGAACTCAACGGGTTGAGCGGGTTGTAGGGTGTTTCGTAGGGCTGCGGGTCCAGCCAGCGGCGCACCCGCCCGACTTCAGCGCGACTCAGGCTCGACGTACGCTGCGTGCTGCCGTAGCAGACCAGGACGGCATTGCATTGACCGGACTCCAGCGCCTGAATGGCCGGCATCAGATGCGCCACGAAGCTGGACCCCCCCAGCATGGTGCTGTCGATGAACGTGGGGCGTATCCCCAAGTGTTCGATGACCGGCATGGCCCACATGGTGGCCGCCACGCTGGCGGTGCAGATGCCGTCGATGTCCTGCAACGTGAGCCCGGCGTCTTCGACGGCCCGATGCGAAGCCTGCACAAGGATTTCAAGCTCGGAATATCCCGTGGCAAAGCCGAACCCGGCGTGCCCCACCCCGGCGATGGCGGTCGCACCTCTGAGTCGTTTGGCTATCATGATTGGCCTCCGATGGGGTTGAACACCACGAGCTTGCCGCCTTCGGCATCGATCAGCGTCGCCTTGACTGCCATGCCGATTTTCACCTCGGCAGGGGCGACGCCTTCGACGCGGCTCATCATGCGGGCCCCTTCTTTGAGGTCCACCAGGGCGACGTTGTAATCCCCTCCCTTGTCAGCCTTGCGGCGCACGACGGTCGTGGAATAGACGACCCCGTCACCCGAAGGTGCGAACCACTCGAGTTGGTCACTGCCGCAGTGCGGGCAGACCATGCGAGGATAGAAGATGCTGCGCGAGCAGGCCGTGCAGCGCTGAATCAGAAAGTGCCCCTGATCCAGCTGTTTTCGGTAGTAGACGTCCGCGCCGACTTGCGAGGGCAGCGGATCGACCGGGATTTCGAGCGGGTCTGACATGAATCTCCTCCGTGGACCAAGGGCAACCGCACCGCGGCAGTGAGCCGTACCCAGAAAGTACGCCACCTGCAACGATTCGCTGCCTTCCGTTTTACAGATGCAAGTGTTCTGCAAATCGAGACTGCTGTGAATTCTGATTTGCTTAAATGGCTGTTTCGGACCCGTAAACCAAGGAGACCTCTGTGGACACCCGCTACCAGCACATCCTGTTCTCGTACGAAGATGGCGTGGGCCGCATCGTGCTCAATCGGCCCGACAGCCTCAACAGCATGACAGAAACCATGCACGCCGACATCCGCACCGCCCTGGATTTCATGGAGGCGCAGGCCGACTTGCGCGGCCTCATCCTGACGGGCTCCGGCCGGGGCTTCTGCGCCGGGCAGGACCTCACCGAACGCGCGCCACTGCCTCCTGGCGAAAAGCGCGACCTGTCGCGCGGCCTGAAAGACAACTACGCCCCTCTGGTGCTGCGCCTGCGCGCCCTGCCCGCGCCCGTGGTGTGCTTCGTCAACGGCGTCGCGGCAGGCGCGGGCGTGAGCCTGGCACTGGCGTGCGACCTCGTCTACGCCGTGCAATCCGCGCGATTCATCCAGGCCTTCACCCGCATCGGCCTGCTGCCCGACGCCGGCGGCACGCAGACCTGGCTGCAATTGGTGGGCCGTCAGCGCGCCATGGGCGCCTCACTCTTCGCCGAGCCTGTCTCCGCCCCGTTGGCCGAACAGTGGGGCCTCATCTGGAAGTGCATTCCCGACGAAATGCTGGAGGACACCCTGCAATCCGTCCACGCCCGCCTGGCATCCGGGCCGACACGCGCCTACGCCGCCACCAAGCAAGCGCTGTACGCAGCATCGAACAACACCCTGGCCGACCAAATGGAACTGGAAGGCATGCTGCAGAAATCGCTGGGCCTGACCGACGATTATCTGGAAGGTATGCGGGCCTTCGCCGAAAAGCGCGCCCCGCATTTCACCGGGCGATGACCCCGGAACTTCAGCGCTGCTTAACGCCCGCTTTTGCAATTCGAAGTTGAGGCGAACCGGCTTTTTCTCTATCGTGAACCGACAGTAGATTCCACCATTCAGCACACAGAGGAGCAGGCAATGAGCGAGTTGGTCAAGGGCAAGGTTGCGGTCGTGACCGGGTCAGGCGGTGGCATAGGCCGCGGGATCGCGCTGGCCATGGCAGCCAGTGGGGCGCAAGTCGTCGTAAACGACGTCAGTGCCGAAAACGCCCGGCATGTCGTGGACGAAATCAAGGCGGCGGGCGGCAATGCCGTGGCCTGCACCGACAGCGTCTCCAGCGCTGCAAGCGCTGAAAAGATTATCCAGGCGGCGCTAGATTCGTTCGGGCGCATCGACATCGTGGTCAACAACGCCGGCATTCTTCGCGACCGCCTGTTTCACAAGATGTCCAACGAAGAATGGTCGCAGGTACTGGACGTGCACCTCAATGGCTCCTTTTTCGTCAGCCACGCGGCAGCGCCGTTCTTTCGCAAGCAGGAATCCGGGGCCTACGTACACATGACGTCCACGTCGGGCCTGATCGGCAATTTTGGGCAGGCGAACTATTCCGCCGCAAAAATGGGCATCGTGGGCCTGTCCAAATCCATCGCGCTGGACATGTCCCGCTTTCATGTGCGCTCGAACTGCATCGCACCGTTTGCCTGGACCAGCATGACCAGCTCCATCCCCGCCAACACGCCGGAAGAAAAGGACCGGGTGAAAAAGCTGCAAAAGATGGAAGCGGGCAAGATTGCCCCGCTGGTGGTGTACCTGGGCAGCGACGCGGCCAGCGAAGTCACGGCGCAGATATTTTCCGTGCGGGCCAACGAGATCATGCTCTTCAGCCAACCGCGGCCGGTGCGCTCGGTGCACATGTCGGAAGGCTGGACACCTGAAGCCATCGCCCAGATTGCCATCCCCGCCATGCAGAACAGCTTCTACAAGCTGGAACGCTCGCCCGACGTGATCAACTGGGACCCCATCTGATCATGGCGCTCGATTATTCGCTCATCAAGCACTGGAAGTTCGACGACCTGCACCACGCATACACGCATAAAGACGTGATCCTGTACGCGCTGGGCATCGGCCTGGGACAGAACCCTACCGACCCACGCGAATTGCAGTATGTCTATGAAGATGGGCTCAAGGTCTTCCCGTCGATGGCAGCGGTCATGGGCTACCCCGGCTTCTGGATGAAAGACCCCAAGGCCAAAGTCACCTGGACCAAGGTCGTGCACGGCGAGCAGCGCATGCATTTTCATGCGCCGTTCCCGGCGCAGGGGGAAGTCATCGGGCGCAGCCGCATCACGCACGTGATCGACAAGGGGGCCGAAAAAGGCGCGCTGGTCGTGACCGAGCGCACCATCCACGAGGCGGGCACCGAAAAATTGCTGGCCACCGTGGAACAAGTCACCTTTTGCCGCGCAGACGGCGGCTTTGGTACCAGCGACCCAGGGCTCGATCCTCTGCCCAAGGTACCCGCCACCGCGCCAGACACCACTTGCACCCTGCCCACGTTACCCCAGGCCGCCCTGCTGTACCGCCTGAACGGCGACTACAACCCGTTGCACGCAGACCCGGCCGTGGCGGCCAAGGCAGGGTTCCCCCGCCCCATTCTGCATGGCTTGTGCACCTACGGCGTGGTGGCACGCGCGGTGGTCAGCACCTTGTGCGACGGCCAGGGCGACCGCCTGGCCTATCTGCACGGGCGCTTTTCAGCGCCGGTCTTTCCGGGCGAGACCCTGCAGGTCGATGTCTGGAAATCCGCCGACGGCACCGCACAGTTTCACGCCCGCGTCCTGGAACGCAACATCCTGGTACTAAGCAACGGCGTGGCCGGCATCCGCGCTTGAATCCCCCCTGTACCCGGTGCACAGGGGCCCCACCACCCATCGCGGGCACGGACACTTCGACTGAACCATCATGATCAGAGACCAAGAAACCCTGAACATCCTGCTGGACCAAATCTCACGCTTCGTGCGCGAGCGCCTGATTCCCAACGAAGAAGCCGTCGCGGAAACCGACGAGATCCCGGACGACATCGTCGACGAGATGAAGGCGATCGGTCTGTTCGGGCTCACGATCCCGGAACAATACGGCGGGCTGCAGCTCACCATGGAAGAAGAAGTCCTGGCCATGATCGAACTCGGGCATACCTCCCCGGCGTTTCGCTCGGTCATCGGCACCACGGTGGGTATCGGTTCACAAGGTATCGTGTTCGACGGCACGGATGAACAAAAGCAAAAGTACCTGCCCCGCATGGCCACCGGAGAGATCATCGCCTCATTTGCCCTGACCGAACCGGGCTCGGGGTCGGACGCCGGGTCGCTCAAGACCACCGCCATCCGCAAAGGCGACCACTATGTGGTCAACGGCACCAAGCGTTTCATCACCAACGCGCCGCACGCAGGCATTTTCACCTTGATGGCTCGTACGGCACCGGACGTCAAAGGCTCCGCCGGCGTGTCGGCCTTCATCGTCGAGGCCAATTCACCCGGCATCAGCCTGGGCAAGCGCGACCGCAAGATGGGCCAAAAGGGGGCTCACACCTGCGACGTGATCTTCGAAAATTGCAAGGTTCCCGCCGCCAACCTGATTGGTGGGGTCGAAGGGCGCGGCTTCAAGACCGCCATGAAGGTGCTCGACAAAGGCCGCATTCACATTGCAGCGATCTGCGTGGGCGTGGCCGAACGCATGCTGGCCGACGCTCTCAAATATGCCTCCGAGCGCCACCAGTTCGGCAAGGCCATCGGCGAATTCCAACTGGTCCAGGCCCTGCTGGCCGACAGCAAGGCCGAGCTCTACGCCGCCCGCTGCATGGTGCTCGACGCCGCCCGCCGTCGCGACGACGGCTTGCCCGTGAGCACCGAGGCATCCTGTGCCAAAATGTTTGCCTCCGAGATGTGTGGCCGTGTGGCCGACCGGGCCGTGCAGATTTTTGGCGGCGCAGGCTACATGAGCGAATACGGTATCGAGCGCTTCTACCGCGACGTACGGCTGTTCCGCATCTACGAAGGTACGACGCAGATCCAACAACTGATCATCGCGCGCAACATGCTGCGCGAATTGCACTAATCCAGGAATACAGAAATGAAGGTATTGGTACCGGTCAAGCGGGTAGTAGATTTCAACGTGAAGGTGCGGGTGAAATCCGATCACACGGGGGTGGACACGGCCAACGTGAAGATGTCCATGAACCCGTTTGACGAGATTGCGGTCGAGGAATCGAT
>NZ_DASVGN010000015.1:0-104724 GCF_036379515.1 Castellaniella sp.
GCCGGCGGCGAGTACCTGGTGCGCGGAGGGAGGAGCGAATCGCTCGAGGGCGCCTGGAATCCCGTGCGCGTCGCGATCCTGAAGTTTCCGAGCTACGACCAGGCCAAGGCCTGGTACGACGGCGAGGGCTACCGCCTGGCGCGCGCGGCCGTGGCTGTGGGCGTGTCGGGCCTGTTCATGGAAACGCATCCCGATCCGGCGCACGCGCTGTCCGACGGACCCAACGCCGTGCCGCTGAACCACATGGCGGCGCTGCTGGAAACCCTCGTCGCGCTCGATGCCGTCACCAAGCGCAACGGCTTTATCGAAAGCCGCGCGGACTGGGCCTGCGCGAGCTGACCTCGGGTCAAACGGATTCTTATCATTTCAGGAAAGTAAACTCATGAGTGCTATTGTCGACATCATCGGCCGCGAAATCCTCGATTCGCGCGGCAACCCCACCGTCGAATGCGACGTGCTGCTGGAGTCCGGCTCCATGGGCCGCGCCGCGGTGCCTTCGGGCGCCTCCACCGGCACGCGCGAAGCCATCGAGCTGCGCGACGGCGACAAGGGCCGTTATCTGGGCAAGGGCGTGCTGCGCGCCGTCGAGAACGTCAATACCGAAATCTCCGAAGCCTTGATGGGCCTGGACGCGCAAGAGCAGACATTCATCGATCGCACCCTGATCGAGCTGGACGGCACCGATTCCAAGGGGCGCCTGGGCGCCAATGCCATCCTGGCCGCTTCCATGGCCGTGGCCCGCGCCGCCGCCGACGAATCCGGCCTGTCGCTGTACCGCTATTTCGGCGGCAGCGGCCCGCTCTCCATGCCCGTGCCGATGATGAACGTCATCAACGGCGGCGCCCACGCCAACAACACGCTCGACATGCAGGAGTTCATGATCCTGCCAGTGGGCGCGAGCAGCTTCCGCGAGGCTCTGCGCTGGGGCGCCGAGGTCTTCCACAATCTCAAGAAGCTGATCAGCAAGCAGGGCATGTCCACCGCCGTGGGCGACGAGGGCGGTTTCGCGCCCAACGTGGCCAATCACGAAGCGGCCATCCAGCTCATCCTCAACGCCATCGACGAAGCCGGCTACGAGCCCGGCAAGCAGATCGCCCTGGGCCTGGACTGCGCCAGCTCCGAGTTCTACAAGAACGGCAAGTACGTGCTCGACGGCGAGGGCGGCGCGTCGCTGTCGTCGCAGGAGTTCGCCAACCTGCTGGCCACCTGGTGCGACAAGTACCCCATCATCTCGATCGAAGACGGCATGGCCGAGAACGATTGGGACGGCTGGAAGCTCCTGACCGACCAACTGGGCAAGAAAGTGCAGTTGGTGGGCGACGACATCTTCGTCACCAACACCCGCATCCTGCGCGAAGGCATCCAGAAGGGCGTGGCCAACTCGATCCTCATCAAGATCAACCAGATCGGCACGCTCACCGAAACCTTCGCCGCCATCGAGATGGCCAAGCGCGCCGGCTACACCGCCGTGGTGTCGCACCGTTCGGGCGAAACCGAAGACTCGACCATCGCCGACATCGCCGTGGCCACCAACGCCATGCAGATCAAGACGGGGTCCTTGTCTCGCTCGGATCGCATGGCCAAGTACAACCAGCTGCTTCGCATCGAAGAAGAGCTGGCCGAGGTCGCATCCTATCCGGGCACTTCGGCCTTCTATAACCTGCGTTGAGCCCGACCATCCGTCATGCGACTGCTCTGTCTGGCGCTGTTGGCCCTGACCCTCGCGACCCAGTATCCACTGTGGTGGGGTAAGGGCGGCTGGCTCAGCGTCAGGGGCCTGCAGTCCGAGGTCAAGGCCGAGACTGACAACAATCAGGCGCTGACGGCTCGCAACAACGCGCTTGCGGCTGAAGTCCAGGACCTTAAAACCGGGACTTCAGCAGTTGAAGAACGTGCCCGCAGTGAGCTGAACATGATTCGCGAAGGCGAATATTTCGTCCAGATCCTGCCGCCGGAACCTGCCGCGCCAGCGGCCGCCGCACCTCGCACGGGACCGCCTCCCCTCGGGCATTGAGTTCGTCATAAGGTCAGCTGGGGCTGCAGCCTTCGGCCTCCGGTGACCCCGGGTCGGCCGACCCGTCATCCGGCGTGCCGTCTACCCCATCCGATGCGGGCGGTTCTTGTGTCTTTGTAGCGGCATCATTGTCCGTTTCACTGCTTGCACCCATCTTGTCCATGGGTGGGGCGCTGGGGTTATCGATCGTGTCAGGGGCTTCGGGCGACGTGGCGGGTGGCGCAGGGCGGGCGATGGAGGCGTGCGTGACACGTCCGTCAGGCAAGTCGGGCCATAAGGCGGGCGGCGATTGCATGGCAACGGACACCTGTCGCAAGAAAGGCAGGTAGCCCGCCTGCATCCAGTGGCGGTTCAGAGGGTCTCGTGCAAGTGGCGCCAGGCTGCGAATGAGAGCACTGCCCCCCGGGGTGATTGGCCGATGAGGCCAGTGCAGTCGGAGTTTGAGTGTGTTGGCTTCATAGATCGTGAATCCCGAGGCGGCGCCACGACCCAGCGGCCAGCCTTGGGCGAGACGGGCTGAATGCTGAGCATCCTGGCGATCGTTGCGAATCAGAGCCTGTCCGCGATAGGCCCTCTTCTCTGGAAGGTCCGGGTCCGCATGGTCGGTGAAGGTGGCGGGAACGGGGCTCAGGATGGTGATGTGCCAAGGCAGGCTCAGTGCCCCACGCCGTTCCTGCAGAATGCGTTGGGGTTCGCCCTTTGCCGGATACAGAAAGTGCAGCCCTCCTTCAAAGGCGGCTGCGAGGATCCGGGGCTCGGCCCTGTGTGTGGCCCCAGCCCGTGCCGCGTCCATGAGCAAGAGGCTTAGCGACTGACGGATCTGCATCCAGTGGGCGAGCTCGACGCCGCCTATGCCCAGCGACAGAACAGGGAGTGACGCCGCCAGAAAGCCGATCAGCCCCATGCCGTGTTGAAGGGAGGCGTGGCGACCTGGGGTGGTGGGCCGTGTCGTGGGAGCGATGAAGAGCATGCCTGGCAGTATGCCGGCCGCAGCATCGGCCGCACCAGCCAGGAAAATACGGGTGGCTAAAAGGGTCGGAGTTCGGCTTTGTCGGTGACCCTTTCAGTGGACGAGCGGCGAGCCTGGAGCAGGAATCTGGTTTCGGGTGTCAACGAACAGTGCCGCGCAGTCGACAGCGTCGAATTCATAGGGTTTGCCGCAGAAGTGGCAATCAATGTGAACGTGTCCTTGCTCGGCAAGGATGGATTCGATCTCTGCCTGTCCCAGGTTGCGCAGCATGCTGGCGACTCGATCACGTGAGCAGGAGCAGTGCCAGCGGACCGCTTGGCCGGTGAACGAGAGCAGATCGTCTTGCCAGAAGAGACGGTGTATGAGCGCGTCCGGGTCCAGACCCAGCAACTCGCGGGGGGTGATGGTGCCTGCCAGCGTGAGGCAATGGTTCCAGGTGGCGTCTTCGGCTTCAGTGTGTCTGCGGGCCGTTTGTGCGCTGGAGTTTTCTGCACTGGGCATGCGTTGCAGCATCAGCCCTGCGCAGTGCTCTGCGTCAGCTGCGAGCCACAGCCGGGTGTCGAGCTGTTCGGAATGTTTCATGTAGTGTTCCAGCGCCTGCGCCACGGTGTCGCCTTCCAGGGGGACGACCCCTTGGTAGAGGCCCACGCCTTCGGCCCGCTTTTCAGGGTCCAGCATCACGGTGAAGCGGCCCTTGCCATCGGCATTCATGAGCTGTTGCAGCGTGATCCCGGCTGGAAAGGTGCTGTCTTCTTTGATGTGGGCGGTGGCTCGCAGATCGAGTGTCGAGCTGCACTCAACCATCATCAGGCTCACCGCGCCGGTGCCTTGCACCTGCAGGATGATCGAGCCGTCGAATTTGATGTTGCCGGCCAGCAGTACGCAGGCTGCCGAAAGTTCGCCCAGCAATTGCGAGATCTCCGCGGGGAGGTCTTGGTGGGCCAGCCCTTTTTTCCAGGCGTCCGTCAGGCGCAGCGATTGGATGCGGGCCGCATGGTCGGTCGTCAGGTATTTCTTGAGCGTGTCGTTCATGGTGTGGGCCTCCCGGCATCAGAGCAGTGAGGCAGGGCGGGTTGTTTCAGATCGTGCAGTTCAGTGCCCAGCAGCCGATCATGCAGGAACTGGCCTTGTGGGTCCAGCCAGGTCCACAGAAAGTTCGAGAAGGGGGCAAGGACGAACAAGGTGTTGAAGGGCTCCCAGCCAGTGGAATGCACCAGGGACTGGATGGCCAGCAGCGTGAGCAGCGGCAGCGGCCAGATGAGCAGGTAACGCAGCACCAGCCTTGAGCCCCGTAGCGGTGTGTTGCCTCGGTCGGTCAGCCGGATGGCCCAGGTCTTCATGGGAAGTGTCTGCCCACCCCGGCGCCAGCACAGGACAAAATACACACCCATGGTCAGAAACAGGAAGGCCTCGCGACCGTGGCGCAGCGTGAGGCCGCTGCGGCTTTGCGTGAGGGTATCGAACAGATAGCCGGCAAGGAACACGACGCCAAAGAGCAGCACGCCTTCGTACATCATGCAGGCGAAGCGTCGCCAGCGGGCAGGCGCGTGAGGAACGACGAGGGAGGTCACAGACATGGCAGGCAGGTTGATGAAGACCTGAAATTATCGCCCAGAAACGCAGAAACCGCCCGGTAGGGCGGCTGTACCGATGAAGAGGAATCCTCTCCTCTTTACTTCTTATGGCCTTCCTGATTCATTTCCTTGGAAGGGCTTTCTTGCTGTCCAGTCTTTTGACCAGGCGTTTGGGATTCGCTTTTCTCTTTTGGGAAAGGAATCTTTTCTTGGGATGTCTTTTGTTCCATGATGTGCTCCATTGGTTTGAGTTTGGGCCGCCCTGGATGGGCAGGCAAACAGGGAAAGTAATGGGTTGAGCAGAGCCGCTGCCGGACTGGGTCGCAGGCTCAATAGGGCAACCCAGGGAATTTTTCTTTCATGAGCCTAAGGAAATCGGCTCGCTCCTTGACACACCTCTTGAGGCGTTCGGTCTCTTCAGGCGTAGAAGGCGATGGAGGTGGCCAATCGACTCCTGCCGCTCTCAGGTTGGAGCCAAGGGGGTTGGTGACTAAAAAATGCAGGGGCATAGAAGCTCCGAATGTCTGGCTGGATTTTTTGATTTATTTCAGGCCAGTAGTTGCCCGTCGCCAAACGCCCAGCTTCGAAGATGCGGGTGTGCAACAGGCTGCATGCGTGACGCATGCGATGGTGTGCCGGAGGCTGGCTCAGTGAATCGCGGTGTTGCGATACTGGATAAACATGTTCGCCTCGGATGACCCAGTGTGGGGCTTGCGAGAACAGATAGCGATCTTTACTTTGTATATGTTGTTACGATCCCTTCGCGGATTGCGATGATCTTTGTTCGAGACAAAAAGGCGGTAGCGTCTGGCGCTGCATTGTGCTCGGGGTGCCCACTTATTGCTGGCCCGGGCGGGAATCGCAGCGCAAACCGGTCCCGGAAAACATCTGCATCCTCTACGAAAAACACCCCAAAGGTTGGATTGGTGTCCAACCTTTGGGGTGTTTTTCGTTTACAGCAGCTTCTGGCTGCGGCCTATATGCTTAGTGGGCCGTGCGCGCGGTATGCGGCGTCAGCTGCACTTCAGGGGCGTTGAAGAAGCTTACGACCTTATGGAAAAAGTGGCTGATCGCGCGGTCGAAGGCGTAGCTTTGCTGGTTGTCGATCGCTTCTTGCAGAAGTTCACGTTCCAGGGCGTCGGTCAGGCGGACATCGATGTTTTGCAGGTCTTTCATAGCAAGCCTCTTCGCTTGTGTAATGAGCGTTTCGCTCGGATTGAAAACATTATAGGGTTAACCCTAGTAATGTGCAAGACCTGCAGAGAAGCGGTGTCACTCCTGCGAAGGATGTGGCGCCTTGGCCACGGAGGCTGCCGAAGGCGGGTTGCGGTAGCTTGCGCCCACCAGTTCAAACTGGAACAGGCGGCAGTCCAGGGCCCCATTGTGCAGTGGCGTGCGCCGTTGCGCCTTGAGCCTGAGCTGTTTGGGAAGCTCCAGGTCGCTGGTGATGATGTTCAGGCGCCAGCCGTCGTAATGGCGCTTGAGCCACGTGGCCCATTGTGGCCAGAGCTCGACGTCGTCGTCGCTCAGACGCTCGCCATAGGGGGGGTTGGTCACGATCCACCCATGACTGTCCGGGGCGGGCAGCTGGCGCGCATCACAGACCTCGAAGCGGATGGCCTCCGAGCCCAGGTGGGCGCGCTCTGCATTGGAACGTGCAGCGGCAATGGCCGCCGACTGAAGGTCGCAGCCCACTAAAGGTTGCTCCAGGCGCGTGGCGATATGGGCTCGCGCGTCGTCCTTCAGGTGGCGCCACAGCCGGGCGTCGTGTGGTCGCAGGCGTTCGAAACTGAATGGACGCCAGATTCCGGGGGGCACTCCTAGTGCGATCCAGGCGGCCTCAATCAAAATGGTGCCGCTGCCGCAAAAAGGGTCCAGCAGGGGCGCCTCGGGTGTCCAGCCTGACAGCGCCAGCAGGCCTGCAGCCAGGTTTTCACGCAGTGGGGCCTCGCCTTTGTCCAGGCGCCACCCGCGCTTGAAGAGCGATTCGCCAGAGACGTCCAGATACAGGGTGGCCGAGGTTTCATCCAGGAACAGATGCACACGGGCGTCAGGGCGGACCGTGTCGATGTCGGGGCGGGCCCCTTCGCGTTCGCGCAGACGGTCGCAGATTCCGTCCTTGACGCGCAGGTTGCAGTATTGGAGGCTCTTCACGGGGCTGCGGATGGCCGAAGTGTCCACCCGCAGGGTCTGTTCGGGGCCGAACCAGCGCTCCCATTCGGTTTCGTGCGCCAGTGCCAGGATATCGTCTTCGGTGTGGATAGAGGCCTGTGCCACCTGCACCAGGATGCGCGTGGCCAGGCGTGAGTACAGGTTGGCGCGCATCACCCCCATCCAGTCGGCCTCGAAGTGGCAGCCCGCGCGACCGGCGCGTACCTTGTCGTAGCCCAGTGCCTGTAGTTCCAGTGAAAGCGCCTCTTCGAGCCCGTGAGGGCAGGGGGCAAACAGTGAAAAAGTCTCGGCGATGCGTGGCGTCCGCGGCGCACGAGGCTTGCGCTCGATGCGGGGGCTGTGCTCGGTGTCGACCGAGGGCGTGTCCGAGGCGGGTGCGCGGTGGGGCGGCTCGGGGGTTCTGCGGGTGCGCGGTTCGGCCGTCTTGTGAAACGGTTTGGGAGCGGGTTTGGGAACGCCCGGACGACGCTCTCGGCTGATCGGTGGGACAGCGGGACTCGCGGGTTCGATCCCCCGGGCTTGTTGTGCGTGGTCCTGCAGCGCGGCCTGCCGGGCTCTGGCCCCTGAGCGCTGCCGCCGGTTCTCCGGGCCCGAATCCTGGGGCGTGCGGGATGTGGGTGCCTTCTTCTTCAGGCTCAGCGTTTTGTGGGGAGTATCGGTCATGAAATGTCAGAAGGGTTTGACGACCACGAGGATCAGGATCAGCAGCAGGAGCAGTACGGGGACTTCGTTGAAGGCTCGAAAGAACCGGTGCGAGTGCCGGTTGGCCTGTCTCTGAAAAGTGAGCAGGTAATGGCGGCACATCCCGTGGTAGACCACGAGCAGCAGCACCAGAGAGAGTTTGGCGTGCATCCAGCCTTGAGCTCGGCCGATGCCGTAGCCCAGCCAGAGCCAGAGTCCGAATATCAGGGCCAACCCGGCCAGCGGCGTCATGAAGCGATACAGGCGTTGTGCCATGCCCAGGAGCAAGGCCTGTGCATCGGATGATTCGGCCTGTGCAAGATTCACATAGATTCTGGGCAGGTAGAACAGCCCTGCAAACCACGAGACTACGAACAGAATGTGAAATGTCTTGACCCAGAGCATGCTCAGCTCCGGACCTGGCCATCGCCAGTCAGCACCCATTTTTGCATCGTGAGTCCTTCAAGACCTACAGGTCCACGGGCATGCAGGCGGTTCGTGGAGATGCCGATCTCCGCCCCCAAGCCGTATTCGAAGCCGTCCGCGAAGCAGGTGGGGAGGTTCACATAGACCGAACTGGAATCGACTTCGCGCTGAAAGCGCTGGGCCGCCGCCAGGTCTTCTGTCACGATGGATTCTGTGTGCTCCGAGCTGTAACGCGCAATATGGTCCATGGCCTGTTGCAACGACCCCACCACGCGTACCGCCAGAATCGGTGCCAGGAATTCGGTGGCCCAGTCTTCTTCCGTGGCGGGCACCGATTGCGGCAACAGGGCAGCCGCCGCGGGGTCGGCGCGCAGTTCGACGCCCAGTTCGGTGAAACGCGCACCCACGCGCGGCAGCCACTGGGCCGCCACCTGTTCGTGGACCAAGAGCGTTTCCATGGCGCCACAGATCCCGGTCCGGTAGGTTTTGGCGTTGATGGCAATCGCAAAGGCTTTGTCCAGATCTGCCGCCTTGTCCACGTAAAGGTGGCAGTTGCCTTCCAGGTGCTTGATGAGCGGTACGCGCGATTCGGCCGATAGGCGCGCGATCAGCCCTTTGCCACCCCGGGGGATGATGACGTCGATGTAATCGGTGAGCGTGATCATCTCGCCCACTGCGGCGCGGTCGATAGTAGCGACTACTTGCACCGCGTGCGCCGGCAGCCCTGCAGCCTGCAGCCCTTCCTGGATGATCTCGCCCAGCGCGCGGTTGGAGTGAAAGGCTTCGCTGCCACCGCGCAAAATGGTCGCGTTTCCGGATTTGAGGCAGAGTGCAGCGGCGTCGATGGTAACGTTGGGGCGGGATTCGTAGATGATCCCGATCACTCCCAGTGGCACGCGCATGCGGGCGACCTGCATGCCGTTGGGCCGGGTGGTGGTCTCGCTCAGGCTGCCGATTGGATCGGGCATGGCGGCGATCTGTGCGAGGCCCATGGCCATGGTGTCCAGCGCTTTGTCTGACAGTCGCAGACGGTCCATGAGCGGTGCCGCCAGATGCTGTTGTTCTGCCGCCTGCAGGTCATGCTGGTTTTCGGCCTGCAGCCAGGCGCGCCGGGTGCGCAGGCCGTCAGCCATGGCCAGCAGCGCGGCGGCTTTGGCCGCACCCGAGGCCATGCGCATGGCGCGCGCTGCCTCGCGGGCCTGTCGTCCCAGGGTTTGCATGGAAGAGCCACTGTCGGTCATTGGAAAGCCTGCAACGGAATAGGGTGAACAAAGATCAGGATTGAGCGCGTCCTGCCGTAGCCATGCGCATGACCAACCGGGCCAGTTCGTCCCAGGGGTCGCTCAGGCCGCCCTGCGTGGGCACCCCTTTGATCATACGATCGATTTCGTGCACTTGGCGAAGTGCTCGTGGCCAGGTGGCGGCCGGGACACGGTGCAATACGTGCCGCGCCAGCTTTTCGCGCGCCCCAAAATAGCGGTTCGCACGCAGGGCCGCGTCCAACGATGCGGCCGATGTGCCGGCCAGGCGGGTCAACAGCCGGATTTCCTCGCCCACTGCCCACAGTACCAGAGGAAGCGCTTCGCCTTCGGCGCGCAGGCCATCGAGTACCGTCAGTGCGCGATCCGCTTCGCCTTGCAGCATGGCATCGCGCAAGTCGTACAGATTGTAGCGGGCCACGTTGAGCACCGCCGTTTGCACCTGCTGCAACGAGAGCGCGCCTTCAGGGTAGATGAGTGCCAGTTTCTGGATTTCCTGGTGTGCGGCCAGCAAGTTGCCCTCGACCTTATCGGCGAGCCAGGCCAGGGTTTCGGCATCGGTAGACTGGTGTTGACGAGTCAGGCGGCCTGCAATCCAGTCAGGCAGGCGCGTGCGAGCAATCGAAGGGATATCCACCCAGTGGGTGTGCTGGTGCAGCGCCTGGGCCCATTTGCTCTGCTGGGTGGCACGGTCCAGCGCGGGGAGCTGAATCACGATGCGGACGTCAGGCAGCTGATCTTGCGATGCCATCCTGACCAGGTTCTGCAAGGCGTCAGCGCCTGTTTTTCCGGGTTTGCCGGTGGGCAGGCTGATTTCCAGCAAGCGCAGGTCACCAAAGAGCGAGGTGTTGCGTGCCGCTGCCAGCACCGGACTCCAGTCGCTGCGGGCGTCCATGACCCAGTGGCTGCGCTCGGTGCAACCCAGCTGGCTTGCTTTGGCGCGCAGGGCGTCGACGGTCTCGGTCAGCAGCAGTATCTCGTCGCCGCAGAGCACGCAACAGGCGGGGAGGCTGGACGCTTTCGAGAACTGTTCCAGTGTGCGGTCGAAGTCTTGCGCACGGCCGGCCATCATCAGGGAATACCGGGGGTGTTCAGGTTGCCGCGTTTGTTGACGTTGTCACGGCTGCGCCAGATCTCGTCACCGGGCAAAGGCACGGTTGGGCGGCTGTCGGCGTTGCGGTAGGCCTCGCGCACGTCGGGCGCACTCATGCGTCGCAGGATCTGATCGATCATGCTGTTACGCATGTCGCGGAACGTGCGAGTGATTTCGCTGTCCTTGGCTTGTACGATGCGGTCGTTGTAGGGGATCTCGCGCACATTGTGCAGCACCGTGGGCGCGAGCAGAACGTGGCCTTCTCTGTCCAGCAGTTCGAAGCTGAAGTTCAGGTCCAGCTCATATTCTTCGACCTGACCCTCGGCGTTGAGCGACACTTCACGCAAGTTTTGCTGGTCGGCGATTTCGTGCAGGTAGACTTCAGCGTCCTTGCGGCTTGGAGTGAAGTGCGTGTCTGGGGAATTGGCCTCGACAGCCCGGCGCAGACGCGCGCCGAAATCGCTGTCCAGGTTGATGTTGGTGTACAGGCTCTTGAAGGGTAGCGGTGTCGCTCCCTTCAGGTGAAACCCGCAGGCCGAGAGCGCTGCCAGGCATGGCAAGGCCAGACACAGGCGGCGAGTCCGTTGAAATGGGGTCAGTGCGGCCATGGTACTCAGCCCACCACGTTTACCAGGCGGCCTGGCACCACGACTACCCGTTTGGGTTCCCGCCCTTCGAGGAATCGGGCGACGGCTTCGTGCGTGCGCGCCAGGGCCTCGATGGCCGGTTTGTCGGCATCCTGCGGCACGCTAAGCTGGCCGCGCATCTTGCCGTTCACCTGTAGAACCAGTTCGACGGTTTCGGCTCGTAGCGCGGATTCGTCGACCTGGGGCCACGGAGCGTCGAGCAAATCGCCCAGCGACTGGGCAAGCCCCAGCTCGCGCCAGAGCTGCCAGGTGATGTGTGGCACGACCGGATACAGTACCCGCAGCAGGATGGAGGTGGCCTCGGCCACGGCGGCACCCTGGGCGCCCGCCTGGGTGGCGGATTCCAGCGTGTTGAGCATCTTCATGGCGGTGGACACCACCGTGTTGTACTGGATGCGCTGGTAGTCATAATCAGCCTGCTTGAGCAGCCCATGCATCTGACGGCGCAGCGCCGCATTGGTGTCCGACAAATCGGCCCACTGGGTCGGGATGTCCTGTCCCCGCAGTGAAGTGCTTTGCCCGTAGCAGAATGCCCAGAGTCGGCGCAGGAATCGGTGTGCGCCTTCGACGCCGGATTCGGACCATTCGAGCGTTTGTTCCGGAGGGCTTGCGAACATGACGAACAGCCGCGCGGTGTCGGCACCCATGGACTCGATGAGCGACTGCGGGTCCACTCCGTTGTTCTTGGATTTGGACATGGTGCCTATGCCGCCATAGTCCACCATGGAGCCATCTGTCTTCAGGCGCGCGCCGGTGATGGTGCCTTTGTCGTCCGTGATGTTCTCGACCTGATCGGGCCAGAAGTATTCGATGCCGCCGCGTTCGTTGTGACGCGAATAGATATGGTTGAGCACCATGCCCTGACACAGCAGTCGCGTGAAGGGTTCAGAGAACTTCACCAAGCCCAGGTCGCGCATGACGCGCGTCCAGAACCGCGCGTACAGCAGGTGCAGGACGGCGTGCTCGATGCCGCCGATGTACTGGTCCATGGGCATCCAGTAATCGTTGCGAGCATCGACCATGGCCTGATCGTTACCCGGCGAGGTATAGCGCATGAAGTACCAGGACGAGTCGATAAAAGTGTCCATGGTGTCGGTTTCCCGGCGTGCCGGCTTGTCACACTTGGGGCAATGGCACGACAGGAATGCCTTGCTTTTGGCGAGCGGGTTGCCGGTCCCGTCGGGTACCAGATCGTCCGGCAGCACGACAGGCAGGTCCTTTTCGGGAACCGGGACGGGGCCGCAATCGGGGCAGTGGATGATGGGGATCGGGGTGCCCCAATACCGCTGGCGTGAAATGCCCCAATCGCGCAGCCGCCAGGTGGTCTTGCGTTCACCCAGGCCCAGGGCTTGAAGATCCGCCGCGACGGCCTCGATGGCTTGAGCGGTGGTCAGGCCGTCGTATTTGCCCGAGTTCACCGTGTGGCCTGAAAGCTTGTCGCCGTACCATTCTTGCCAGGTATCGGTGGAGTAGCTCTGGCCTTCTGCGGCGATGACCTGACGGATGGGCAACTGGTATTTGAGGGCAAAGGCGAAGTCGCGCTCGTCGTGGGCCGGAACGCCCATCACTGCGCCATCGCCGTAGCTCATGAGGACATAATTGCCGACCCACACGGGTATCGCTTGCCCCGTGAGGGGATGTGTGACGGTCAGCCCTGTAGGCAGGCCTTCTTTTTCGCGGGTGGCGAGTTCGGCTTCGGTGGTGCCACCCTTGCGGCAGGCTTCGATGAAGGCGGCCAGCGCTGGGTCGTGGTGGGCAGCGTGGGTTGCCAGGGGGTGTTCTGGTGCGACGGCGCAGAAGGTGACCCCCATGATGGTGTCGGCGCGCGTCGTGAAGACGTGCAGCAGCCCGTCTTGAATCAGGGCCCCGTCGTCGCCGTGAATGTCATGGCGGAAGGCAAAGCGCACCCCGATGCTGCGGCCCAGCCAGTTTTCCTGCATCAGGCGCACGCGGTCTGGCCAGCCGGCCAGGCTACCGTCCGTCAGGGTGTCGAGGAGTTCTCCAGCATAGTCGGTAATGCGCAGGTAATACCCCGGGATTTCACGTTTTTCGACCGGTGCACCCGAGCGCCAGCCTTTGCCGTCGATGACTTGTTCGTTGGCCAGCACGGTCTGATCGACCGGGTCCCAGTTGACGACCTGAGTCTTGCGGTAGGCGATGCCTTTTTCGAGCATCTTCAGGAACAGCCACTGATTCCATTTGTAGTAATGAGGATCGCAGGCACACATCTCGCGTGACCAGTCGATCGCGAGCCCCATCGCCTGCATCTGCTTCTTCATGTAGGCGATGTTGTCGTAGGTCCATTTTGCGGGCGGCACACCGTATTTCATGGCCGCGTTTTCGGCCGGCATGCCGAAGGCATCCCATCCCATGGGCATGAGCACGTTGTAGCCGCGCATCCGCAGCTGGCGCGTCATCATGTCGTTGATGGTGTAGTTGCGCACGTGTCCCATGTGAAGCTTGCCGCTGGGGTAGGGCAGCATTGAGCAGGCGTAGAACTTCGGCTTGGGTGAACCATGGGCGTCTGTGGCGTGTTCGGTGACGCGATAGACGTCATCGGCGTGCCAATGTGCCTGGGTGTCGGATTCAACCTGGGTGTGAAGGTAGCGTTCCTGCATGGATCTGTATGGTGTGCAATGTGAAAAGGCCAAGCCCTGCATTATAGGTTGCTTTGGCGACACCTTGGCCGCGCTGGTCGTCTTGCGGCCAGGCGAAAAAAAACCCCGCAACTACTTGCGGGGTTTCGGGAAACCGGTGAGACGATCCGGAAGAGGCAACCGGATTATTTCAGCTTGGTTTCTTTGTAGTCGACGTGCTTGCGCGCCACCGGATCATACTTTTTGATCAGCATTTTTTCCGGCATGTTGCGTTTGTTCTTTGTGGTCGTGTAGAAGTGGCCCGTTCCTGCGGAGGATTCGAGCTTGATCTTTTCGCGAGCGCCTTTTGCCATGATGTGCTCCTATGCGGCCAATCAGGCCAGTTCGCCACGGGCACGCAGGTCGGCCAGAACGGAATCGATGCCGTTCTTGTCGATGGTGCGCAGGGCTTTTGTGGATACGCGAAGGCGCACCCAGCGGTTTTCGGATTCGACCCAGAACCGGCGCGATTGCAGGTTGGGCAGGAAACGCCGCTTGGTCTTGTTGTTCGCGTGCGAGACGTTATTGCCCACCATTGGGCCTTTGCCGGTTACTTGGCATACGCGTGCCATGGTCTCACCTCTGTGTATGTCTGTCTGGAAAGCCCTGCATTCTATACTAGAAACACTTGTGAAATCAAGCGCGTGGCAGGGAGCCAAGCCTCAGCTCAGGGGCGGATGGCCCCAAGGCTTACGGCGGGCGCGGTTCTGGGCCCTTTCTTTCGCCTGGGCCGGCCGTGTCAGACCGTGTCGGGCCACGTTTGGCTGGAGCGCCCCGATTTGCGCCAGATTTGGCGCTACTATACAACGACAATGTCCTGATAGAACTGAGGGAGACTCTGTTGGCTGCGCTTACTTCAATCATCGAGAACAAACTCGGATCATTGTCCATGCCGGTGTCGTTACAGATGCCTGACGGACAGAAGCTCGGCGCGGCCGATGCGAAGATCCATCTCATCATCAAGGATTCGTCCGTTCTGACCCATTTCGCGGCCGGCCAGGTCGGCATTCTGGGAGAGGACTACGTTGAAGGCAAGTTCGACTTCGAAGGCTCCATGCACGATCTGATGCGCATGGCGGCCACCATCTTGCCGGGCTCGCCCATCGACGAAAACCAGCTGAGCTGGTTGTCGGGGTTCGTGCGCCGCATGATTTCCGTCTGGCACCATTCCATGGAGCGCGACGCCAAGCAGATCGAGTTCCACTACGATTTGTCCGACGAGTTCTACGCCTTGTGGCTGGACCCGCGCCGGGTGTATTCCTGTGCCTACTACAAAGAGCCGGGTTACACGGTGGCTCAGGCGCAAGACGCCAAGCTCGATCACATCTGCCGCAAGCTGGCGCTCAAACCGGGCGAGCGGTTTCTCGATTGTGGCGGTGGCTGGGGCGGGCTCATGCTCTGGGCGGCCGAAAACTACGACGTCGACGTGACCGGCATCACCTTGTCGCACAATCAGCACGCCTATGTGAACAAGCTCATCGAAGAAAAAGGCCTGAAGGGCCGCGTGCGATTCGAGCTGCTCGATTACCGCAAGCTCGACGAAACCAAGCCCTTTGACAAAATTGCCTCGGTAGGCATGTTCGAGCATGTGGGCCGAGCCCAGCTGGCGGGCTATTTTTCCAAGCTGCGCCGGCTGGTCAAGCCCGGCGGGCTCATCATGAACCACGGTATTACGGCGGGCGGGCTCAGCAACACCGAGCTTGGCAACGGGATGGGCGACTTCATCGAAAAGTTCATCTTTCCGGGCGGTGAGCTCTCGCACATCCACTATGTGTTGCAGACCATTGCCGAGGCTGGGCTCGAAATGGTCGATGTGGAAAACATCCGCCCGCACTATGCGCGCACACTCTGGGCCTGGAGCGATGCCCTTGAGGCGCACCTGGGCGAGGCCAAGGCCTTGCTGAACACACCGTCAGGCGAACGTTCCATTCGCGCGTATCGCATGTATCTTGCAGGGTGCGCCATGGGCTTCGAGCACGGCTGGGTTGCCCTGCATCAGATCATTGCGCAGCACACGCCCACCGGCCGTGCCGACGAGCTGGATTACCCCGCCGATCTGGCCTATCCGTGGCGTCGCGATTACATCTATCGCGGCTGCTGATTTTGCCGGTCAAATTGCAGATTTCAAGGCCTCGTGGGCCTTGAAATCTGCATCAATCTTTATTTTGCACGATCATGCGTGTAAAATAGCGCATCTGCTGTAGTTTTTCTTTTCAATTCTGGCGCTGCCGCGCGTTGTGCGGCCTCGCCTGTCTACTTGGTGTTCCAAGCACCTGCAGTGCCGGTATGTATTGGCGGTCTCCGCGATCGTCTTCCGCACACCCTCCCCTAAGCTATGGCGTCCAATGCTCGCGCGTTCGGCGTCTCCGTAACCCAAAGGAGGCTTCAATGTCTATCTCCCGTTCCTCGTCGCCCCGCGCGGCTTCATTCCTGTCCCGTGCCCTGCTGGGTGCGGCCGTCTCTGCTGCATTCGCCACCTTGACGCTCGCGCCGGTGGCTGCGCAGGCTGCCTCGACCCCCAAGTGCGAGCTGAACCGTCCCATGCGCTTCGGCGGCATGAACTGGGAATCGAATCTCATGCTGGTCGAGATCGAGCGTTTCATCGTCAAACACGGCTACGGCTGTGATTCCGAAGTGCTGCCCACTGACACCTTGCTTGCTCTGGCTTCCCTGGAGCGAGGTGATCTGGACATCAACAGCGAACTTTGGCTCAACAGCACGTTGGAGCCCTGGAACAAGGCGAAGGCCACCGGCAAGGTCAAGCGCATTGGCGACATTTTCATGGGACAAGAAGCCTGGTATATCCCCAAGTACACGGCGGAGCGCCTGCCCGGCCTGAAGAAGGCGTCGGATCTGCCCAAGTACTGGAAGGACTTCAAGGACCCCGAGGAACCTACCAAGGGCCGCTTCTACACGTGCCCAGCCGGCTGGGCCTGCGAGGTCATCAACGGCAATCTGTACAAGGCGCTTGGGCTGGAGAAGACCTACACGCTGTTTTCACCCGGGACGGGCGCCACACAGAAGGCGGCACTCATGTCTGCCTATCAGCGCAAGCAGAATATCGTCTTCTATTACTGGTCACCCACACCTTTGGTGGGTGCGCTGGATCTCGTCAAGCTCGAAATGCCGCCGTATGACGCGACCAAGCAGAAGTGCCTGACTGATCCGGATTGCGCCGATCCCCAGGCAACTGCTTTTCCGGAAAACCCCGTGTTCACCGCGGTGAACACGAAGTTCTCCGAGGAGGCACCCAAGATCACCGCGTTTCTTGCCAAGGTGAAGATTCCGCTGAAGGTCGAGAATCAGGCCATGGCCTACATGGAAAAGAACGAAGCCGAGCCTAAAGAGACGGCACTGTGGTTTCTGAAGAAACACCAGGATGTCTGGGCCCAGTGGCTACCGCCCGAGGTAACCCAACGGGTCAAGGCGGCACTCTGACGGGGGCGGCCATGTTTCCCGAACTGATTTCGGCACGGGAACTGCAACGGCCCATCGATACCTTCGTCAATGGGCTGGTTACGCAGTATTCCGATGTGCTTCGCAAGCTCACCCAGCCTCTGCTGGATTTGCTCATCTGGTCCGACAACCTTCTGCGTCATTCCCCGTGGTGGGCCATCATTGCGGTGGTCGTCGTCATCGCCTGGCTGGGTAGCCGCAAGTGGCGTTTCAGCCTGGCCATGGGGGGCCTGTTGGCGCTTCTAGGGGCCATCGGTCTGTGGGAACCCTCCATGCAGACCCTGTCGCTCATGCTGGTGGCGGTCGCTTTTTCTGTGATGCTGGGCATCCCCATGGGGATCGCCATGGCGAGCGTGCGGTGGGTGCGTGCCGTCATGATGCCGGTTCTGGATGTGATGCAGACCATGCCCAGTTTCGTCTACCTGATTCCGGTGGTGATGCTGTTCAACCTGGGTAAGTTGGCGGCGCTTTTTGCGACAGTCATCTATGCGGTGCCGCCCGTCATCCGGCTCACGGATCTTGGCATTCGTCTGGTGGATGCGGAGGTGCTTGAAGCCTCGCGCTCCTTTGGGGCGAGTCGCACGAGGCAGCTCTTTGGCGTTCAGTTGCCGCTTGCCTTGCCCAATATCATGGCGGGTGTCAACCAGACCACGATGATGGCGTTGGCCATGGTGGTCATTGCTTCCATGATTGGTGTGCGTGGGCTTGGCTATGAAGTGTTGCAGGGCATCAATCGACTGCAGGTGGGACGAGGTCTGCTGGCAGGCACGGGCATCGTGATCCTTGCCATCATTTTCGACCGGATTACGCAGCAGTTCGGGCGTCGTCGGCACACGCGGGGGAACTGATATGAGCAAGATCGAAGTCCACAACATTTACAAGATTTTCGGCCCTCGCCCCGAGCGCTGGATGGAGGCCGCGCGCAGTGGTCTGTCCAAGGAGGCCATGCTGCAGCAAGGTGGCCACACGCTGGGCCTGCGCAATATCAGCATGTCCATCGAGGCGGGGAACATCCATGTCATCATGGGTTTGTCCGGTTCGGGCAAATCGACCCTGATTCGTCACTTTAACCGCTTGATTGAACCCAGTGCGGGACGGATTCTGGTCGATGGGGTCGATGTCATGGGCCTCAGGCCTCGCGAGCTGGAGAAGTTTCGCCAGCAGAAAATGAGCATGGTGTTCCAGCGTTTTGGATTGTTGCCACACCGTACGGTGCTGGATAACGTTGCCTATGGGCTTGCCGTGCAGGGTGTGCGCCGTACCGAGCGCACCCAGCGCGCTCGGCATTGGCTGGATCAGGTCGGGTTGTCGGGGCTCGAGAACCAGTACCCTGATCAGCTTTCAGGGGGCATGCAGCAACGAGTCGGGTTGGCGCGAGCACTGGCGACCGATGCTGAAATCCTGCTGATGGACGAAGCCTTTTCTGCACTTGATCCGCTGATTCGCCACGAGATGCAGGATCAGCTCCTGGCGCTGCAGTCGAAGCTGAACAAGACCATCGTCTTCATCACGCACGATCTGGACGAGGCCTTGCGCCTGGGCAATCGCATTGCCATCCTGAAGGACGGCGAGTTGATCCAGGAAGGGACGCCGGAAGACATCCTGCTCTCGCCCGCCAATGACTACATCGAATCCTTCCTGCAGGACGTCAACCGGGGCAAGGTCTTCAACGCATCTCATGCCTGTGTCGAGCGTTCGCTGACGCTGACCATGCGCACCCAGCCTGTGCATGCGCTGGAGCGGCTGGTGGCGCGGGGCTACGACTATGTGGCGGTGCTCGACGGCAAGCGGCTGGCAGGAGTTCTCACGCGGGTCGATGCACGGCGCGCCGTGCAGGAAAGCGCGCGAGACATTTCACGCTATCTGTCCGATATGGCGTCGGTGCCAGCCTCGGCAGGCTTGGACGAGGTTCTGGCGCAGTTGCTGCGCACGCCCGATCCCGTGGCCGTCACCGACGAGCAAGGCGAATTCCTGGGCGTGCTGTCGCGCAGCAAAGTCGTGGAACTGGTCACGCCGGGCACCGCGACCGAGCCGCCGCAGCAGGCGGCCTGATCAGTGGGTTGAGCCGCGTTGTTCTGGCGGGGTGAGGCGCAGCAGGCGAAACATCTCGTGCCGGTCGGGTCCCCTGCGGCCCTGCCAGAGGGCAGGATGGTGTGCGTATTCAGCCGTCCCACGCCTCAGGCTGGCCGGGCTGAGCTGCTGCAGCACCAGCGTGCAGCGCGGGTTGAAGTCGAACTTGATGTCGTTGAACACCAGGAACGAGGCCCGTTGGCCGCTGCCCAGATTCAGGGTGCGTACACATTCGCCGGGCTGGCGGTATTGTGCGAGTGCCTGCGCCAGAGAGGCCGAGACTTCACGGTAGCTGCGGATGTAATCGAGGACCGGCATCCAGAGTGTGGCCAGCAGCAGCCACGTGGTGATGAGGCCTCCTGCCGAGAGCACGGTGCCGCGCCACAGCCCCTTGGGGTGCTCATGCAGCCGCCAGCGCACCAGCAAGATCCACCCCAGGGTACCCAGGATCGCAATGACGGTCGCTGGCCACGCCACGTGGATGTCGTATCCGTGCGTCTGCAGGCTGATATTCTGGGCAATCTGGTGCGGCCATCCGACCTGAAGTGCGATCCATCCCAGCCACACGGTGGCAGCCGTAAGTGAAAAGCACATCACTGCGAACCAGTCCAGTGTGTTCACCACG
The DNA here is from genome assembly GCF_036379515.1 of Castellaniella sp. Lineage (GTDB taxonomy): Bacteria > Pseudomonadota > Gammaproteobacteria > Burkholderiales > Burkholderiaceae_B > Castellaniella. The sequence goes on from NZ_DASVGN010000015.1 coordinate 19,624, forward strand.
CCCCGGCGCAACGTGGGCAATGCGAACGCTGCCAGGACCGCGCAGGGGACGGCCAGCATGCTGTATTCAGGCTCGAAGGGGTCGGCACTGGCCAGCAGCACTAGCGCTGCAGCGGCGAGGAAACCCAGTGGAATGCGGATGTGGGGTGCGCCGAACCAGCCGCGCCAACGCCAGAGTGACAGAATTGCGAGCGGCCAGGTAGGCCAGAGAAACCAGGGCAGGTCGCGCACGATGCTGCCCCAGGCGCGCGCGTGGGGCAGGCTGAATGCATGGCGGGTCCAGTGAAGCCAGCTTTCCGTCCAGTAGGGGCCGAACTGCTGGGCCGGAATCCACCACAGAAGAATGAGTGTGGCGCAAATGAGTGCGCTCACCAGCAGCCATTTACGTTCGCCCGCCAGTAGGCCGCCGGGCAGGAAGATCAGTGGGATGGCCAGCATGGGAGGCAGTGCGCCCAGCCAGCCGCGGGCCAGGAAGGCTGCACCCAGTGCGACGCCCAGAGTGACGGCGCCTGAGATGGGGCGATCCAGCATGCGGGCGACGGCGTAGTACGCCAGTGCCTGGCAGGCAATGACCGCCGGAACCTCGGAGGTCTCGTGCATGCGCCAGATGATCCCCACGGTGGCCACGATGAGCAGCAGGGCGGCGTCTGCCAGCATGCGGCCGTAGTCGCGTGCGTCGGGCTCACCCCCGAAGGGCAAGGCCAGCGGCTGTGCTTCGGCCCGCCGGCCCAGCAGGTAGGTGCCATACCAGATGGACGCGGTGAGGATAGCGAACCACAGGATGTTGGGCAGGCGCGACGCGATGATGGCCGCGTCCAGCGGATCGAAGAAGAGCGTCAGGAGCGGACGGAATATTTCGATGCAGGTGGCCCCCACCCAGGTGATCAGAGGGCCGTCCTGAGCCTGTGCCAGGTGCCCGATCTGTGGCAGCAGCCACGCGTGCGGTTCGCCTGAGAGAGCCGTGAGCATCGTCGCCAGGCCAGTGACGTCGTCCGTCTTCCAGGGGTCACGGTAGAACAGCCCGGCCAGAATGTAGACCAGCCCGACCGCCATCAGAAACAGCCGCGGCAGCTTGGCCGCCGCGTTGGCTGTCAGGCGAGCAGGGGTCGAGCGGATGGATTCAGGAAGCACGGGTCAGTAGTCTGGTCGATCGGGTCGAAACCCATGTTAAATGAAAAGAGGCAGCCTGCAGGCTGCCTCTTTTGCGCGAAGGGTGCGGCCGGTGCCGCAGCCACCTGGGATCGCGCTGATTACTTCTTGACTGTGCCGGCCGTGCGGGCAAAGCGCGCGCGGAATTTCTCCACACGGCCCGTTTCGACGATACGCGTCTGGGCACCGGTATAGAACGGATGCGATTCAGAAGTGACATCGCACTTGAAAAGCGGGTAGCTCTTGCCGTCGATTTCGGTGGTTTCACGCGAAGCCAAGGCCGAACGCGAAATGAACTTGTGACCGGTTTGCAGATCGAGGAACACGACCTCGCGGTATTCCGGGTGGATGCCTTCTTTCATGGTGAAATCCGTAAAGTTTTGGGGTCGCCGGCCAGAAGCTCATTGCAGTACTCTTATTGTCGTACCTAAGCCCTGACTACGTATCCAGATTGAGCCCGCCATTTTATGATGGTTTCGGGGTGCATGCAAACTTTACGCGCACAAGACCGTGTACCGGCTACCTTTCAGGCAATGGGGGAGTCACTCGCGCAGGGGATCGGCGGCAAGAATCCTGCGCCGGCGCAGCGAGCTGAGGTGGGCTTGCATCGCTCGCGTGGCCGCTTCTTTGTCGCCGCGTCGAATAGCGTCGTAGATGGCCTCGTGCTCCTGGTGCGTGTGCTGCACGTCGTCGGTAGCCCTGAGCTGCAGGTGCCACAGGCGTCCCGAGCGTTCGTGCAATGGGCGGATGACTTCGGCAAGCACTGGGTTGCCAGAGGCCATGGCAATCGTCCCGTGGAATTCGTGATCGATCTCCATCTGCCGCTGGCGGTGATGCAAATCGCTGATGGCTGCCGATTCGTCCAGCAGGGTGCGCAACCGTTCAACCTGTTTCGGCGTAGCACGCTCGGCCGCGAGAGCGGCCACGCCGGGCTCCACCGTCCAGCGGGCTTCAAGCACCTGCAGGATTTCATTCATGGATTCGGGGCGGATCAGCAAGCCCTTGCGAGGAATGATGTCCAGCAGCCCGTCGAGCATGAGCCGATGTACTGCCTGATGCACGGGGGTGCGCCCCATGTCGAGCATCTTGCATATTTCCATCTCATTCAAGAACTCTCCGGGGCGGAACTCCAGCCGCAGAATGCGGGACTTGATCTGATCGTAGGCCTGCTCCGAGAGCGGGGCCTTGCTTGCGCGAGCGGTGGTCATAGGTTCCTGTTCACTGGCTGACTCCTTTTGTTAATTTTAATCGGTATTGCATTCGTGTGATATATCATGTAATGTATCAGTGAGAGAGGACACCAGATCCATTCATCGCCACGGAGACAAGCGAATGTTCGAATTTTTCAAATTGGCCCATCGGCCACTGCGTCAATGGGGCACGGCCCTCGCCATGGCCGGGCTGGTAGGCGCCACGACCTTTGTTCCGCTGCCGGCCGCGGCGGCCGGCAACCAGCTCACAGACGTGACCTTCATGCTCGACTTCAGCGCCATGGGGCGTCATGCACCCTGGTACGTGGCACTCGACAAGGGCTATTTCAAGCAGGCAGGCCTGAACGTGAAGATCGTCCCAGGGCAGGGCACGGCACAGTCGCTGCAGGCATTGGAAGCAGGCGTGGCGCAGTTCGCCTTTTCCGATCCGACCTCGCTGGTGCTGGGGCGTGCGCGAGGCGTGTCGTCAGGCGTCTTCGTTGAAATGAACTACCAGAAGGCGCCTTATGCCGTGTTTTCTTTGAAGGACGGTGCCAACGTCACGCACCTGTCGCAGTTCAAGGGGCTGACGATCGCCAGCAGTTCTGACAGCATGACGCCGCGCATCATTCAGGGGCTGATGGCGCAACGGGGCATGGATCCATCCGCTGTCAAATTCACCAACGTGGCAGGTTCTGCCCGCCCGGGGGTCTTGCTCAGTGGCAAAGTGCCGGCCATCGAGACCTTTGTTTTTGGGCAAGTGGGTATGGAGCGTAGCGCCAAGCCGGGTAATTTGCGTACGTTCCTGCTGGCCGATCATGGCCTGACCCTGTATTCGGATGGGGTGCTGGTCAAGCAAGACTACCTGAAGGCGCATCCCAAGATCGTCAAAGCCTTTGTCTCGGCATCCCTCAAGGGATGGCACGATGCCTTGTCCAACATGGACGAGGCTGCGCGTATCGAGCAAAAGTACGTGCCCTCACTCAATCGCGAGGTCATCGTGGGTGAGCTCAAGCTGCTCAAGAAGATGGCGGTCATCCCAGTCACCAAAGAAAAGGGCCTGGGCTATATCGACCCGGCCCGGATGAAAGAGTCGGTGGATTTCGTGGTCAAGTACGTGGGCATAGAAGGCACTGCGCCCATGGCCAAGGATCTCTATACGAACGAATTCATCCCGAACCCTCCGGTGATGCCGTGAGATCAGGGTTTCTCAAGTTGGCCGCCTCGAATCCCTCTGTATTGGCGGACCGTGCTGCGTTCGGCGTCATCGACAAGGTGCGCATGGTGTATCCGCAGCGCGCTGGATCGCCACCGGTGGTAGCGATCGACGAGGCGTCCTTTTCCTTCCGGGATGGCGAGTTTGTCTCCTTGCTCGGGCCCAGCGGCTGTGGCAAGACTACCTTGTTGCGCATCGTGGCGGGGTTGGTGGACAAAACGGCTGGCTCAGTCCAGGTAGGGGGGCACGAAGTAACGGGGCCACGCCGTGATTTTGGCTTTGTGTTTCAGTCCTTGAACCTTTTGCCCTGGCGTTCGGTGCTCAAGAATGTCCTGCTGCCCATGGAAATCAGTGGACGTTGTGACCATGCCGCTGTCCGACGGGCGGAAGAATTGCTGGATCTGGTGGGGCTGAGCGGTTTTGGCAAATCTCGCCCCCATCAGCTCTCCGGGGGCATGCAGCAACGCGTGGCTCTGTGCCGGGCCTTGATTCACAAGCCCGATCTGCTGCTCATGGACGAGCCCTTCGGGGCGCTGGACGAGCTGACGCGCATGGAAATGCACGATCTGCTGCTGAAAATTCGAGCTGAAACCAAAACCAGCGTGATCTTCGTGACGCACAGCATTTCCGAAGCCGTGTACCTGTCAGACCAGGTAGTGATCTTCAGCAAGCGTCCCGCCCGCATCGTGGAGCATCTGGACGTTCCGCTGCCCTATCCCCGCGACGTGCACGTTCGTTACACCCCTGAATTCACGCAACTCGAACGGCAGGCCAGTGAGGCGCTGGGGGTATTCAAATGAATCGCGCATCGGCAAAGCGGTATGGCTATCCCTTGGTGGGGGCTCTGTTCCTGCTGCTGGTGTGGCACTTTAGTGTCAGGATTTTTGGGTTGCCTCCGGTGGTGCTTCCGACGCCGGAGCAAGTGTTCGATGCGTTCCTGAACCAGAGAATGCTCTTGCTGGATCAGGGCTGGATCACGCTTAAGGAATGCATTTATGGATTCGTCCTGGCGTTCGTGACGGGCGTCCCCATTGCCGTGGCCATCGCGGGCTCCAAGCTCCTGAACCAGGCGTTCTACCCGTTGCTGATTGCCATGCAGTCGGTGCCCAAGATTGCCCTGGCACCCATTGTGCTGGTGTGGTTTGGGATCGGTATCGAGTCCAAGCTGGTCATCGTCTGGCTGGTGGCGTTCTTCCCGATCGTCGTGGACACGTCGGCAGGCTTGCGGGCGACGCCCAAGGCCTACATTGAACTCGCGCATTCTCTGCAATCCAGCCCCTTGCAGCTCTTTTGCAAATTCCAGTTCCCGTCATCCCTGCCTTTCATTCTGTCGGGCTCCAAGGTGGCCATCACGTTGGCGGTCATTGGTGCGGTCATCGCCGAGTTCGTGGGCTCGAATCAAGGACTGGGCAACCTGCTGCTGGCGGCCAATTCCCAACTCAATACGCCGCTCGCGTTTGCAGCCCTGTTTGCGCTGGCGTTTCTGGGCATCGTTTTGTATGGCGTGGTCGTGCTGGCCGAGACCCTGCTGGAACCCTGGTTGCCAGCCGATTCGACCTCGGCCGCCTGATGTAGGCGGGTTGAGGTCGTCTTCTGAAATCCTGGATATCGTTGATTGCTGGAGTAGGACATAGAACATGACGGAAGAAAGCAAAGGCCACACGGTAGCCTCCGGTTCTGCGGCCCCGGACGTGACCAATCTGGTCGAAATTCTGATTCAGAGCCAGGACATGCCGTGGCGCGAAAAATCGCTCAAAGGCATTGCCGAAAAAATGCTGTGGCGCGACGAGGCTACAGGCGCGTCGGTCGCCTTGATTCGTTTTGACAAAGGAGCTGGCATTCCGGCACCGCATTCGCATGCCTCGAACCAGTCCATGTTCTGCCTCAAGGGGCGGTACGAATACCTGAAGACAGGCGTAGTCCTCACGCAGGGCTGTTTCTACCTGAATCCCAAGGGGCTGGTGCATGGTCCAACCTACGCGCACGAAGAAACCATCGTGCTGGAAATCTACGACGGGCCGCATTATCCGCAGGTACCTGATTGGTACACGGATGAGCGCGATGCGCACTGAGGCGGAAGGGTTGTGAGGAACTCGGGGATGGCCTCCGTCAAGGAATCCACTGCGGTGCAAGGCAACGATCGTGGAAGCGTGTGCTTCCCGGAACGGCAATTGCGAGGCGCAGTCGCCCGTCTGTTCCGGGCGGTGGGCGTGCCGCAGGCTGCGGCCGAACGCGTGTCTGACTCACTGGTGGATGCCGATCTTAGTGGGATTCCGTCTCACGGAGTCATGCTGGTTCCGTTGTATCTGGACCGCTTGCGAGCCGGTTCGGTGTCGGTGGCCGAGGCCGCCGAAGTCATCGATGACACGGGCAGCACGCTGGTGCTGGATGCGCATCACATCCTGGGCCAGCTGTCGTCCCACCAGGCCGTCGACCTGCTGGGTTGGCGTACGCCCGTGCATGGGATGGCCAGCGTGGCCGTGCGCAATGCTTTTCATTTTGGGGCAGCGGGGTACTGGACGCGGCAGCTGGCCAGTCGCGGGCTCATCGGGGTGGCATTGTCGAACACTCGCCCCCTGATGCCGGCGCCGGGCGGGGCCGAACGCGTCGTCGGCAACAACCCGCTTTCGATTGCAGTGCCCTCGGAAGAGGGCATCCCCATCGTGCTGGATATGGCGATGAGTGCCAGCGCCATGGGCAAGATTCGCCTTGCGGCGGAGTCGGGCCAGATGCTGCCCGCCGGGTGGGCGGCCGATGCTGCAGGAAAACCCACCACTGATCCTTCTGCCGCCATCGCGGGGATGCTGCTACCGACGGGTGGTGCCAAGGGTTTTGGGCTGGCTTTTTTGGTCGACCTGCTGTGTGGGGGGCTTTCCTCGGGAGCGCTCGGTGCGCAGGTTCAGCCCTTGTATGGCGATAGCGCCACTCCTTATGGGTGCGCTCATTTTTTTCTCGCCATCGACGTGCAGCGGTTCCTGCCACTAGCCGATTTTGCGCACCGTGCGAGTGAATACGCACAGGAGGTGCGCGCGTCCCGACGGGCTCCGGGGACAGCGCAGTTGTTCACTCCCGGGGAACGTACCTGGTCCATGCGGCAGCAGCGTGGTGGCGCGTGCCCTGTGGCCGTCCATACACAGGACCACCTGCGACAGGTCGCCGATGACCTAGGCCTGGATGGCCGCACACTTTTTCAGCCAATGTCTTGAACGGAGGGGAATTCTCATGGGAAAGAAACAGATCAGCACGGGCGCCTTGCGATCGCCCAATGGCCATTTCTCGCAGGCCACCATGATCGCTGCCAAGGGGCAGCTGGTCTTTATTTCGGGGATGACGGCCCGGCGGCCCGACGGAACCATCGCTGGCGTAGGCGACATCGAGGTGCAAACCCGGCAGGTGTGCGAAAACCTGAAAAGTGCCGTGGAGACGGCGGGAGGTACGCTGGACGACATCTGCCGCGTGGACGTTTTCATCCGCAACATGGAGCAGTTCGAAAAAATCCACAAGATCCGGCGCGAATATTTCACCGGGATTCCACCCGCCTCGACCATGGTTGAAGTCTCCAAAATGACGTCTCCCGACTATTTGATCGAGATCAACGCGATCGCTGTGCTGCCGGATGCTTGAAGGTCAAAGGAGGATTTGATGCGAATTGCCAGGGTATTTCATGATTCCCAGGTGAGGCTTGGCGTGGTGGCGGATGACGGCGTGCGCTTGCTGCCCGGTTCGCCCAGCCTGGTCGATTGGCTGGAGCGCGACCCGCGCGGCCTGGCGGCCAGCGTGCGCCAGGTGGCGTCGTCGCAGGCCGACTGTGTGCCACTGAACGAAGTGCGTTTTCTGGCGCCAGTGGACCGCTTTCGTCGCGATGTGCTGTGCACTGGCTGGAATTACTACGATCATTTCACGGAAAGCATCGGTAAACGCGAAGGCCAGGAAGTCGAGCGGCCCAAGGCTCCGGCGTTTTTCACCAAATCGCCCGACGTGGTGATCGGGCCCACCGATCCTATCGCTTTCGATGCGCGCATCTCGAAGAAGTGGGATTACGAAGCCGAGGTCGCCGTGATCATTGGCAAGGCGGGGCGCAGCATCCCTGCCAGACAGGCGATGGATCACGTATGGGGCTATTGCCTGGCAAACGACGTATCGCAGCGCGACCTACAGCGGCGCCACGGCGGGCAGTGGCTTAAGGGCAAGAGTCTGGACGGCACCATGCCATTGGGGCCGTGGGTCGTCACCGCTGACGAAGTGGACTTGCCCGCCGTGCGCCTGAAGTGCCTTCTCAATGGTCAGGTCATGCAGGACGCATACGCTCGCCAGATGGTGCTTACGGTACCTGAACTGGTCGCTGAACTCTCGTTGGGAATGACCTTGCGCCCCGGAGACGTTCTGCTTACCGGCACCCCGAGTGGTATCGGCAATGCCCGCAACCCGCCTGTCTTCCTCAAGGCTGGGGATGAACTGGTGGTGCAGGCCACCGGCCTCGGAGAATTGCGCAATCGGCTCGAATCTGTAGATTTGTATGGCGAGTCGTCGGTGGCGCTCGACTGGCCGGATTAGGGAGCAAAGGATGGGTATCTTGACGCCGCGTGTAATGGGTTTGAATGGATTCGGGCTGGAAGTGCCCGACTTGCAGGAGGCTCGGCGTTTCTACGAGACCTTTGGCCTGCAGGCGCGGGAAGAGGGCGATGCGCTGCTGTTGCGGTGTCCTGGGCGGCTCAACGACGAGGTCGTGTTGATTCAGGGGGCGAAGAAGCGCCTGCACCATGTTTCGTTTCTGGTGTCGCCTGCGGCCCTGGGCGTGTTTGCGGATCGTCTGCGAGCACAGGGGATGGCGCCCACAGAGGCTTCGCCCGTGGCCGGCACGCGGGCCGGCTTGTGGTTCAAGGACCCCTGGGGGACGCGCATCAATCTGCATCCGGGAGAGCTTCAGCCTGAACCGGTAGTGGCGCTCCCCGAATACAACCTTGGGGGCCAGATACGTCGTGTAGACGTCAACCTGTGGCAAGCACTCGAGCCCACGCGGGGCCGTCGGCCGCTGCGCCTGGGGCACATCTTGATTTTCACCCCGGATTGGGAAAAGGCCGAGCGCTTCTTTACTGAAGTGCTGGGGCTCCGGCCTACGGATCGGATCGCCGGTAAGGGCGTGTTCATGAATGCGGGCGAGGGGATCGTCGATCACCACTGTTTTGCCCTGATTCAAAGCTCGCATCGAGGCCTGCAGCACGCCAGCTTTTACGTGGCAAGCTTCGATGACATCGGTTTTGGGGCCTGGCACATGCGTGAATCCGGATATCGTGAACTCTTTGGTCCTGGCCGTCATGCCATCGCCTCTAATCTGTTCGAGTATTTTCGCGATCCCTGGGGCAGCTGGATCGAGTATTACTCTGACATGGACAAGGTCACCTCGCACTGGGTCTGCCGCGACTGGCGCTCGCTGCCCTACACCTGGGGACCCCAGTGGTCGCCCGAGTTCTGGAGCGACGAGATGAATGGCAATTTCGAGCCTGAATACTGAACAATTTTCTGGTGAAGAGCTGACATGCAAGGGATTGCGCTGGACGTTCACACGCATTTGATCCCCATCGTCCCGCGCGCGTTGTCAGGGCTGGGGGGCGTGTTGCAAGAAGGTGAGTGCCTTCAAATTGATGGGCGCAGCATCCGGGTTGCAGACCTTTTCCGGCCCGAACGTCTGCTTGCCTGGATGGATCAGCATGGCGTGCGCCACGCCTGGGTTTCGGTGCCGCCCCCTGCGTACCGGCAGCATCTTCCTCCTGAAGAGGCGCGTGCATGGTTTTCTTATCTCGATACTGCCCTGACGGATGTGGCACACGGTGCACATGGCCGCCTGCTTGCCTTGCATCACTTGCCGCTGGAACATCCTGCGCTGGCCCTCGAGTTTGCGCGGCGGGCGCTGGAGGCGGGTCATCGTCATTTTTCGGTGGCGGCGGGGGGGCACCCCGGCATCTGCCATAGCGACCCACAGCTCGAGCCCCTATGGTCCGATCTGGGTGTGAAGGCGGCCACGGTCTTCATTCATCCCGGGCATTGCTGCGATGGCCGGCTCAGCGCCTTCTATCTGGACAACCTGCTGGGCAATCCGTTCGAAACGGCGGTCGCAGTGAGCCACCTGGTACTGGGTGGTGTGTGTACCCGTCATCCGTCCCTGCGCTTTTGCCTGGCGCACGGCGGTGGGGTGACGGCTGCGGTGGCGGGGCGGCTGCAGCGTGGCTACGACACCCGGCGTCCCGGCGTGCCGGTGTCGGACATCGGCCCTCCCTTGCAGACACTGCGTGGTTTCTGGGTGGACAGCATCGTTCATGATGCGGGTGCGCTGGCGCTGGCCGCACAGGTTTTTGGCGAAGACCATGTGGTTTTTGGCTCTGACTGGCCGTTTCCCATGGGGTTGCCCAATCCGCAGGAGCAGCTGGCAGGCTTGCCCGGAACCTTGTTGGGAGCTGTCTTGCACGAAAATGCCCAGCGGCTGGTTTCTGGTTGATGCGGCCCCCTACACCTGCCCGCGCTCGGCCAGCGAACTGACGGCGTTGGCCCCGACGACCAGATGATCGAGCAGGCGAACGTCCACCAGCGCGAGTGCCTGCTTGAGCTGCCGCGTCAGGTGGATGTCGGCTGCGCTGGGTTCTGCAATCCCTGACGGATGGTTGTGCGCCAGAATGATGGCAGCTGCGTGGTGCGCCAGCGCCGCCTTGACGACTTCGCGCGGGTAGATCGAGGCTTGTGACAAGGTACCGCGAGCGATTTCAGCGCAGTTGATGAGTTGCAACTGGGTATCCAGGAAGAGCGCAATGCAGTGCTCGACCCGCAGATGGCTCAGGCGCATGGCACAGAATTCTTTGACCCGTTCGGGTTGGCTGAGGATCTCGGTGTGGCGCAGGGGCTCTTCCAGTGCTCGCCGGCCGAGTTCTTGCACCGCAAGCAGCTCGCATGTCTTGGCAGCGCCCAGCCCCCGGAACGCCATCAGCTCACGTGCCTCGGCCGATAAAAGGGCACGCAAGCCACCAAAGTGTTCGATGAGTTCGCGGCCCATGGCCACCGCGTTCCGCCCCCGAGTACCTGTGCGCAGCAGGATGGCAAGCAGTTCTGCCACCGTCAGCGTATGGGCACCGTGGCGCAAAAGACGCTCGCGGGGACGCTCGTCGCAGGGAGATACCGTATCCTGTGGCATTTTAGGCCCTAAAATTGACAGGTTTGACCAGAACCTCTACGGTGACACACTTTGAGCTCCGCACCTGACGTCGTGAACGCTTTTGTCCATTCCGATTCCTACGTAACGCTGCACTATCGCATCGAACTGACCAGCGGCCCGGCTGCGGGCACTGCCTTTGTCGATACCTTTCTGGATCGGCCTGCTACCCTGCAGATGGGGGTGGGCCAGTGGGCGCCTGGCATCGAAGCCTTGTTACTGGACCGCGCCGAAGGTGAGCATTTCACGGTCGACGTCCCGGCCGCGCAGGCTTATGGCGAGCGCAATCCTGAGCTGCTGCGCTGGGTTTCGCGTGAAGAAATCACGAGCAATGCCCCTCCGGGGACAGAATTCGTGGCCGGCGAGATGATGGAGTTCGTTGCCCCCAATGGTGGGCGCTACTCTGGCATCCTCAAGACGCTGCAAGACGATGCTGCGTTGTTCGACTTCAATCACCCCTTGGCCGGAACGGATCTGCAGGTCGAGGTTCACATCCTGGGGGTGTTATGACGACGCCGCAGCCTTCCGACATCCCTGCGGGCACCGAGCCCGAGATCGTCCTGGCCCAGCCGCGCGGCTTCTGCGCCGGCGTGGATCGAGCCATCAGCATTGTCGAACGGGCGCTCGAGATTCACGGGGCCCCCATCTACGTGCGTCACGAAATCGTGCACAACCGTTACGTAGTCGAAGACCTCAAGTCCAAGGGTGCGATCTTCATCGACGAACTCGAAGACGCGCCATCTGGCGCTATCGTCATTTTTTCGGCCCATGGCGTATCGCGTGCAGTCCGGTCTGAAGCCGAACAGCGCGGCCAGCGCATCTTCGATGCCACGTGCCCGTTGGTCACCAAGGTGCACGTCGAAGTGGCCCGCATGCGCAAAGAGGGCCGCGAAGTCGTCATGATCGGCCACAAGGGGCACCCTGAAGTCGAGGGCACTTTGGGGCAGGCCAGCGACGGCATGTATCTGGTCGAGACCGTGGCCGACGTCGCGAAGCTTCAGGTCCGGGATCCCAGCAAGCTGGGGTTCGTCACGCAGACGACCTTGTCCATTGACGATGCGGCCGAGGTGGCCGAGGCCCTGCGCCAACGCTTCCCCGGCATCGTCGAGCCCAAAAAAGGCGATATCTGCTACGCGACTCAGAACCGACAAGACGCGGTTCGCATCATGGCACCTCAGTGCGATCTGGTCATTGTGGTGGGCAGCCAGAACAGCTCGAATTCCAATCGCTTGCGCGAGGTCGCCGAACGCAAGGGCGTGAAGGCCTATCTGCTCGATTGCCCCGACATGATCGATCCCTCCTGGCTGGCCGGGTCCAGGCGGGTGGGGGTGACGGCCGGTGCATCGGCCCCCGAGGCTCTGGTGCAGCAAGTCATCGACCGACTCAAAGAGCTGGGCGTGCGCAGTGTACGTCCGTTGCGGGGCGTGAAAGAGCAGGTGTCTTTTCCATTGCCTCGAGAGCTCTCGCGCAAGATCAGCCATCCCACCGAATCCTGAATATTCGATCCTTTCGGCGCCCGAGCGGGCGCCTTCCTGGAGTTTCCATGAATCATCGCCAGCTGAAAATTTCTGGCGGCCTGTTGGCCGTGCTGGTCGTCGCCTACGGCGGCGCCTCGTGGTATGCGGGGCGCGTGGCTCAACAAAGTATTGAGGCCTGGGTGACGCAGGCCAATCAGCATATTGTGGATCAGTGGGGCGGCAAGGGTGCCGCACCTGCTTTGCAGATCAAGTCCTATGACCGTGGGCTCTTCAGTTCCGAGATCGAGTATGCCCTGGTCTACCATGACGAAGAGGGTGGCATTCACGAGTTGGGAGTGCACGACGACCTGCAGCATGGCCCCTGGCCCCTGGCGGCTATTCGCGAAGGCATCTGGCAGCCCCTGGCCGCCTACAGTCGCCTGACCCCCGTCTCGGGCGGGGAATGGAAGCCTTGGGATGCGGCCATTCCCCAAGGGCAATCGCCGTGGGTTGCCCGCACGCGCATCAGCTTTACCGGAGACGTGTCGTCCGAGGCAAACTTCGCGCCCGCCAAGGCAGAAGGCATGGATTTCAGCGGCGGTACCGTTCAGGTGCACTACGAACCGAAGGCCCGGCAAACCACGCTGTCCGGCCACTTTGATCGATTCATCCTGCAGGACTCCGTCAGTGGCGCGACGCTCAAACTCAACGGACTGAATCTCCAGGCTCGGAATCGTGGAGAAGGCGATTCGGATCAGCAGGCGCACCAGCAGCTGGATCTGGATCAGCTGGATTTCATTCCCCAGGACGGCCTGCCACTTGCGCTGCAGCATCAATCGCTGGCGGTGGATACCGCCCGTACGGGCGGTTTGATGGACAGTGAACTGGTCTACAAGGCGCAGCAGTTGCAGCTTGCGGCCCGAGACCTGGGCGAGCTGCAGATGACGGCCACTGCGCAAAACGTCGTGGCACAGGCCTTCCAGGCCTTGATGCAGACCGTGGCACAGGTCGATGCCAAGCACACCCCGGGCAGCGACCTGTCGGCTGCCGAGCAGCAGCGCTTGCGGGACAGCCTGTTGCCTGTGCTCGCTGCGTCGCCACGCCTGGCCCTGCGTACCTTGCGCTGGTCCAACCCCAAGGGTGTCACCGAGATTAAGGCGCAGGCGGATTTCCGCCCTGTCGATGGCGCCGGCACCCCGAGCGATCTGGGCGACACGCTGCAGAAAGGCATCCATGCCTTGTCCATGAATCTGGTCGTGTCAAAGCCCATGCTGCTGCAGCTGGTGCGCCAGGGTCAGGGGGGGGCCAATGGCGACGTCGCCACGGCTTTGGTAAGCATGATGTTCGATCAGTATGTGGGTCGGCTCGAGCGCGTGGGCCTGGTAAAACAGTCAGGGCAAGGATCCGTGCAGATGGATCTTGGCTATGCCGATGGCCAGGTGACGGTCAATGGCGTGCAGATGACGCCCGCGCAATTTGGCGAGCGCCTCGGCGCCTTGCAAGCCGGGCTTTTCTAGGCGAGCAGCTGCCCTCCTGACAGGAGGTAGATGTCTATTTCGCCGCTGTGCGGCGGACTGTCGTTTTCTGGACCTTTTTGCCGTTGAAGGTCCAGACGTCCAGCTTGGTGGCGTCTTGGTGGTCGGGTGTTTCCATGCGCAGCAACGCGCCCTGTGTGACGAGCCGGATTTGCGTGGAACAAGACCCGAACGGCGCCGAGATATGGTAGCCCGTACTGTTGATCACGACCCAGTAATACGTCACTGGGCAGTCGGGCAGCCCTTTGTCTTCGCTGACCAAGGCCATTTGCTGCTTACCCACCTGGTAGGCATACGGGATGTTCAGAATGCCCTGCAAGTGGGGTGTGGTGGCGGCCTGATTGAACGTCAGCATGGCCCCGTACAGGTAGTCGCTGGCGCGGATGGCCAGGGTGCCGTAGGGGGTTTCGAGGACGACCCGCTTTGGGGCCGCCGGCCATTCGTCAACTGTTGAACCGGTCGCCGGTGTTGCTCCCAGCGCAGCCACGCAGAGTAAGCCAAGGGTGAACCGCATGATGAGAGCCTGCACTGACGTGATGGGGTGACCCGTTTTTGGAGTTCCTATTACAGGGCATTTTGCGACGCAGCGCAATACCGTGCTTAAAGTGTCATGCACGCGGTTGTGGCGTTTCGTGCCATCCCTCCGTGCCATCCTTCAGTCGTGCCTTAATCCTGTTTATATTGCGTCGCAATATATTGATCTGAATGGTGTGCATGATTTCTGACGTCACGATCAAAATGATCCCCCGATCTGGTCACCCTCATGTTTTCCCTTAAGAGAAAACCCTGATCACCGCTGATCAATACGAACCTCCGAGGTTCATATTAATCAATGGAATCATCGTGTTGTTGAATGTTCATGGTCTTTTTGCAGCACATATTCCATCTGCTCATTGAGAGCGACCCCGGTTTTCAAAACGCTCCGTAAGTTTTGCGTAAGTTTCAAATTTCCTAATAGCGTCACGCAGAAATCTGGCGGTCCGCCTCTCTGCCCAATAAAAACAAAGCTGTTTTGCGAAATAAAAATAAATCGCGGGTGCAGTTGCTGGAATGCTGTTTTCAGCCGGGTTGGACGGCACAATGCCGCCCACGCCCGGACCACTCAAATCAGGAGACATACCGATGGATGACAAGAAAACTCTGGGTCAGGCTCTGCAGACCCCGGTCAAGCGCCGCTCCGTGCTCAAGGCGGGTGCTGCAGGCGTCGCGGGGAGCATGCTGTTGCCGGGAGCCGTTCGCGTGGCCATGGCCGCTGACGACAAGAAACCCCTGGGTTCGTGGCCGGACGGCTCCAAGGGCGACACCATTTTCCTGGGCATGCCGGTCGACCTGACAGGGCCTTACTCCGCACAGGGCACCGAACAGAAAAACGGTTACCAGCTGGCCGCAGATCAGCTCAACGAGGGGTCCGAGCTGATTCGCAAGATTTCGCCGTTGACCAAAAAAGGTGTCCTGGGCAAGACGTTGAAACTCGGCTTTGCCGATTCTGAAACCAAGCCCAATACTGCCGTGCAGGCTGCCACGCGCTTTATTCACGACAACAAGGCTTTGATGATTGCCGGCAGCACCAGCAGTTCCGTGGCGATTGCCCTCGAGAAAGTCTGCAATCGCGAGCACACGCCTTATTTCACCGCCATTTCGGGCTCTAACGAAACTACAGGCGTGGATTGCCAGCGCTACGGGTTTCGCCTGTGCTACTTCGGCTATATGGCTTGCAAGGCTATCGCCCCTGTTGCCGCCAAGGAATTCGGCAAGGACCGCAAGGCTGCCTATCTGACGCCGGACTATACCTATGGGCATACCACGACGGCTTCCATGAAGGAGTTCTCCGAGAAGGAAGGCTGGAAGACAGTCACCAACCAGGTTCACCCGCTGGGTGCCAAAGATTACAGCTCGTACCTGATCAACATCGCCAATACCGATGCCAATGTGTTGGTGGTTGTGGCGTATGGCGCGGATGCGGCCAATGCCATCAAACAGGCCAAGCAGTTTGGCTTGCTCGACAAAATGAAAGTCGTCGTCCCGTACATGTCTGCCTTTCTTGAAAAGGAAATCGGCCCGGAGCTCATGCAAGGAGTGCTGGTGGGTCACGGGTTCTGGTGGACTCTGGAAGACAAATATCCGGTGGCCAAGGACTTTGTCACCGCCTACAAGAAAAAGTACAACGCCATGCCGCGCGATTCAGCTCTCTACGCTTACCTGGCTACGGCGCTTTGGGCCGATGCCGTCGAGCGCGCCAAGAGCTTCTACCCGCCTGACGTCGTCAAGGCACTCGAAGCCGGTGAAGTCCGCGACACCCCTGTGGGCAAGGCCACGTTCCGGGGCGAAGACCATCAGGGCATCGTCAACTTCCCCATCATGCGCGGCAAGAAACCGTCCGAAATGAAGAATCCGGACGACTACTTCGAAATCGTTCAAGTGGTGGACGGCAAGAGCGTGTTGCCACCGATTGGCCTGCTGGGTTGCAAGATGGGCGGCTACATCTGATCGTCCATGCCGGGTGCGGTGCCGCTCTCGCGGGGCGCCGCACCCGGTGCAATTGTCAGGATTCTCTAGGAGGCAACTCGATGCCGAGCCTGTCGCTTTTCTTATCGCAACTCTTCAATGGGCTGGCCTCCGGTCTGTTGCTTGCGCTCATCAGTACCGGCCTGACCATTATTTACGGCACGCTCGGTGTCATCAATTTTGCACACGGCGCCTTGTTCGTCGTGGGTGCCTACGCGGGCTATACCGTGTATGGCATCACCGGTTCTTTCGTCATTGCGGTGGCCGCTGGCGCAGCCACGGCCCTGGTGGTCGGGCTCATCATCGAGCGCGGCCTGATGCGTCGGTATTACAGTCGCCCCGCCGAAGACCAGATTCTGGTCACGTTCGGCCTGGGCATCATTCTGGTCGAAGTCGTGCGGTCGATCTTCGGCGGCGTCAGCCTTTCCGTACCGGTTCCTTCATGGGGTACCGGTATTGCACACATCGGTTCCCTCATCTACCCCTTGTATCGCCTGCAGGCCCTCGGGATTGCAGCGGCCACGCTGCTGTTGCTGTATTTCATCCTGTATCGCACCAGCCTGGGGCTGATCGTGCGGGCCGGGATCGAAGACTCCGGCATGGTTGACGCGCTGGGCATCAACGTCAAGCGCGCGTTTCTGCTGGTCTTTGGCCTGGGTGCCATGGCGGCAGGCTACGCCGGCATGATAGACGCCCCCATCGTCACTCTGCTGCCCGACATGGGCAATCGGGTGCTGGTCGATTCCTTCGTCGTGGTGGTGATCGGCGGGGTGGGCTCGTTTCCTGGGGCCATCATCGGCGGCATCATCGCGGGCGAGATCCTCAGCCTGACTTCCATTTTTGATCCAGCCTATTCGGAAGTGATGCTCTTCGTGGTCATGGCCTTGGTGCTGATCTTCCGCCCGCAGGGCCTGATGGGACAGGAGGGCCGGGAATGAGCTCGGTATCTACTACAACTGCCGGTCGCACAGGCGCCGGCGAAATGGGCGCTGCACGGGCCCACGGGGGCATCATGCGCAGACGGCTTCCTGAATTGCTGGTGGGACTCGGCCTGCTGGTTGCACCGTTCGTCCTGCCTTTGATCGGCATGAGCCCGGATCTGCTGACGCGGATTCTGATCTGGGGCCTGTTTGGCCTGGGGTTCGACCTGCTCTTTGGTTACACCGGGCTGCTGTCCTTTGGTCAGGCGGCGTTCTATGGTACTGGGGGCTTCGTTGCGGCCTATCTGCTGACCTCGGGCATTGTGGCCAATATGCTGGTGGCTCTGCTGGTCGGTACCGTGCTGGCGGCCGTGGCCGGCCTGGTCATCGGTTACCTGACGCTGCGCCGCACGGGCATCTACTTTGCCATGAGCACCCTGGCGTTTGGCGAGATGTTCTACTTCCTCGAGAACTCTACGTTCAAGCACTACACCGGGGGTGAAAACGGCATCGCGGGCGTTCCGCCACCCGAGATCTCCCTGGGCTTCGTTCAGCTGCATATTTCCAGTGGCTGGCCCATGTACTGGTTCGTTGCCGTCATCTTCTTCCTGGGGTATCTGATTGCCCGCCGCATCGTGCGTTCGCCGTTTGGGGCGGTGCTCAAGGCCATCCAGGGCAACCCCAAGCGGGCGATGGCGCTGGGCCACTCCATTCATAACTACAAGCTCACCGTGTTCGTGGTGGCTGCAGCTTACGGCGGCCTGGCCGGTGGCCTGCTGGGTGTCTTCCAGTCGTACATGCCGCCGGATGCATTTGGCCTGGATACCTCTGCACAGCTCATCATCCAGACGGTGATGGGTGGGGCGGGTACCTTGCTGGGGCCTCTGCTCGGCGCCACGATCTGGCTCTACCTGTACGAAGGTCTGCAAAACTTCGCCAGCATTGGCGCCCACTGGAAACTCATCCTGGGGATCGTGTTCGTCGTTCTGGTTACCTTGTTCCGTCATGGCGTGGCGGGTGCCATTCTGGATTTCGTCCGCCATCGCCGCACGCGGCTGCCAGCCGACATCGACCAGGACGCCAGTGATCGAGTGGCCACGGTGCTCGATATCGTGCCGCCGCTGGCCACGACGCGGCCCGGTGCGCCGGTGCTCGAGGCGCGTGGCATCAGCAAGCACTACGGGGGGCTGAAGGCCAACACGGACATCAATTTCACCCTGCGCGAAGGTGAACTGCATGGTGTGATCGGACCTAACGGCGCAGGTAAATCGACGTTCTTCGCCATGCTGGCGGGCGAATTGCCCACCACGTCCGGCAAGGTCTACTTCCGCGGGCAGGACATCACGGGCGTGGGTGTCACGGCCGTCTGCCAGCTGGGCATGAGCAAGAGCTATCAGATCAATCAGCTCTTTGAGCACCTCACCGTGCGTCAGAACGTCATGGTTCCGGTGCTGGCGCGGATGCGTGGCCACTATCGCAACGACTTGCTGGCAGGGCTGCATTCCACAGAAATGGACGAGCAGGTCAACGCCGCGATCGCACTGGTGGATCTCACCCGGCAGGCCGATACCCGGGTTTCCGACATGTCCTACGGCGAGAAGCGCCGTCTGGAAATTGGCCTGGCACTGGCCACCGGGGCCAACGTGCTGCTCTTTGATGAGCCCCTGGCGGGTCTGGGACCCGAGGAGCGTGTGCTGGTCGTGGCCTTGCTCAAGTCGGTTCGTCAGGGCCGCAGCATGGTGATCGTTGAACACGACATGGATGCCATGTTCGAGCTGGCCGAGCGCATCACGGTGCTCTACGAAGGCCGCAAGCTCGCCGAAGGAACCGCCGACGAAATTCGCCAGGATCCTGAGGTCCAGGCAGCCTATCTTGGAGGGATGGACGATGAGTCTGCTTGAAGTCGATCGAATCAACAGCTTTTATGGCGATTCGCACATTCTGTTCGACGTCTCGATGCGGGTCGAAGAACATGAGGTCGTCGCCTTGCTGGGGCGCAACGGGGCCGGCAAGAGCACCACGCTGAAGTCGCTCATGGGCATGGTCCAGGTCAAATCAGGCACCATTCGCCATCGTGGGGTCGAGATTCAGCAGCTGCCGCCGCATGCCCGGGCGCAGCTGGGCATCCAACTGGTCCCTGAAGAGCGTCGCGTGTTTGGCTCGATTTCCGTCCAGGAGAACCTGCAGCTGGCGGCCATGACGGCGCCCAACGCCCGCACCTTGGACGACATCTACGAAACCTTCCCGCGCCTGGCTGAACGCAAGCGCAACCGAGGCAAGCAGTTGTCGGGCGGCGAGCAGCAGATGCTGGCGATTGCCCGCGCGATGATTCGCAACGCCGAGATCATTTTCCTGGACGAGCCCTTCGAAGGCCTGGCGCCCCTTATCGTGCGCGACCTGATCGCCGTCTGCCGCCAGCTGGCTGATTCCGGTCACACCATCGTCATCGTGGAACAGAACGTGCGCGCGGCCCTGGCGCTGGCCGACCGCAGCTACATCGTCAACAACGGCCATATGGTGTACGAAGGCACGCCCAAGGATCTGCACGAAAACAGTGAGATCATCGAGCGCTATCTGGGGGTAAGGGCCTAAGAAACCGGCAGGTGTTAACCTATACGCCGTCACAATTTTGCGTCGTGCCATGTCTGCTTCTTCCGGGGCCTCGTCGGGTCAAGATGACGACCTCCTGCGCTTTGTCGCCTCCAGTCAGTTGCCCACTCCGTGGGCTGTTTTTCAGATTCACGCGTTTGCCGAAACGGCCAGTGGCAAAGAGCACGTGGCGCTGACGTTGGGCGATGTCGGCACGGATGAACCCGTGCTGGCGCGCATCCACTCTGAATGCCTGACGGGTGATGCTCTGTTCAGCCAGCGCTGCGATTGCGGTGCGCAGCTCGAGGCCGCCCTGCAGCGGATTGCGACCGAGGGGCGAGGCATTCTGCTGTATCTGCGCCAGGAAGGCCGTGGCATTGGCTTGTTGAACAAGATCCGCGCCTATCATCTGCAGGACGAAGGCGCGGATACGGTTGAAGCCAACGAGCGCCTGGGCTTTCCGGCGGACATGCGTCACTACGATATCTGCCGCCCCATGCTGCAGCACTTCGGTATCCGGCAAGTGCGCTTGATGACCAACAATCCGCGCAAGGAACGCTTCCTGACCAGCATCGGCGTCGCAGTCACAGAGCACATCCCGTTGCAGGTCAACCGCAACCCCTATAACGAGTTTTATTTGCGCACCAAGGCGCGCAAGCTGGGGCACGAGTTCAAAGAGTATTTCGGCGAAGCGCCGTAATTTCGGCGTCTGGACTCGCCTTGCCTGACGAGTCCATGCCTCCGAATACCAGTGCCTGAACCCGTCAAGCAGGAGCTATCTTGGCTTTTGCCTCAGGCAATCCGGCCCTGCAGGTACCACGGCCCAATGCAGGTCGAAGGACGGGCCTTTGGGTCCCCAGCGGACCTGATCCACGCCTTTCCAGGGCGCGCTGGCATAGAGCGCCAGCACGGCGGGGGACGCCGGGCCCCGGCCTTTGTCGCTGTAGGCCACGAAGGCCCCGCACTGCAGTGCCGTGCCGCGGGCAAACCACGGGGATTCGTCGTGGCTCGCGTCGATGAAGACCTGGGTGTGGTCGCTGACGTGCACGGCAATATTGCCACCCAGCCAGGTGTTGGCCACCACCACCCGCAAAGGCCTGCCAGGCTGGTGGGCATTCCAGTGCGCTTGTGCAAGCTTGGCCAGTGCCACGGCGGGGTAGTTTGAGCGGCTGGCCCGTCCGGTCATGTCCGCCAGCGGGCCCCGGGCAATCGCGTACCCCACGGCCATCGTAATCTGCAGGCCGGCCGTGATGATCAGGATGCGGCGCAGTTGGACGGCGTCCAGCCCGCGCAGCCACCAGAGTCCGTAGAAACCTGCCAGTACGAAGAATGTGCTGGCCCACGAGGCCTCTAGGCGCGTGCCCAGAATGGCGGCGATGATGACGGTGCAGAGAAAGGGGGCGAGCCCCACCCAGAGCAGGAATTGCCGGTCTTCAGCCGAAAAATCCTTGAAGTAGCGTCCCGTGGCGGGGGCGTTGTCCTGGAAATATTCATCGTTGGCTGCGTGGCCGGCTGCTCGGTTGCCGCGACGGGCATACCACCAGGTCCAGAGTGCCAGCGCGACCACCAGTGGGGACAGGCGCCCGGCCTGGTCCAGGCTGAAGGACAGCAAATCGGCCAGCGCCGCCAGGCGGCCGCCGGCTTGCAACGAGTGGTCGGCATAGAACAGAGGTTCGAAGTGATGTTGCCCCAGCCACCACAGATGCGGGCTGAACACGACCAGAAACGTGATCGTGGCCGCCGCAATCCCCAACCAATAATGCTTGCGCCGCCATTTGCCGCTGCGCAGCAGGTAGAGGAAGAAGGCGGCAAACTGCACCAGGGCGCTGTATTTGGTGAGCATAGCCAGGCCGCAGACAACGCCCAGCCAGATCCAGTCGCGCAGGCGGTCGTCGCGCATGGCGCGGTAGAACAGCCAGATCGACGCGGTGATCGACCAGAGTTGAGCCGTGTTGTGGTTGTAGATGGTGCCGCGCAATGAAAAATAGGCCGTCACCGACACCAGCAGCGTGGCCATGAACGCGCGGTGGCGGGTGGTGAACTCGCAACCCAGCTTCCAGACGAACCACAGACCCAGGGCCGAAAAGAGCTGCCCCATGAGAAAGGCCAGCCAGACAGGGCGACCCCAGAGTTCGGTGGCAAAGTACATGAACCACGAAGGCAGCGGCGGGTGCTTGGTGTAACCCAGTTCAAGGCTGGCCGCCCAGACCAGTTCTTCCATGCCGTCCAGATCCGGTGCCGTGTGGCTGATGGCACAGAGAATGGTCCATAGCGCAACCATGCCCAGAAGGCAGAGGACGACGAGCGCCCCACGTGGGGGGTGGGCCAATAGTGGAATCTTGGGGGGAGTGGCAGCCAGCATGGCAGCCAGTATAACGAGCGGCTTGCTGCTTGAGCAGGTCCGGGCATGTTTCGTTCGCCCGAGAAATAGTGCCGATTACCCAGGTGCATGGGGCAGGTTTGCGGGCGGAAGGCAGGGGGCTGCGTGGTACTATCGACAACGATTGTGCGTCTGGTGATGCACGCTTTTTGTCTTGCGTTGCGCAGGTTTTTCATGACGATCGAAGTCCCCATCATCCGCGCTCGGGTTCGGCCGGGCGAAAAATTCGTCAGCCCGCAGGGGACCAAAGCCGTCAAGGACGGCATGCGGCCCAGCGAACTGACCGGTATTCCCGATCACGCCCCCAAGCCGGACTGGCTGCGTGTGCGCGTGCCTTCGGGTGCCAGATATCAAGAAGTGCGCGACATCGTCAAGACACACAAGCTCAATACTGTGTGTGCTGAATCCAAATGCCCCAATATTGCTGAATGCTGGGGCCGTGGCACTGCGACGCTGATGCTGATGGGCTCGGTCTGTACACGGGCTTGCAAATTCTGCGCCGTCAATACCGGCAACCCGCACGGGTGGCTCGATCACAATGAACCGGCCAGCGTGGCCGATGCCGTGGTGCTCATGGGGCTCAAGTACGTGGTGCTGACTTCAGTCGACCGCGACGATCTGATCGATGGCGGGGCAGGGCACTACGCGGCCTGCATCCGGGCCATCCACGAGCGTTCACCCAAAACGGCGGTCGAAGCGCTGACGCCTGATTTTCAAGGCAACCATGGCTGCATCGCCAAAGTGCTGGATGCCGGTCTGGTCACCTTTGCGCAAAATGTCGAAACCGTCGAGCGCCTCACTCATGTGGTGCGTGACGCCCGTGCCGGCTATCAGCAGACACTGGATGTGCTCAAGTTTGCCAAAGAATATGCCCCGCAGACGCTCACCAAAACCAGCATGATGCTGGGCCTGGGTGAAACCGACGAAGAAATCGAACAGGCCATGGATGACATCCGTGCCCACAACGTCGACATCCTGACTTTTGGTCAGTACATGCGCCCCACCAAGAATCACCTGCCGGTGCAGCGCTTTGTCACGCCAGACGAATTCCATGCCTATCGCAAGCTGGGGCTCTCCAAGGGGTTTCGCGAAGTCGTCTCGGGCGCGCTCGTGCGTTCCAGCTATCGCGCCGAACGCGTCCTGGAACACGACAACGTCGGGCTCTGATCAGACCTGGGCCTGAACCTGGTCACAGGGGCGGGGGTCGACTTCCGAGCAGAGCCGCTGCAGAATCTGCGCCAGCTCTTTGCAGGCGATGCCCGGGAATTCCGGGTGTGCATAGATGCGGTACACCATGGCGTAGCGGTGACGCCCTTCGACCAAAGGCAGGGGCTTGAGCCTGCCGCTCGCCAGTTCCTCGCGGATGCGCAGTTCTGGATACCACGCAAACCCCATCCCGGCGCAGGCCGCCTGAATCGAACTGCTGGCGTGGCTGAAGGTCCAGCGCTGGGCTGCATCCAGCCAGCCAGCGCTTTGCCGCTGGCTGCCTGAATCGCGAATGACGAGCTGGCGATGCTGCCGCAGATCGGCCCATTCGATGGGCTGGCCCAGGGCGTGAAGGGGGTGGTTGGGAGCTGCTACCGCCACGAAGCGGATCTGCAGCAGGGGTTCGCCGCTGAAGCCCTGGGGAATGCGCGGACTGATGACCAGATCCGCCTCGCGCCGTAAGAGTGCCTCATCCGTGCCGCTGAGCACGGTTTCCTGAATCTCGATTCGGGTGGACGGGTTGTTCGGCCCGAAGAGCTCCAGCGCCTGCAAGATGAGCCAGTCGGGAAACAGACCATCGATGGCGAGCCTAAGCAGAGGCTCTCTTCCTGCAGCCAACTGGCGTGCCGCGGATTCCAGCCCTTGCGCGTGTTCGACCAACAGCCTCGCCCGCTGCAGCAAAATCTGGCCGGCTGCCGTGGGCACGGCCCGCCGTCCTTGCGGGCGGAACACCCTGAGGGCCAGCTGGTCTTCGAGCTTCTGGATGGCGTAGCTGACTGAAGACTGGCTCTTGCCGAGCGCTTCAGCTGCCTGGGCGTACCCGCCGTGGTCCACCACGGCCAGCAGGGCCTGCCAATAGGCGATCGGGATGATGTCTTCCATATCTATTTAGTAGATCAAATAGCGCTATTTTATGCGGTTGTTCATCTATTTATATGATCTCATAATGATCCCATCGTTCATCAGGAGTCAATCATGACCGTTCGTTCCGTCACCCGAGTCACCCCCGCGCAAGCGACGCAGGATGGCGCTGGCGTGCGTCTGCTGCGGGCCATTGGATATCAGCCGCAGGTCCGCATGGATCCGTTCCTGATGCTGGACGCGTTTTCTTCGGACGACCCGCAGGATTACATCGCCGGATTTCCCGCGCATCCGCATCGTGGTTTCGAGACCATCACCTACATCGTTGATGGTCATATGAAGCATCGCGATCACCTGGGCAACGAGGGCGACCTCAAGGCCGGGGGGGTGCAGTGGATGACGGCGGGACGTGGCATCATTCATGAAGAGATGCCCCAGCAGGAAAACGGCCTGCTGCGCGGTTTTCAGATTTGGCTGAACCTGCCGGCGGCTGAAAAGATGCAGCCCGCGCATTATCGGGACATCCCTGCCGGCGAAATTCGGACGACCGAGCTGCCCGATGGCGGATTCATCAAGCTCATCGCCGGCACGATCCCGTGGGCTACGTGCCCGTTGAGGGGTGCCGAAGAAGGGCATCGTGAAACACAGCCCGTGGTGGCCGATATCTGCGTCATGGCCGGCCATCCTGTCGATCTGCCCCTCCCTCAGACGCATCGTGCCTTGCTTTACGTGTTCGAAGGGCAGTTGCAGGCGGGCGATCAGGTGATAGAGCCGGGGCACGTAGTGTGGCTGGGCGATCAGGGCGAGACGGTCCGCATTGAAGCAGCCCAAGGGGCAGCCGAAGGTGCGCGGGTCATTCTGCTCGCTGGCAAGCCGCTGCATGAGCCCATTGCGCAGTACGGTCCTTTCGTCATGAATACCCCGGAAGAAATCGAGCAGGCATTGCGCGATTACCGCGACGGCGTGCTCGCCCAGTAACTCAGTCAGACCATTTGTTGTGTTTTTCACCCGCCCGTGCAAGGTGCACGGAGGGTGGCCCTTTGTCAAAACCAAGGAATCATCATGTCCATCAAAGTCCTCGCTATTGGCGGTAGCCTGCGTAAGGGTTCTTTCAATCACCTGTTGCTGGAGCAGGCCAAACGCCAGGCGCCTGAAGGCATGGATGTCCAGATTGCAGATCTATCGGGCGTGCCACTGTACAACGGCGACGTGCAGGAACAAGGCTTCCCGGCCGCCGTGCAGGCCTTGGCCGCGCAGGTGCAGGCTGCCGATGCGCTTCTGATTGCAACCCCCGAATACAACTATTCGTTCTCGGGTGTGCTCAAGAACGCCATCGATTGGCTGTCGCGTGTGCCAGGTGCCGTGTTCCAGGGTAAGCCCGTAGCGCTCGCCAGCGCCTCGATGGGCGGGATGGGCGGTGTTCGGGCCCAGTACCAACTGCGCCAAGTGCTGGTTTTCCTCGATGTTCATCCCCTGAACAAGCCGGAACTCTTCGTGTCTGCCGCGCACGAGAAGTTCTCGGCTTCGGGCGAACTCACCGACGAATTCTCGCGCCAGGGACTGGACAATCTTCTGGCGGCCCTGGCCGGTGCGGTGCAGCGCACGCAAGAACTCGAAGCACAGGCGGCGTGAGCCTCTGATGCGGCTGTGGACAGCATTGCACTCGTGGTGCTGCCCACAGCAGGGTGTACCAGATGCAAAAACCCCGCCTCGGTTGTCGAAGCGGGGTTTTTGCGTTGTGGATCGTGGTGAAATCAGTGGCGCCAGTGGTCTCGGTCACCATGGTGCCGGCCCCAGCGTTCTGCCACGTGACGGTCGTAGTGGCCGCGACCGCGCCATCCATATCCATAGTAGTAGCCTGGGCCGTAGATCGGACGAGGTGCCACGACGACTGCGGGCGGGCCGTAGTAATAGACCGGCGGAGGCGGTGGCGGCGGGTAGTAGGCGGGCCCACCCACCACGATCCCCGGAATCCCGATCGCGATTCCGACGTGCACACCCCCTGCCTGGGCCACTGGCCCGGCAGCCATGGCGCCGATGACCAGCGCTGCTGCGAGCATGGCTTTTTTCATGAGCAGTTCCTGTTGATGAATTGAGGCCATTGTGACTGATTTGCTGAGGCAGATTGTGAGTGCACTATGGTGAGTCGCATCAAAACGCTACTGAAAGCAGGCTTTGTCCTGATTCGGAACAACTGCATACGTTTGTTGCCTGGCGCTCAGTGTTGCCGGTCGAAGAAGGCGAGCGTGCGCTCCCAGGCCAGGCGGGCTGCGCCCTCGTGGTAGGCCGAGTTGCCTTCACGTCCAAAGGCATGGCCAGCCCCTGGGTAGGTGTAAATGGCCAGATCTGGCTGGGCCGCGCGAATGGTCGCCACGTCGTCTTGGCTGATGTGTTGGTCGTCCTCGCCAAAGTGAAGCTGCACGGGGATCTTGGGTTGATCGTGGCAGTGGTTCACGATGCCGCCACCATACCAGCATGACGCAGCCGCAAAGCTTGTGCTGGTGCAGGCAGCGCGCCACGTCATGTAGCCACCCCAGCAGTAGCCCGTGATCATCTTTTGGGCGCGCTGGCCGAGTGCCGCGGCGGCTGCCTCGATGTCGAGCAAGGCGTCGATATCCGTCACCGACTTGCGCAGCGCCATGCCGCGATGCCGCCCCGGAAGATCGTAGTTCAGCTGAATGCCCGCTTCAGCGCCCGGCGACCGGTCAAACAGAGAAGGGCAGATCGCACGGTAGCCGTGTTCGGCATAGTGTTCTGCCATTTGGCGGATGTGCGCGTTGATGCCGAAGATCTCAGGCAGGATCACGATCCCCCGAGAAGCATTTTCAGGACCCGTGATCCATGCGGTGAATCGGTGGCCGTCAGAGGCAGTGAGCAACATGTCCATGAGAAGTGTCCAATTCGTTGAAGGGGTGCTTTTGCACCCTATCGTACGCCATTGGTTGGAGGTTGAATCTCAAGCGTCGATTCTGACGGATTTCTTAATTGATTCATGTTGATACACGATTTTCACAATGTTCTTAAATAGTCTCTGAATCGGCCTGTCAGGGGCTATAAACCGGCGTGCAAAGGTCGTAAAACCATGCGGGGCATTGCCCTTGTTTGCTGACCCGCTTGGAGCACCCATTATGGCTTCCGTGATTCCGACTGATTCTTCGACCAACGCACAGTTTTCTTCGCTGGGGGTTGGGTCCGGCCTGCCGCTAGGCACCTTGCTCACGCAATTACAGACCAGTGAACAGGCCTCTCTGCAACCCATTCAGCAGCAGGAAGACTCTGCCAATGCCACCCTGTCCGCCTATGGCCAGCTTCAAGGGGCCGTCACGGCGCTGCAGACGGCTGCAGAAACGTTGACGACGCCAGGCACTTTCAACGCCCTGAAGACCAACGTCAGTGGCTCGGGCTTCACCGCCAGCGCGGCCAGCGGCGCCGTCGCGGGCCAGTACAGCGTCACGGTGGAACAGTTGGCCAAGTCGCAAACCCTGTACACGGCAGGGCAGCCCAGCGCCACCACCGCCAATGGCACTGGCGGCACATTGACCTTTACATTGGGCGATGGCACCACGCATACCCTGGATCTCACCGGCAAAGACACCTCGCTCAACGGCCTGGTCGGTGCAATCAACAGCACCCCAGGGCTAGGTGTTTCTGCCACTCTGGTGAATGACGGCTCTGCCAGTCCCGACCATCTGCTCTTGATCGCCAACAAGACCGGGATCCAGGGCGCCGTCACCCAGATCAGCAGCAGCAACACCAACCTGCAGACCATGCTGGGTTTTGGGCAGGGCACTACTTCTACCGTGACTGAAGACCCGGCCGCCAATGCGCAGCTGCATGTCGATGGCATTGCGGTTACCAGCCAAAGCAACACGGTGCAGGACGCCATCAACGGTGTGACGCTTACGTTGAATGCCGTGAATGCCACGCCCTCCACCCTGACCGTCGCGCAAGATAACACCAGCGTGACGCAAGCCTTGCAAGGCTTCATCGTGGCGTACAACACGCTGCAGTCCGGCATCCAGTCCCTGACGGCTTTTGATACCTCCAATGGCACAGGCAGCGTGCTTACGGGAGATTCCCTGGCCCGTGAACTCCAAGGCCAGACGCAAAATGCCTTGAACACTTTTTCTTCCGGGGGCGTGCTGGATTCTCTGTTCCAGATGGGCGTGAGCTCGGACCCACTGACGGGCCAGCTCAGCCTGGACACCACAGCGTTTTCGCAGGCGTTGGCGACCAACCCCAGCGACGTGCAGAACGTTCTGGGCGGTGCCTCGGGCGTGGGTAATGCCATGCAGACGCTGACCACCCATATGCTGGATACGGGTGGCCTGTTTTCGAATGCGACCAATGGCTTGAACGCCACGATCAAGGATCTGCAGTCCCAATACACCGAGCAATCCAACCGGATCAGTGATGACATCGCCAACTACCGCTCGCAGTTCACGGCGCTCGACTCGATGGTGGCACAGATGAATTCGCTGAGCACGTATCTCACCCAGCAGCTCTCGAGCATCAGCAGCAGCTCCAGCTCAAGCTCGTCTGGCAAGTAGGCATCGGCGCGAGGCGATGCCCCATCGTTTCGCAAATACAGGTAAAATGACAAGTCTGGGGCCGACTTGGCTTCGACGTGGGTCGCAAAACAAGATAGTGCATACCGAGCACCAGTTCGCTCGTAAATCCACTGGAAATCTACAAACGCCAACGACGAGCGTTTCGCTCTAGCTGCTTAGGCAGTGAGCCGCTACACCGACTGGTCCCTGGGTCGGGTGGGGTCAAACCCACAGTAGCGTCATCTACAGGGAATCGGGTTCGATCAGGTCACTGGGTCGGGTCTTAAACTAAAGTGAATCGCCGCGGAAGGGCCTGTCGTCCGGCATGATCCAAGGTTAAAACTCAAAATAGGCCGACTAAGTATGTAGATCTACTTGCAGAGGGCTTGCGGACGGGGGTTCAATTCCCCCCGGCTCCACCAGTTTTCAGGGCCCGGAAAATCTCCGGGCCCTTTTTCTTTGAGCGATTCCCCGCACCACGCGGGGTTCTTGCCGCTGGTGCTGCGGGTGGCTAGCCGTCAGAACGCCTGGAATCAGTCGCCCTTGTCGCCCGAGCCGTCTCTATTCTCTGTTTGCCTTGCGGGTAGGCGCAAGGGGCGGTCTATAAAATCAATCACTTGCGCGTGCCGGTTCATTGTCAGCCATGGTGATCAGCCGGGTGTTCGAACACCTTTGAGACAGTGGCATCATGACTCATCTTGATTTATCATGAAACATCAAGATGAGTCATGATGGAGGTGGCGATGTCAACTGTCATCCGTGAAAAATTTTCCTCTCAGGCCGCGCCGGATGTCCTGGCGGCCTTGCGCCAGATCGCTGAAAGCCAAGGACGCCAGTTTCAGTCGGTGCTTGATGATGCCCTGCGTGACTACATCGACCGTCAGCAGAAGGAACGTCCCCGCCGCCACGTCATGGCCTCGTTCGCATCCAGCCTGGACGAGTTCGATAGCCTTTATCGCGAACTGGCCAAGTAATCTGTGGCTCACGATTACCTGACCGTGGCCGATGTGCTTGGGATGTACACGGTGTTGATGCAACGTTACGGTGGTGCGCCAGGCGTGCGCGACCCCGGAGCGCTGGAGGCCGCCCTGTTTCGTCCGCAGACGGGCTACTACGACGACATCGTGGCTGAGGCGGCTGCGCTGCTTGAGAGCCTGGCGATCAACCACCCGTTCGTGGATGGCAACAAGCGCATTTCTTTTGCTGCAGTCGACGTGTTTCTGCGAATCAACGGCTGGTGCCTGCAGCGCGCGCCGATGCAGATTCACGCCGAGATGATCCAGATGTTTGAGTCAAGGACGTTCGATATCGGCCGTCTCGATCCCTGGCTGCGGTCTTTCGCTGTTGCCACCGAGTGATGCAATGAACCAGAAAACACCGAACGTGCAGACCTAGGCTGCCATGGCATCAGCAACCTGCCGCAAAGCCTGCTCGAAGGTCTCGGGGGCCTGCCCGCCCTGGATCAGATGCCGGTCATTCAGAATGATGGAAGGGACGGAATTGATACCCTGTTGGGTGTAAAAGCGTTCGCGTGCTCGTACTGCCGCCGAGAACTCGTCGGAATCCAGAATCTCGCGCGCACGGTCCTGGTTCAGTCCCGACTCGCGGCACAGCCTGATCAGGGTCTCGTGGTCGCTGGGATTCTCGCCATCAGTGAAATACGCCTTCAAAAGCGCATGTTTCAAAGCCAGTTGATGGCCCTCGAGGCCAGCCCAGTGCAGCAGTCGATGCGCATCGAAGGTGTTGTATGTATGCGTGCGCTTGTCCATATTGAAGGTGAAGCCGACCTCGCGGCCTCGTGCCGTGATGACTTCGCCATTGTGGCGCACCTGTTCGGGCGTCATCCCGTACTTGCGCGAGAGACGCTCCACAGTATTCTGGCCCTCGGGCGGCATGTCTGGGTTCAGCTCAAAGGGTTGGAAATGAAGTTCTGCCTCGATTTCGCCGTCGACCCTGGACAATGCCTGCTCCAGCGAGCTCAATCCCACCGCGCACCAGGGACAAGACACGTCGGAGACAAAATCGATCTTGATACGGGTGACCATGTGAGGCTCCTATCACTAGATGGCAACTGCCCCATTTTATCCAAGGGTAGTCGCGAAATCGGACATGCCTCCAGATCGCAATACAAACGACCCATCAGAATTTGTGAACCGCTTGAAGGGCGTGGGCATACGAAGCTGGAAAGCACGGTTCGCTATCTCGGCACTAAGATACGAACCTCACCACTCGAAACCAGTCGTTGACGTCATGAGGTCGGTGATGACTGTGAACGCTAATGGGAGTTTTACCCTTCTTTGGGACATTCAGACGAGCATGCGCCCGCCGTCAACGATCAGCACTTGGCCTGTTGTGCAGCCGCCACGCATCAGATAGAGATAAGCCTGCGCTACCTCCGCCGGGTCAGCAGCCCTGGGGAGTGGTTGGCGCTCGGTCATTTTGCGGATCACATCCGCAGGCCACGGCGCCAATAGCTCGGTAAGCACCGGCCCTGGGCAGACCGAGTTGACTCGTAGCGGCGCCAGGTCTACGGCCAGACCACGGACTAGGTGTTCTATCGCGCCAGCGAATGCCGTTGCTAACGGGACACCCTTTCTCGGCATGTGAGCTAGCAGTCCGTTGGTAAGCGTGATTGAGCCATGTTCCGATAGACGCGGCTGGGCATGCTTGATCGCCATCAGTGCGCCCCAGAAGCGTACTTTCAACCCCGCGCTAGCTGCAGCAATATCCAGTTGCGAGAGCGGGACCGGTGCTGCCGCAGCCCCATCACCCGCTGTGAACACCAGATGGTCGAAGCTCTCCAGCGCGCCGAAGAAGGCGGCGACGCTATCTTCGTCCCGGACATCCACCACGGCACCCGACGCGCCAGCACCTAGCCGCTGCGTCGCAGCATCCACCTTTGCCTGGCTACTCGAGCCGATCATCACCCGTGCACCCTCGGCAAGAGCCCCCTCGGCGACAGCGTACCCTATGCCGGAGCTGCCGCCGATGATCACTACGGTTTGATGATGAAGTATGGAGACGGACATGGCTGCGCTTCCCTTAACTCAGAGATGGATCGTGTTGATCGCGTCAGGCGAGGCGGCTCACCTTCCGGTCGACGAGAAAATTCGCATTAAATGATAATCATTTTAAGTGCAGGGTGGTCCATTGGAAAAGCCCTTCTCTGGTTCTCGTTGAACGTTCACGTCGCGGAATTTTGAATCAGTCCCGCTCCAAGTTGAAAGTAGTCGCCCAGACGGGCCACGATGCAGCATTGGGTGTGGGTTTCGCGTCGAGTCGGCGCGTATCTGGTTGCAGTTGACCAAGGGGCTTTAATAGCCCTTCGCCGAGTAGGCTCCCTGGAATGCCAGATGTCTTGCCGTATAAGATGGGGCGGTTACACACGAGGAAAATACGCTTTCCAAGGAGACCCGATATGAAATCCAAAAACCTCATCCTGGCCGCAAGCTGCGCGGCGGCATTTGCATTTGGCGCGGGGCCTGGGGCGCAGGCCGCAACCACCGAGACCTACGTGGCCCATCTCATTCCCATGAATACGCAGGTTACGCATTCCGACACTACGGGTGAAGCGCAATTTCGCGTCAATGGCGACAAACTGACGATCGATATTCGCGTGAAGAATGCGCCGGGCGGTATTGTCCACTGGCAACACTTTCACGGGATGGCCGATGGCAGCGCCGCAAACTGCCCGACCCTGGGTGCCGACACCAATGGCGATCATATCGTCGACCTGATCGAAACAGGGCCTGCGGCGGGCACCACCATGGTGCCGTTCGATCGACATCCTGCCGCCATGGACGTCGCGCACGGTCACTATCCCAAGGCTTCAGCCGATGGCAGTTACCACTATCACGAGGTGGTGTCCCTGAAGGCGCTTTCCGCATCCTTTGCCAAGGCTTTCAAGGGCCAGCCTCTTGATCTCGACAAACGCGTGGTCCTCATCCATGGGGTTCCCGCCGACACCCCGCTGCCTGCTACGGTCCAATCCCTGGGCCCGATCCCGGCTGCTGTAACCTTGCCCATTGCCTGCGGCAAGATTGAGCGCGTACAACGTTGAGAGCACGCGCAGTTCTGCGAGCGCGCAGCGCTCGTGGAGCTTGGCCAATCGAGGGCTAAAGTAATGACCCATACAGGTCGTTAAGCTCAGGGCCGAGGGTCTATTCTTGGGCCCGCAGAGAAGGAGAATTCATATGGCAGCAACTGATTCAGTGCAAGCGGCCGTCGCGCAGGCCGTTGGCCTGCAAAACGCAAACGCACAGACCGATGCGCAAAATGCGCTTTTGCGCAAGACACTCGATGCGCAGGCGCAGACAATCACCTCACTGGTTCAGGGCGCGGTCACCGGCCCCCAGAAGCTGGCTGACTCGGGGACCGTGGGTACGCAGCTGCACACCACGGCCTGAAGTCGCCGGAAGCGGGTTCCGGTGGAGTGCAGCTGTGGCTCGTCAGCTGTACCATCGCCGCACCGCTGCACTCACCCGGCGAACAAGGACAAGATGGCGGCTGCCGCGAGGTTCGTGGTGGAAACAGATACAGGTGTGGCCTTATAGGTGTTCGAGTTGTTGCGTGTAGGCGGCGCGTGCCTGCTTGTAGAGCTCGAACGGGAATTTGATGGGCACGCCTTCCAGGGCGCCGGCCAGGATCTGCAGGTGGCCTTCAAAGCCTGCGCAGGCCTTGGCAGCGTCTTCGCCCGCGGGAATGTGTACCGATAAAGACAACTGCACCGCGCTTGGAAGCGCCTTCAGCGACCAGCGCAGCAGGCGTTCGGGTTCACCCGGGCTGCTCCATGAATAAGCCAGGACTTCGCCGGGCTTGAGTTCAGTCACTTTGCTGTCGATGCGAACGCCGCTGTCGCCAAAGTCGATGCGCACCGCACCCCCCACCTTCAGTTCGATGGAGCCCGGTGCGATCCATTGGGCGATACAGGCGGGTTCGGTCAGCATGCGCCAGACCTCTGCGGGGCTGTGTTCGTCGTAGACCCGGCTAAGCGCCCCCGAAAAGCTTCCATCCGGCAATTTTTGCAGCGTTCCGATTTGTATGTCGTCCATGGCTGATCCTTCAGGGCTGGGTTTCAAAGCCTTGATTATGGGCGCATTGGGGGAGGACCGTCACGCTGGCGCGAGGGAAGGGCAAGCATATTTGATGGAAATAGATCATGTGCTGCTACCATGGGTTACATGATGCTTCTGGACGAGATTACCTCATGACCCATTCAGAATGGACCGGTGCCATCTTCCTCATCCTCGGTGCACTGGTCACTCTGGCCGAGATCCACACGCTCACCATCTACCTGCTGGCGGTGGCCCTGGGCTTGTTTGCCTCGGGGGCGGCTGCACTGGCGGGTGCCAGCTTCACCATGAACCTGGCCGTATTGGCAGTGGTCACGTTGCTGGGCCTGCCGGCGGCCCACTGGTGGCGGGGCAAGCTCAGAAACCGCGCAGCTGAAGACCTCATGAATGACGATGTGGGGCAGACTGTCGTGGTGGCTGAATCCGGGGCGGGCGGGATCCGGGTGACGTATCGTGGCACGACCTGGAATGCGCGGCTGCAGGCTTCTGAGGCGACCGCCTGCAAAGTGGGTGAAAATTACGTGGTTGTCCGTCGTGAAGGCAATCTGCTGGTCATCGCGCCGCAGGGCAAGTAGTTTTCAATTCAAGGAGGTTCCGCCGTGAACATCAGTCTTATCGTCGTCATCGTGGTGGTCGTCCTGGCTGTGGTGATTCTCAGCCGCGGCCTGCGGGTGGTGCCGCAGCAGCATGCGTGGATTGTCGAGCGGCTGGGCCGCTATCAGAAGACGCTGGAGCCCGGCCTCAATCTCATCATCCCCATTGTCGATACGGTGGCGTATCGGTTCGACCTGCGCGAGACCCCCATCGACGTGGCCGAGCAGGTCTGCATTACCAAAGACAATACGCAGATCTCCATTGATGGCGTGCTGTATGTGCAGATCACCGACCCCAAGGCGGCGGCGTACGGTACCTCCAATCCGCTGCTGGCGGTCGAGCAGTTGGCGCAGACGGTGATGCGTTCCGACGTGGGCAAGAAGCAGCTGGACGAGGTGCTTTCTTCGCGCAGCGAGCTCAATGCGTCGATTGTCAGCGAGTTGGACCACGCGGCGGTCAACTGGGGGGTGAAGGTCCTGCGCTACGAGATTCGCAATATCGAGCCGCCGCAGGAAGTGGTGCGGGCGATGGAGCTGCAGATCACCGCGGAGCGCGAAAAGCGTGCGGTCATCGCCAAGTCCGAGGGCGACAAGCAGCAGGCCATCAACGTCTCTGAAGGTGATCGCCAGAAGCACATCAATCTGGCCGAGGGCGAGCGTCAGGCTCAGGTGTTGCGAGCTGAAGGCGAGGCCCAGGCTATCCTGACAGTGGCCGATGCCACGGCCAAGGCGCTGGCCACGGTGGGTGAAGCGCTGCAGCACGAAGGCGGCATGGACGCCATGAAGATGCAGGTGGCACAGGATTTCATCGCTCGCTGGGGCGGCATTGCCAAGGCGTCGAACGTGATGATCGTGCCGGCCGACATGGGCGATCTGTCCAAGGTGGTCAGTACCGCATTCAAGATCGTCGATGGGACGAGAATAGGGAGCCCGAAATAAGGCACCGCCTGAAGCTCATCCGTGCGCACCGGTGTGACCGTTGGGGCGCGCTCTACGACATATAGGAACCCAGACTATCAGGCGACGCCTCCGGTCTCATTCAGCTTGGCAGGACGCCACCGCTGATTATCACTGGCCCGGTAGGTAGACCGGTCGGCGATCCGCCCGGCGGCTCCAGACTGACGGCGAGCTTCTCCATATGGCCCATGCCGTGAGGCATCGACAATTGTGTCAGGCCGTCGGTGGCGACCAGGCCCAGCGATCGGGGCTTTTGTTTGCCTTGTATCGACCACAGCTCCAAGGCGTGCCCATCTGCCATCTGGCTCAAGTCCTTCAGTGTGTTGATGTAAAGGGCACCCGAAGCACCCTCGCGGACCATCAGCAACGCTTGTCCCTGG
This sequence comes from Castellaniella sp., assembly GCF_036379515.1. GTDB lineage: Bacteria > Pseudomonadota > Gammaproteobacteria > Burkholderiales > Burkholderiaceae_B > Castellaniella. The sequence goes on from NZ_DASVGN010000015.1 coordinate 55,381, forward strand.
CTGCTCTGAAGCACTGCGACTTGTTGCGGGAATGGGGCTCGGTTTGGTCGCATAGGCTGTATCACGACAACCGCCACCAGCGCTGCTGCCAGGGTCGCAGAACACAAGCGCCAGAAACCGGTGCCGCTCCAAATCCGCCCGTCATGCATGGGTGTCTTCTGGTGAACCTTCTTGTGAATGGCATGCCAGACGCGGCCGGGTGGCCTGCGGGGCGGTACCGCCCAGACCAACGCATACAGGTCGTCCTCCCACGTCCGCACCTGTCGGCGCAGCGAAGCATCCGCCGCCATCAGGCCTTCGAAGCGGCGACGCGCGGCGCCTTTCATGGCACCGGACACATAATCCGCAGTGAGGCGCGCACGTAACTGCGGGTCAGCGTAAATCTTCACGATAAGCACCCCTTGAGGCGCTCCATGCCTCGACGTACCCAGCTCTTTACGGTTCCCAGCGGCGAACTCATCTGCCTCGCAATCTCTGCATGACTGAGGTCATCAAAAAACGACAGCACGATCGCCATGCGTTGTCTGGGTTCGAGCCGGCCCAGGCAATCCGCCAGGCGCCTGCCTTCTTGACGGCTTCGCAGGCGTTCCAGCGGGCCTGGCGCCTGGTCAGCCCACGCGTCCTGGGTGGCACCGTCTGGGTCCGGTCTCTCGTAGTCCGGACGGCGCATCAGGTCAATGCATCGATTGCGCACAATGCGGGCCATCCAGGTCATGGCTTGACTCTGCTCTGCAGAGAACCGGTCAGCGTTGCGCCAGATGCTGAGGAAGCTTTCTTGGAGCACTTCGTCGGCGAGGTCGCTACGCCTCAACATACGGTTGGCCAACGCGTACAAGTGTGGAGCGCACTGCCGATACAACTCTGCCAACGCCGCTTCCTGCCCTTGCGCACATCGCTGAACTAGTTCATCCAGGTGCCGGAGAGTGTCAGGCATCAAAATTCCTAAAGTATCGGTTCGGCACCAGGATGGCCTAGCCTCTGCGCCGTTCTGATCCTCCGTTCCGCCGGGGTTGCCGGTATCGCGACCGCACCCACCACAGAACCCGCGTGCCCAGTAGCGCTGCCAGCACCCAGGCGTAGAGGTGGGGCTCGAAGAAGTCGTTCTTGCCGGCACGCATCCAGTCGAAATGCCAGACCGAGAGGATTGCTGCAGGGTAAACCAGCCAGTGCAGGCGTGTCCACCAACGGCCCAGCCTACGTATCCAGCCGTGGGTTGAAGTCAGCGCGAGCGGTATCAGGCAGAGCACGGCCAAGGCCCCGATGCCGATGAAGTCACGTTGCCAGAGATCGTGCCGCATCGAAGCCCAGACACCGCCTCGATCCCATAATCCCCAGGCAATGACGTGCAATACGGTATAGAAAAAGGCGTAAAGCCCCAGTGCTCGACGATGGCGAATCAGCCCAGCCCAGCCCGTCAGGCGCCGGACGGGCGTTGCCGCCAATACCGCCCACAGCAGCACCAGCGCCCAGGTTCCTGAAGAACGGATCAGGAATTCTGGCGGGTTGGCCGTGAGATTGTTCTGGTAGCCCAGGACCACCCAACGCGCGAGCGGAAAAAGGCCAAATAGATGGATGCCCAAGGCCAGCAAGGTGGTGCCCATCGTCACTCGCCTTCTTTGCTTGGCCTGCACTACATTTCGTTTGGAACCGGCTGCCAGGGCTGGTTGACGCATGGTACACCTTCGCCTTTTGCACAGCGCTGTCGGGGGTGGGCCATCTGGCCTGCGACTGATCTGCCGCACCCCGTCTGCACTTTTCGACTCAGTACAGGACGTTATTCAGGTAATAGCACCTTGTCCACGACATCAATGATGCCGTTTTTCTGCATTACATCGTAGGTGCTGATGTCGGCCACGCCGCCCGAGCTATCTTTGATCTGGATATTCTGTGGTCCATTCATCATGACGGTGAGGGTTCCACCTTCCGCTGTTTTCAGTTCTGCCTTGCCGCCGCCCTTGTGAATCATTTGCTCAAGGTCGCGCTTTGTATAGCGGCCAGGGACCACGTGATAGGTCAGGATTTTGACCAATTTCTGCTTGTTCTCGGGTTTGAGCAGAGTCTGCACGGTGCCCGCTGGCAAGGCGTCAAAGGCAGCGTTTGTGGGTGCAAACACGGTAAATGGCCCTTTGCTTTCCAGGGTAGATACCAGACCTGCAGCCTTGACTGCTGCTACCAGAGTTGTGTGATCCTTTGAGTTCACCGCATTTTGTACGATGTTCTTTTCAGGGAACATTGCGGCGCCGCCTACATCAACCGTTGCCGCGCCTGCTGTGCTGGCAGCCAGTGTCGCTGCCAAGGCTACTGTCCAAAGAGTGGCTTTCATCACGTTTCCTTTTCAATGAAGTGTGTTCCGGGGACTACACCTGGCTATACGAGCGAGGGCCCGGTTTGGATGCACTACATTGGAAATTTTTACTGTTTGGACGGTGTGGGCGTCTTCTGGGGGTACTCTTGGTGGAGTACTACATTACGTTTTTGCTGCAGAGCCCTCGGGTGCGTTGAAGTACAGGCGGTACCTGACGGCAGTTCAGCTTGAGCCTCTTTTGGATATTGGTCGGAATCAAAAATGAGTGAAGAGATGCCTGTTTTTCGTGTGGCGGTGATTGCTGGGGATGGTATTGGTCAAGAAGTGATGCCCGAGGGGTTGCGCGTACTTGAAGCAGCGGCCCGCCGCTTTGGCTTCACGTTGCATGAAGATTCCTTCGACTGGGGCTGTGAGTATTACCAGAAGCACGGCCGCATGATGCCAGAAGATGGTCTGGATCTGATCCGTCATCATGATGCGGTGTTTCTCGGTGCCGTTGGCTTTCCGGGAGTACCGGATCATGTGTCGCTGGGGGGCCTGCTGCTGGCCATTCGACGGGGGTTCCAGCAGTACGCCAACATAAGACCTGTGCGCCTGATGCCCGGTGTCGAGTCGCCCCTGGCGCGCCGTAGCGTGGGTGATATCGATATGCTCATCGTGCGTGAGAACACTGAGGGCGAATATTCGGCTATTGGTGGGCTGATGGCGGCGGGTACGGCGGACGAGGCCGCCGTGCAGCTGAGCACCTTTTCCAGGAAAGGCGTGGACCGCATCCTCAAGTATGCGTTCGAGATGGCTCGCAAGCGTCCCGCCCGACATGTGACTTCTGCGACAAAGTCCAATGGACTGGCGATTACGATGCCCTATTGGGATGAACGGTTCAGGCGCATGGCCGAGCAATATCCGGATGTCAGGACGGATCAGTACCATATCGACATCCTCACAGCTCAGTTTGTCATGAATCCGCAGCGGTTCGATGTGGTGGTCGGGTCGAACCTGTTTGGCGATATTTTGTCGGACCTAGGCCCCGCTTGTACCGGCACGATCGGGATCGCACCGTCGGCCAACCTGAACCCGGAAAAGGAATACCCCTCCATGTTTGAGCCGGTCCATGGCTCGGCACCCGACATCTTTGGGCAGAATATCGCGAATCCAATCGGGCAGATCTGGTCCGGTGCATTGATGCTCGACCACTTGGGACAGGGGGCCGCGGCGGCAGCGATCGTGCGTGCGGTTGAACAGGTCCTCGTCTCTGGACCAAGGACGCGGGATATGGGCGGCGAGGCGTCAACGACCGAAGTGGGCTGTGCAATCGCGGCTGCTGTCGAGACGGCATGAAAATTCGTTGAGTGCGGCCCCTCTCACTTCACGATGCGGAACCTCGGCGGCGATTTGCAATCAAATCCCCTGTCGAGTGCCAAAACCAAGGTCGCGAGCAGGCGAACCGTCAACACCCTGTTGGATCGCGTCTCGAGCCAGCGAACCAGAGAGCCATGCGGAACCTCTCGGCCAGCAAGTGACCCTATGCGGCAGAGCAGTACTCGGCGACCGAATAGGAGAATGACATGGCTTTGAATCTTACAGGCGGCCCCACCGTTAAGCGGGCCGTCGCATGCGCTGCAGCGAGTCTGTTGTTGGTTGCTGGCGTACCCGTCGGAGCCGCTTATGCTGAAGCGGCACCCGTTCCGACCATCGCGTTGCCGGATTTCACTCAGGTAGTCGCCCAGACCGAAGGGTCCGTCGTCAATGTCCGCACGACCGAGGCCGTTCCGGTCTCGCAGCCGCAGGACGGGCAACCAAATCCCCAAGACCTTTTTCGCTGGTTCTTCGGCCCGGACGCTGTCCCGCCCGGCATGGAGCAGCAGAATCCAAAGCCCAAGAGGCATGTGCCGCATTCCGGGCACGGCAAGGAAAAGACCGTGCCGTATGCCATCGGCTCCGGATTCATTATTTCCAGCGATGGCTACATTCTCACCAATGACCATGTGGTCAAGGGTGCCAACGGTGTTTCCGTGACGCTCAACGACGGCAAGGAATATAAGGCCAAGGTCGTTGGGACGGACGCGCCTACCGACATTGCGTTGCTCAAGATCGACGCAACCGGGCTCAAACCCCTGGTCATTGGCGACTCGGACAAGCTCAAGAAAGGCCAATGGGTGCTGGCCATCGGCTCACCGTTCGGGCTGGACTCGACCGTGACGGCCGGGATCGTCAGCGCGATCAACCGCAACACGGGCGACTACTTGCCATTCATCCAGACCGACGTCGCGGTAAACCCCGGCAACTCGGGTGGTCCGCTGCTGAATCTCAAGGGGCAGGTGGTCGGCATCAATTCGCAGATCATCTCGCGCAGCGGTGGCTTCATGGGCATCTCGTTATCCATCCCCATTGACGAGGTCATGCGGGTCGTAGATCAGCTCAAGGCACACGGCAAAGTGACCCGTGGCAAGATTGGCGTGGAGATCACTGCGGTTCAGAGTGACGTCGCCAAGGCGCTGGGATTGGGTGAAGACCGGGGGGCCCTCGTGAGCAGCGTCAGCACCAACGGCCCCGCCGCGAAGGCCGGAATACATGCCGGCGACGTGATCACCCGCTACAACGGGCAGGAAATCCAGCACGCCTGGGAACTCCCGCGTCTGGTGGGCCAAACCAAGCCAGGCACTGAAGTCAAGGTCGAAGTCTGGCGCAAGGGCAAGGCCTTGGATCTCACGGTCAAGATTGCCGAGTTGAAGTTCTCCTCGTCAGGCGAACCCGGGGAGATGCCGCAACAGGTTGAGACCACCGACCGCCTGGGCCTGGTCGTTGGGCCTCTGCAATCGGATGCAACCGTTACGCAGGGCGTCGTTGTGAAGAAAGCCAAGGGGCTTGCTGCCGACGCGGGCATCCAGCCTGGAGACGTGATCGAACGCGTGAACGATACCGACATCACGAGCCCGGCACAATTCAACCAGATCATCAGCAGCACCAGCAAGTCGCAACCTGTGGCACTGCTGGTCAGCCGTGACGGGCAGTCTCAGTGGGTGATTCTCTCGGCTGGCCAATAGGTCAGTCTGGCAGGAAGGTAGTCAGCCGGGTGCTGCTGCCTGACGTTGCAATCTGGGGTACCTTCGATCGGAGGTACCCTTTTTTTGTATCAGTATTTTTTCTATGCGGATGTAATGACCCGGTCAACACCTGCCCAGGTGATATCTTCTATGATGCTGTCTGCCAAGTTTTCCGCCGGCAGATCACCATGCCGAGCCCCTCATGAAAAAAACCGATCTCGAAAAGCAAAAAGCCCTGAAGCTCATAGGCAAGCTCAATGCTGTCATCCCGCCGGATCGCTTTGCCGGTGCCGCGTCTGCTGTAGATCACCGCGAACAGCGTCGCCTGGACCGAGCCGCTGGCCTGGTGTCCTTTCCTGTCAAACTGCACCAGCCATTGATCACGGCCCTGAACGCCAAGGCGCAGGCGGATGGCGTCAGCGTCAACGAGCTGTTGAACGTACTGCTGGCTCAAGCGCTGAAGAGCTAGCCCGTGGACATATGGGTCGATGCCGACGCCTGTCCCGCCGTCATCAAGGACATTCTGTATCGGGCTGCGCAGCGATCGCGGCGGACACTCACCCTGGTGGCCAATCAAATGTTGCGCACGCCGCCATCGCCTTTGATCCGGGCCGTCCAGGTGCCGCGCGGGTTTGACGTGGCAGACGACTACATCGTTGAACACGCCTCTACCGGCGATCTGGTCATTACTGCGGATATTCCCTTGGCAAGCGAGGCCCTGAGCAAGGGGGCGCTGGTGCTCAGCCCGCGTGGCGAACGCTTCACAGTCGACAGCATCAGCGAGCGTTTGTCGATACGAGACATGATGGAAGAATTGCGTAGCGCAGGCGTCGATACGGGTGGGCCGGCGGCCTTCAGCCAGGCGGACAGGCGCGCATTTGCCAATGCCCTGGACAAATTGCTGCAGAAGGCGCAGCGGGAGGCGTGATCTCGACTTTGCCGGCCTTGCGGTATAGGTCAGATGGATGTTTGTGTGCCTGTCATAGTCTTCCAATCCTCATGTTGAGAGGCCAGACAATGTTGCGACGCACATTCTCGTCGCCCCAGGCGGATGAAAGGTCGCTGGCAAAGTTGAGGGGCACCTCTTGGTGCCCGGCTTCTTTGGCGCGCCGGACTGCAGACCACGTGGCGAGGTAGCCCAGGAATTCAGCCAGGTTCCAGTGAACCTTGATGGATAGAGGGGGCGCAGCCAGCTCCTCGAATGGAAAGTCGATGGTTGAATAGCCCGCGTCGACGAGCTTTCGCGCGGGAGGCCAGTAGGGACCGATCTCGTCTCGGTAGAACTGCATGAATCGTTCGTTGAGCTCTGGCTCGAAGCTCAGTACGCCATAGCTGATCAGCGCCAGTATGCCGCCGGGGGCAGCAATCCGTCTTGCTTCGGTGTAGAAATCCGGCAGATTGAACCAGTGCGCGGCCTGCGCCACCGTGATGAGGTTCGCACAGCCATTGGCCAGCGGCAAGCGTTCGGCCGGCGAGCGCAGGTAGGTGATCCGCTCGTGAGGAGTGGCGTTTGCAATCTGGTCGGCGCTGGGGTCCAGCCCGGCCACTGAGTCGAAATGGGGCGCAAGGAGGCGCGTCAACTGCCCATTGCCACACCCCACGTCGACTGCCATTTTTCGGTCTGGCGTGATCGAGGCCAGGAAGGTGGCCAGGTCGGGAGGGTACTCGGGGCGAAAGCGAGCGTACGCTCGGCCCCCTTGATCGAACCAGTTCCGGGTTGAAGCGGCGTTACAGGACATGGGTTTGACCTCTCATGGACAAGTTGGTTTTGGCGGCGGTGAGCCGGGCTACCGTGGTCCGGCCGGTCTTGGTGAGATGAATTCCGCTCTTGCGACCATTGTTGACTGTATAGCGTGCAATCGGTGCGTGCATGAAGTTGTCCGTAACCCAGGCCGCAGGCCATAATTGAAGCCCAACGGAATCAGGAGAAGTGATTGCCCACCGCCACCCCCCAGGCCGTCAATGCCCCTCCGGCGCAGGCCGCTATTTTTCTGGTCTTGTCCATCAGTCCAGGTGCTGAAAATATTCGTACCGTTCGATCGTTTTGCGCCGAAATCTCGGGCCTCGTGCGTGCGGTGGCTTCTCGGTATCCCGATGGCGGACTTTCGTGCGTCCTCGGGGTAGGTGCAAGCGCGTGGGATGAGTTATTCGGCACACCACGCCCCAAAGAGCTGCATGGGTTCAAAGAGGTGCAGGGCACTCATCATGCCGTTGCGACGCCGGGGGACATGTTGCTGCACCTGCGGGCCAGGCGCATGGACCTGTGCTTCGAGCTCAGTGCGCAAATCCTGGCCCGGTTGGGTGCCGCCGTCGCTATCGAAGATGAGACGCATGCCTTCCAGTACTTCGATGCGAGGGCCATGATCGGTTTCGTCGATGGCGTGGAAAACCCCTCGGGCGCCGAGGCCACTGCGGCAACACTGGTGGGTGATGAAGACGCAGCCTTTGCCGGTGGTAGCTATGTCATCGTGCAAAAGTACGTGCATGACCTCTCGAGCTGGAACGCCTTGCCCGTGCAGGATCAAGAGAAAATCATCGGCCGCACCAAGCACGACAATATCGAGCTGTCCGACGAGGCCAAGCCGTCTTGGGCGCACAACGCCTTGACGATCATTGAAGACGATGGTGAAGAGATCGAAATCGTGCGCGGCAATTTGCCGTATCGCGATCCGGCCAAGGGCGAGAACGGCACCTATTTCATTGGCTATGCCAAAACGCCTCGGCCCATCGAGCAGATGATCGACAATATGTTCATCGGGCGCCCGCCTGGCAATTACGACCGGCTGCTCGATTACAGCCGCGCCATCACCGGGTCGCTCTTTTTCGTGCCCTCGGCATCTTTTCTGGAAAATGCCTGAGCACTCGCGCCTCATTGCGCCAGGTTTGCTCGGACCTACAGCGCCAGCAACCAGACGATGAGGGGGACCAGGGCGGCCGTCAGGGCGCCATTGAGCCCCATGGCCAGGCCGGCGAATGCGCCTGCCGTTTCGCTGTATTCGAAGGCGCGCGCGGTGCCGATACCGTGCGAGGTCATGCCCAGCGCAAAGCCGCTGGCGATCGGGTCGCTCTGCGTCAGGCGCCCGAGCAGCAGGGTGCCAAATGCGCCGCCCAATACCCCGGTGATGACGACGAACACGACGGTCAGCTCGGCACTCCCGCCGATCTGGTCTGAAACCCCCATGGCAATCGGGGTGGTGATGGAGCGCGGCAGCAGGGACAGCAGCATATGCCCGTCTATACCCAAGAGTCGGCACAATGCCACGGTGGACAGGATACCGGTCAGCGATCCCACGAGCAGCGCGATCGAGATCGGGACGAAGTTGCGTTTGAGCGTGGGCAGCTGGCCGACCAGCGGCACGGACAGTGCGACTGTCGCGGGGCCGAGCAGGAAGTGGATGAACTGCGCGCCGTCGAAATACTGGTCATAGTCGGTATGCGTGGCAAGCAGCAGCCCCACGATAGTCGTGATTGACACCAGGACGGGATTGAATAGCGCGAACCGGTGCGTGGCGGCGTAGAGCTGCTGGGCAAGCCAATACACGCTGACAGTGAGTGCCAGCCAGAGTAGCGGTTGACTCGCCAGATAAACCCAGATCGCCGAGAGTTCCATGATCTATTCCTGCTCTGGCCGGACATTGCGGCATTTGAGCAGCAGGTGCAGTGTCCATCCGGTCACCAGCAGCGTGATGGCTGCGGCGATCATGAGCACCAGGGCAATCTGCCAGGCTTGTCCCGCGGCTGCGCGCCAGTGGGCAATGATTCCTACCCCTGCAGGCACGAAGAGCAATGAAAGATTTTCCAGGATGGGCTGTGTGGTGTGAACCAGCGGCACCGGTGCGCTGCCTCGCCAGAGCAGGTACGCGAAAAGCAGCAGCATCCCGATCACCGGGCCGGGGAGTGGAATGTGCAGGAACTGTGCCAGCAGGGTGCCGACAAGCTGCATCAGCAGCAGCAAGGCGAGAGAGCCTATCATGCGCGCCTTCCTTTATTCGGTGGGACGTGAATGTTAGCGTACTCTTGCTGTGGCGCCCGGTCGTCCTCACTGCTATCAGCTGGAATCGCTGGACGAGCTCAAAAATAATCTGCGTCAGATTTCGGAGTGGAACGCCGAGGGTTGCGGCTGCCTGGTGACGGGCTCCGGGTCTGAAGCGCCAGGCATAGCTCTGCTGATCTGAGCATGGCAGCGTTGGAGCCTGCGAGAGGAAACTTGAGATAGACGGCGCCATCCGAGTCGCCTGTGATGGTGAGCTTGAGCCTGAGCGTAGTCCCTGATCGGGTGTCCCGTATGAGGTCGGCTTGGTTGTTGGGGTACAAGGTGATGAAGATCAGTTTGTCACCCATCTCGTTACTCGAGGAAAGCCAGCGCCCGCCGTAAATTCCTTTGTTGTCGACGCGTGCCTGGAACGAACCGTTATTAAGAAGCCCCGATGCGTCCGCACCCTTCTGGACGTATGCGATGAGACTGAGGGAGACTTTTGAACAGCTTGGGTCAATATCGAATGCGAGAGACGTGGAATCCTTGTTGGAAGCCACAATGGAGCGGAAGAGCAGCGGTTGCGGGTTGGATTTCTCGATCATGACGCCGCTTGTCCAGTAGCCGTCTTTTCGTGTATTGGCCAAGGTGGTGTCTGCGAATGCTGTGTTCGCCATCAGCATTGCACAAGCAATGGACAATAGCCCTCGTATCATTTGCGTGCTCCCGTCGAGCGTCTGAGGCTCGTTGATCCCTGGGATTACTTTGATACGCGGCTAAGGCCGTGTCAAGTTGTTACGTGCGCTGTTGGCCGAGGTAAAGTGCACGTTTTTGCATAACGTGCACGACAAAATAGGTGTGGCGCTGTACCGCTTGCGGGCGGCGAACATCGTCAGGGCCATGATGCTCAGAGTCAGCGCGCCAAGAATAGGCAGAGAGCTCAGAGGTGCGCGTGCGCGCTGGCTGGCTCAGCTCCGATTTCGCGCTGGTGCACGCGGTGTTCCACGTCGTAGCCAATGGCCATCCAGATGGCCACGATGGCCAGCAGGATCGAGACGACCAGACCGGTCGAGAGAATCTTCTTCAAGAGGAACTCCGCACAATTTTCAGCGCGTTCATGGTAATGCCGGCCTGCTGAAAATCCTCTGAGAACGGCATGGCTGAGTAAGGTCTTTGTGTGGTGCAGGGGCAACTAGGCCATCGCCAGTTCACGCCGGCGCAGGGCCCGCACGATGGCATTAAGCACCACACCGTACATGGGCACGAACAGCAGCAGACTCACCGTGAGCTTGGTCGCATAATCCACGGTCGCAATTTCCTGCCAGTGGGCGGCCATGAAGGGGTTGCTGCTGTGCCAGAAGGCCACGGCAAAGAAAGTGATCGTATCCAAAGCCTGCCCCACGATGGCCGAGGCAGCCGGCGCGAGCCACCAGCGGGTCGTGTTGCGCCGGATGCGGTCGAACACCTGCACGTCCATGAGTTGCCCCAGCACGTACGCTGCGAAGCTGGCGAGTGCAATACGGAACACAAAGGTATTGAACGTACCCAGCGCGGCAAAGTTGTTGAAGCGTCCTTCGTGAAACAGCACCGAGACGAAGTACGACGCAATCAGCGCCGGTATCATGGCCCGGCCGATCACGCGGCGTGCGGCTGTCTTGCCGATCAGGCGCACAGTCAGGTCTGTGGCCAGAAAGATGAACGGAAAGCTGAAGGCACCCCAGGTGCTGTGCAACCCGAATACGTTGATGGGCAACTGAACCAGGTAGTTGCTGGCGATGATGATGAAGATGTGCAGGGAGACCAGCAGGGCGAGATAAAACGGAACCCGCTGTTGAGCGACGAGTGGCGATGCCATGAATTGACCTTTTTGGTAGATGGGGTAAGGGAACCCATGAACGGAAAACTGGCAAGATTATAGCCCGGGTTGCCAAGTGGTCCGTTATGCTTGTACTGCGGTGCTTTTCAGGCGCTTTCTGACCTCCTGCCATATAACGCGAAGTTTTCGCCATATACGAAACCAGCTTCCTGAATATGCAACTTGATGCGCTTCGTGGCACCATGCAAAACTGCTTTGAAACATGTGGCCTGAGGACTCAGGGTGCATGCGGATAACAGAGCGGATGCCGTGCGGCGTGCCGGTGCCCAGCCATATAAGTCAGGAGATGAAAATGAAGAAGCGCACTTGGCAGGCCATTGGCGCGTTGTGTGTGGCCAGCTGGTTTTCGGCGGCGGCCTCGGCGGCGCCACAGATTGATGCCATTGTCCAGAAGCTCAAGGATACGCATACCATCACCATGGGCTATCGCGAGACCATAGAGCCTACTTCGTTCCTGAACAGCCAGCATCAGCCTGATGGCTACGCTGTCGACATGTGCAAGCAGATCATTGCCGACGCGCAAAAGGAACTGAAGCTGCCCGAAATCAAGATCAAGTACGTGCCCATCAACATCCAGAACCGCCAGGCCCTGGTGGCCAACGGCACCGTGGACATTGCCTGTGGCGGCGCCGTGCATACGTTTGCCCGTGCGCGCCAAGTGGATTTTTCGCCCGTCAGCTACGTGTCGGCCAACCAGCTTCTGGTGCTGAAGGATTCGGGCATCAAGAGTATCGACGATCTCAATGGCAAGGTGGTGGCCGTGCCCACCGCCGGCAACACCGAGCCCATCCTGAACCAGCTCATTGCCGAAAAGAAGCTCAACATCAAGGTGCTGCACGTGGATACGCACGCGGCGGCGCTCATCGATATTGTCAGCCATCGTGCCGACGCGTACTTCTGCGACAACAGCGCGTTCCTGCATCTGATCAAGAGTGCGCAAGACCCGAAGGCCCTGGCCGTCGTGGGCCCTGAATACGGGTATGCACCTCAGGCTTTCATGGTGCCCAAGAACAATCCGACCTTCATGTGGATCGTGAATCACTCCATGGCGCAGATGTTCGAGTCCGGTCAGGCAGAAAAGATCTTCAACAAGTGGTTTGGGCCGTACAACCTGAAGATCAGCCCGCGTCTGCGGGCCGCCTGGGAGACCTATTCGTATCCGGAATAAGCGGTTAGCCGTCCATGGATTATCAGTGGGATTGGAGCATTCTGCTGCAGCTGCCGTATCGGGACTGGCTCTGGACCGGTCTGGGCTGGACGGTTCTCATCAGTCTCGGCAGTTGGGCACTGGCCTTGGTGCTGGGTACGGTGTTCGGGGCGCTGCGCAGCCTGCCGAATCGGCCGCTCCAACTGGTGGGGGCCCTCTATGTCGAGGTGTTCCGTAATATCCCCGCGCTGGTGCAGTTGTTCCTATGGTATTTCGTGGTGCCGAACGTGGTGCCCAACGATCTCGGGATGTGGCTCAAGCGTGGCATGCCGCACCCCGAGGTCACCACGGCCATCATCGCCATCGGTCTGTTTTCGGGCGCACGGGTGGCCGAGCAAGTGCGTGCCGGCATTGAGGCTGTGGGGATTCAGCTGCTGCCGGCTGCGTTGGCGACGGGCCTGCGCCCCGTGCAGGCCTTTCGGCTGATTCTGTTTCCCCTGGGGCTGCGGGCCATCATTGCGCCGCTGACCTCCGAATTCCTCATTACCGTGAAGATGTCCTCCATCAGCCTGACCATTGGCGTGCTCGAACTCACTGGGCAAAGTCGGCAGATCGAGAACTACACGTTTCATGGGCTCGAGGCGTTTGCGGCAGCCACGGTGGCTTATCTGCTGCTGGGGCTGTGCGTCACGGGATTCATGCGCTTTCTGAATGCGCGTTTTGGTGAATTGCGCCAAGAAGCGAGCGAGCCATGAACGGGTTTGACTGGAGCATCATCGTTCGCAACTGGCAGTATCTGGGCCAGGGCATGCTGCTCAGTCTGATGCTGGTCGTGGTGGCCTCGGCGGGCGGGATTGCATTGGGCTTTGGTCTGGCGCTGATGCGGCTCTCCCGCAGCCGCGTTCTGGCGGGGTTCGCGACGTCATACGTGACGGTGATGCGCAGCGTGCCGCTCATCCTGGTCTTGTTCTGGTTTTATTTTCTGGTGCCGCTGGTGATCGGTCACCCCATCAGCGCACTGGGCTCGGCCTTGGTGGCTTTTGTGCTGTTCGAAGCCGCCTTTTATTGCGAGATCGTGCGCGCGGGCATTCTCAGTGTGCGGCGCGGGCAGACTGAAGCCGCGCTGGCTACCGGCATGCAGCCGTCGCAGGCGCTCTGGCTGGTGGTGATTCCTCAGGCCATCCGGGCCATGGTGCCGCTGGTGATCAACCAGATCGTGATCGTGTTCCAGGATACTTCGCTGGTCTATGTGGTGGCTCTGACCGATTTCATGACGGCTGCCAGTGTGGTCGCGCAACGCGACAATCGCCCGATCGAGGTCTACACCTTTGTGGCCGTGGTGTATCTGGTGATCTGCTTCGTGCTCTCCCGGAGCGTGGCGTTTTATAAAGCAAGAGGTAGCAAGTGATCACGCTTGAGGATGTGTACAAGCAATACGGGCGCGCGACAGTGCTTAAGGGGTGTTCGGCCACCGTCAAATTGGGCGAGGTCGTGGTCATCTGCGGTCCCTCCGGCTCGGGCAAAAGCACGCTCATCAAGTGCGTCAACGGATTGGTGCCCTTCAACCAGGGGCGTATCACCGTAGATGGTGTTTCGGTGGGCGACCGTCATACGGATCTGCCGCTGCTGCGGCGCAAGATCGGCATGGTGTTTCAGAATTTCGAACTCTATCCGCATATGACGGCACTGCAGAATGTCAGCCTGGCGCAGGTTCACGTGCTCAAGCGTTCGCGCGCCGAGGCAGATTCCCGCTCCGAGCAGTTGCTGGCGCGCGTGGGTTTGGCCAGCAAGCTGTCGAGCCGTCCGGGGCAACTCTCGGGCGGGCAGCAGCAGCGGGTGTCCATTGCGCGTGCACTCGCCATGGATCCCAAGGCCATGCTGTTCGACGAACCCACCTCGGCGCTGGACCCCGAAATGGTCAACGAGGTGCTTGAAGTCATGCAATCGCTGGCTACCGAAGGGATGACCATGATGGTGGTCACACACGAGATGGGGTTCGCCAAGCGAGTGGCCGAGCGTGTGCTCTTCATGGATGCGGGCGAGATCCTCGAAGACTCGCCCAAGGACCAGTTCTTCGAAGCGCCAGGCACCGAACGGGCGCGACAGTTTCTGGCCAAGGTACTGAGTCATTGAAATGAGGATGCGTGTCGGTATTCTGGGCGCGGGGGCCATCGGTTTTGGCATGGCGGCGTTTCTGGCACAAGGCGGGCATGAGCCCGTGCTCTGGTCGCCATCGGGCCGGCGTACGGCTACGCTGGCGCAAGGGGCTGCACTGGTCGCGCAGGGTGAAGTTCAAGGTGACTGTGTCGTTGACGTCGCTGCAGATTGCGCGCAGGCGGTGCGTGATGCGCAGGTGGTGGTTCTCGCCTTGCCCGCGTATGGGCACAAGGCGGCGCTGGAAGCGGCAGCGCCCCATCTGCGTGCCGATCAAACGGTCATCATCAGTTCGCATCTGTCACTGGGGGCGCTGTATCTTTCGCGCCTCATGGCCGACCGGGGGGCAGCGTGCCCACTCATCGTCGCCTGGGGGACGACCTTGTTGACGGCCTCGCAGCCAGGGCCTTCCGAGGTCCAGGTGTCTTCCGTACGCGATCGAGTCGATGCCACGACCTTGCCTTACGCCCGTCTGGACGAAGGGCTGGCACTATGCAAGGCGCTCTTTGGGGATCGGTTTGCGGCCCGGGATGGGCTGTTGGCGATTGCGCTCAGCAATCTCAATCCCCAGAATCATCTGGGGATCGCGCTCTTGAACCTCACGCGCATGGAGCGGGCAGAAACCTGGGTGCAGTGCCAGAATGTCACCCCTGCAGTGGGGCGCATCATCGAGGCGCTGGATGCCGAGCGGCTGGCTATTGCCGCGGCGCTGGGACTGAGAGTGAAGACGGTGCGGGAGCATTTCTCGCAGTCCTTCCATGTACCGCAAGCAGACGTGTCAACCATGAACCAGGAGATGTTCCTGCATGGGCATCGGGGTCAGGGCCCGAAGACATCTGAAAGCCGCTACGTGCTTGAAGATGTGCCGTATGGCCTGGTGCCCATGGCTCGGCTGGGCCGCATGGCAGGGTGCCCTGCCCACCTGCATGAGGCCGGCATTGCACTGATTTCAGCGGCATATGGGCGGGATTTCACGTCGGCCAACGAACTATTGCCCGCGCTGGGCCTGTCTTCCCAAACGTCCCTGGCAGCTTTGTCCACCTTGGCCCATACGGGTTACGGGCACTGAACGCGTCGGAATCAGGTCTGTGACGATTGGTTGTGGCCGGGGTCGAACGGAGTTTCTCGGGCTGCCTGCAGGCAGGCCACCAGTGCCTGTACGTACGGCGACAGCGTCGTCCTTTTGTGGACGCAGATGCGCAAGGGACGGGTCGCCCATTCGTCGGTCAGAGGCAGGATGTGGACGTCGTCGCAGTTGAAGAGCTGCAGTACAGGACGGGGCAAGATGCCAATGCCAGCGCCTGCGCGAATCATGGAAATCATGGCGCCGAAGCTCGTCACCTGTATCCGGACATCGAGCCGCTGGCCCAGTGCGGCGGCCTTGTTGACGATGAAGGTATAGATGGCCGAGCTGCTCTGCGGGCAGACGAAAGGCCTTTCCAGACATTCGGTGAAGCTCAGGGCAGAGCGAGTGGCCCAGGCGTCGCCTGCAGGGAGTACGGCGGTCAGTTCGTTGGTGCGGTAGGGTATGAAGTCGAGGTCGGGGTGGTGACCGTCCCAGGTTACGATGCCTACGTCTGCCTGGCCGCTGGCCACGGCGGCCAGCGTTTCGTGGCTCAGCCGCTCGGACATGGCGACGCGCACTTCCGGGTAGTCGCGCAAAAATAACTGCAGGTCGTTGGGAAGAAAAGACCCGATGGCCGTGCTGCTGGCCGACAACGCCACGTGGGCCTTGATCCCTTTGGCGTAGGGGGCCAGATCGGCGTGCATCTGTTCGAGTTCGGCCAGGCAGGCCCGACACCGACGCAACATGGTTTCGCCGGCCTCCGTCAGGCTCACACCGCGCGCGCCTCTTTGGAACAGCGAGGTGCCTAGCGTGGCTTCCAGATTCTTGATCCTCAAGCTGGCCGAAGATGGCGCCAGAAAGCAGGCGGCCCCCCCGCGGGAGATGTTGCCTTCGTCGGCGACGGCGACGAACAACCGTAAATCTACGAGGTCATAACTCATCGGTCTTTGCAGATGACGAAGGCTACTTTTTAAATAACCCGCTTGTTGCGATAAGGTGGGCATGAAAGACTAGCTCCAGGCAATTATCGTACACCGCAGCCGAGGGCCCCGAAGACGCTGGGTCCGGGTCGGTGGTCCAACATGAAAAGCACGACACAGATGCATTCCACCGGCCCTGTCGGCCTGGCCGAACTGGAGCGGCGCTTGGCCGAAGACCTTCATTGGCTGGACCTGCCGGCCAAACCGTGGGTGCTGCCCAGCGCGGTAGAAGGTGAGGCCTTGCTGGACGTGGCGATCATCGGCGGCGGGATGGCCGGGCTGGCAGCAGCCACCGCCCTGACTCATCTGGGTGTGGCGGCACGTATCTACGACCAGGCACCTCAAGGGATGGAAGGACCTTGGGCCACGATTGCACGCATGGAAACCTTGCGTTCTCCCAAGCAGCTGACCGGGCCGGCGTTGGGGCTTCCGTCTCTTACGTTTCAAGCCTGGTTTCTGGCTCAGTTCGGGGCAGCCGACTGGGACGTTCTGGATAAGATCCCGCGCTTGCAGTGGATGGATTACCTGCGCTGGTATCGCAAGGTCATGCATCTGGACGTCTGCAATGAGCATCGGGTGGAGCGCATCGTGCCGCATGCCGATCATGTGGAACTCAGCCTGCGATCGCCCGCGGGGCCTCTCACGGTTCGAGCTCGCCACGTGGTGCTGGCGACGGGCCGAGCTGGCCTGGGAGGGCCTTCGGTTCCTGCATTCGTGCAGCACCTGGACCGTCGACTGTGGGCCCACTCGTCCGATGTGATGGATTACGGCGCTTTGCGCGGTTTGCGCGTGGGCGTAGTAGGGGCAGGCGCTTCGGCCATGGACAGCGCCGCGACTGCGTTGGAGCATGGCGCCAAACGTGTCGACCTGTTCATTCGCCGTAATGTCATCCCGCGTGTGAACAAGGGCAAGGGCGCCGGGAGCGCCGGGTTCACTCTGGGATACAAGGACCTGCCGGATGACTGGAAGTGGCGCATTCGGCATTACATCAACGAACAGCAGGTGCCGCCCCCACACGCTAGCGTGCTGCGGGTCTCACGCCATGACAACGCCTTCTTTCGCGTCGGTACCCCCGTTCTGGGAGTAACTCAGCACGGTGACACCCTGCACCTGCAAACCCCTGAGGGCGTGTCCGAGGTCGATTTCCTGGTGGCAGCGACCGGGTTCAAGGTCGATTGGTCAGTCCGCCCAGAATTCAACGTAATTGCCCCGCACGTGCGCTTGTGGGGCGACCGATATACCCCGGCGGCAGGCCAGGAAGATCCGGAGCTTGCCGGCGCCCCCGATCTGGGCCCTGGGTTTGAGTTTCAGCCCAAGGCGGGGCATCTGCTGCCGGGGTTGTCCCGCATTCATTGCCTCTGCTATCCGGCGACACTCTCCCATGGGACGGTGTCCGGCGACATTCCGGCCGTGAGCGAAGGCGCGCAGCGCGTCGCCCACGCACTGGTCAGCCGACTCTTTTCAGAGCAGATCGATCGCCATTACGATGCCATTCGTGCGTATGCCGAGCCTGAGCTGCTGGGTGATGAATGGACGCCTGCCCCCCGGGGCGCCTCTCACAGGAGCACACAGGAAAATGATGCCTGAACCCTCTTCAGCCGCGCTTGAGCAAGGCCTCGCTCAGGACGTCATCGATCGAGCGGCGGGTCTGGTCCCGGGCGGTGCCGTCCAAGGCGTGCGCCAGGGGCGCCAGAAGGTAGCGCGCGCGACTCAGCAGAGCTACGAACTGTTCTTTGACCCTTCAGGCACCGGTATCAGTTGCCGCGAGCGCCTGCTGATCGCCTTTTACGCGTGCCAGTTGTCGCGTGCGGACGGTTTGGCGCAGCATTATCGCGACCAGGTTCCAGACGACGCAGCATTGTGTGGGCGCCTCGAGGCCGATGTGCCGGATGCGTCGGTCTCTCCACGCCTGGCGGCCATGCTGGTCTTCACGCAGACGCTGATCTGCCGCCCTGCCGAAGGCGACCGCGAGGCCATCCGTGCGTTACGGCATGCAGGCCTGGAAGATCCCGACATCGTCACGCTGGCTCAGCTGATTGCGTTTCTTTCGTATCAGATTCGCATGGTCGTGGGGTTGCGGGCATTGCAGGCAACGGAGTCGAAATGAGCACCTTCATACAAAAAAACGGCTTTACGGACGAGCCGCTTGGCTGGCAGTCGTGGCTGCGTGTCGTCAAACCCGAGCAGGCCACGCCAGAGCAGTTGGCCGTCCTTGAGATGAGCCATCCTCAGGCGCGCACATCCGACTACTACCTGACGCTGATCCATCAACCCGGGCTGCTCGAACGGCGCTCCGAGGCCTATAACGCCATCATGTATGCCCCCGGAGGTTTGCCGCGTGCCGAGCGTGAGCTTGCGGCGCTGACGGTTTCACGCATCAATGGCTGCGTCTATTGTTCATCGGTGCATTCGCAGCGATTCGAACAATTGGCCAAGCGTAACGATACGGTGGCACAGGTGTTCGATGATCCTCTCACCGCAGGTGTGTCCGACCGTGAACGCGCCATCACCCGGTTTGCGGCGCGCCTGACGACTGATCCTTCAGGCTTTGGAGCGGCGGATGTCCAGCCTTTGAAAGACCTGGGCCTCACTGACTTGGAAGTCTTGGATCTGCTGCACGTGGTTTCGATTTTTGCCTGGGCCAACCGCTTGATGATGAATCTGGGCGAACCAGTTCCAGCCTCTTTGTGAAGACTTTGGGCACGATCGTGAAGATTGTGGAGATCGCTGCACGTTGCTGCCAGGTTTGGTAGTAAACGTGACCAGTTTGCTACAGCAGCAGGCAGTTTTTGCAAAAATAGCGTCGTTACAATGACCTCGTTCGATGAGTGCTCCTTCGTCTTTTTCGGTGAAACAGGCGATTTCCGAGCGTCATGAATCGATCAGCGAGGTCATTATGAAACGTGTTGCGACGACTGTGCTTTTGGCGAGCTTGATTGGGTTGCCGGGTCTGGCATTTTCACCAGTGGCGGCCGCAGACGTCAGTGTGGGTGTAGGCGTGGGCCCCGGAGGGGTGGGCGCCACCATATCGGTCGGTACTGAACCGCCGCCGCTGCCGGTCTATGAACAGCCGGTGGTTCCCGGCCCGGGATACATCTGGACTCCGGGCTATTGGGCCTGGGCTCCGGCAGGCTATTTTTACTGGGTCGGTGGTGCCTGGGTCTTGCCCCCCACGGTGGGCCTGCTGTGGACACCGGGCTGGTGGGGCTGGTCCGATGGCTTTTATCATTGGCACCGAGGCTATTGGGGGCCTGAGGTCGGCTTTTACGGCGGTATCAATTATGGCTTTGGCTATTTTGGTGCGGGCTATGAGGGCGGCCGTTGGAGGGATCGCCACTTCTACTACAACACCGCCGTCAGCCATGTGAATGTGACCAACATCCACAACACCTACGTGGACAAGACGGTCATTCGCAACGTGACGGTCAATCGCGTGAGCTACAACGGTGGCCGGGGAGGCGTGCGAGCTCAAGCCACGGTGCAGCAACGTGCGTTCGCGAATCAGCACAGGACCGCACCCACTCGGGTGCAAGACAACTTGCGTAATCAGGCCTTGCACAACCCGTCGCAACGCTTCGATACCAATCGCAGCCGCTTTACCAGCGGCAAGCCCTTGCAGCCGGAACGCGCAGGTGCTGCGCCTGCCGCTCGTGAGCAGGCGAGGCCGGCCATGGCACCGCAGGCAGGGCGTCCGGCGGCATCTCAGGCACGCCCCGAGTTTCAGCAATCCCGCCCCGAGGCTCGGCCGCAGCAGCCAAGATCTGAAATGCAACGTCCGGGCCCGGGTGCTCAGCCATCGAGACCCGAGACACAACAGTCCAGGCCCGAGGCGCAGCAGCATCGGCCGCAGATGCAGCAGCCTCGGCCCGAAATGAGGCAGGAATCACCCAGGGCACGGCCGCAGGCGCCTGAACCAGCGCACTTTGAGCAGCGTGCACCCCGGCCTCAGGCTGCACCACGCCAGGCAGAGAGCCGTCCGGCGCCGCGTCCACAGGAGCGGGCGGCACCGCGCCAAGACAGTGGCGGCCGTCATCGGGGTGACGAACGGCGTCGAGAGCAGTCGGAGTAGCCCGCAAGCCGGGCGGTGCCTGTGCAACCCCTGCATGACGACGCTGAGGCCATGAGGGGCTGCATCGGGGCACCGATTCGTTTATACTTTGCAGACCAAGGGGAGTAGCTCACCTTCTGCTGCATCGTCAAGACGGCGTCTTCATCGACACCCGGTGCGCAGGCAACAAAAGTTGCGAGCAAGACCTTGCCTGTACGGGCAAGGTGCGTCTCCTCTCTGGGAATGGCCTGGGCCCGTTTCGCGGTCCAGGCCATTTTCGTTTTTGGCAGCTGTTTCTGGCAGTTTTTGGATAAATCCAAAAAATGTCATGCGCCGGATGGGCCTGTCCAGGTTTTGGTTCGATTTCGACCACAGGAGCATCCATGATCGAATTTTTTGAATTGTTGAACTGGACGGCGGTTTTTCAGATCGTCCTCATCGACATCCTGCTGGGGGGCGACAACGCCGTCGTGATCGCGCTGGCGTGTCGCAAGCTGGAGCACCGCCAGCGCTTCCTAGGTATTTTATGGGGTACCGTCGGGGCGATTGTGCTGCGGATCATCCTGATCGCCTTTGCCATGACGCTACTGGGAGTTCCGTTCCTGAAAGTCGTGGGTGCACTGCTGCTGGTGTGGATCGGCGTCAAACTGCTGTTGCCGGATGACCACTCGCAGGACGACGTTCATGCGAGCGCGTCCGTGCTGGCCGCCATTCGCACGATTATCGTGGCAGATCTGGTCATGAGCCTGGACAACGTAGTGGCCATTGCTGCGGCTGCGCAGCAGGCGCATTCGGATCATCACCTGATTCTGGTGGTCTTCGGCCTGCTGCTGAGCGTGCCCATCATCGTCTGGGGCAGTACGCTGGTGCTCAAGCTGATTGACCGGTTCCCGGTGGTCGTCACCTTGGGCGCGGGTCTCTTGGGCTGGATCGCAGGCGGCATGCTGGTGACCGATCAGGTGATCGTGGCCGAGTTTGGCGCTCAGCCCGCACTGAAGATCGGCGCCGAGATCGCTGGGGCTGCGCTGGTGGTCGTACTGGGCCTCTGGCTGGCGCGCCGCCGCAGGATGGTGGCTGCGTCTCATTGACCACGGCTTGAGTGTGACGGCTGGTGGCCCCCGGGGGCCAGCCGTCCGTAGTAAAACAGAAGGGATCGCCCGCCTGTGGCCGGGCCTCGTTCGGAGGTCTCATGTCTTTCACCATTCAACAAAAGCGCGCCGCCTTCAGGGCGTTACACGAGCAAGGCTGCTTTCTCATCCCCAATCCCTGGGACGTGGGCAGTGCCCTCTATCTGCAGTCTTTGGGGTTCAAGGCGCTGGCCTCGACGAGTTCGGGCTTTGCCTGGTCCCAAGGACGTCCTGACGGCGGGGTGGCGCGCGAGGGTGTGCTGGAACACCTGCGTACGCTGGTGCAGGCCACGGATTTACCCGTCAACGCCGATTTTGAAGGCGGGCATGCGGCCACCCCGGAAGGCGTTGCCGAGAGCGTTCGCATGGCGGTCGATACCGGCGTGGCCGGACTTTCGATCGAGGATTCCACGGGTGATCGTGAGGCACCAGTGCGTGATCTGGCCGACGCAGTCGCGCGGCTGCGAGCCGCGCGCGTGGCCATCGATGAGTCAGGCGGCGACACTTTGCTGGTGGGGCGCGCCGAAAACTTCATCGTGGGACGCGCAGATTTGCCGGACACCCTGGCGAGGCTGAAGGCCTATGCCGAGGCAGGTGCCGATTGCCTGTATGCGCCTGGCATTCACACGCGCGAACAGATCGTTGCGGTGGTTCAGGCGGTGGCACCCAAGCCGGTCAACTTGCTCGTGGGATCTGCGTCTGATCTGACCTTGGACGATATTGCTGCGTTGGGGGTGCGCCGCGTCAGCGTCGGCGGTGCACTGGCGCGGGCGGCCTGGAGCGGGCTGCAGCGCGCCGCCCGCATCCTGCAGCAAGAAGGGCGCTTTGACGGGTTTGCCGGCGCCGCGTCGCATCCTGAGCTGAATGCGTTGTTTCGACGGTAATGCTTCGCAGGTGTGAGCGGTCCCACCGCACCACCATGCACCGCGACCGGATCAGCGCTTGGGAGCTGCTGCCTCTTTGGGGTCGCCTTCGGCATAGAGAGCGAGGATATCCCGCACGGCCCGGTTGGCCGGGGTGGGTACGCCTAACTGCGCCCCCATCTCGGTGACCGCGCCACTGAGCCACATGACTTCCAGCGGCTTGCCCAACTTCAGGTCCTGGGTCATCGACGCCGTCATGTCGGCCGGAAATTTGTGCGTGAATTCCAGTCGATCGCGCGCATAGTTTTCAGGCAGGGCCACTCCCTGGGCTCGACCCACTGCAGCGGTCTCCTGCATCAGGTCCAACAAAAATTGGCGCGTGAGCGGGTTGTCGCGAATGGGGCCTATGCCTTTGCGCATGGTGGTTGTGGCGCCGGAGATCCCCACCAGCAGCACGAATTTCTCCCAGATTTTTTTACGAATGTCGTCGGTCAGCTCTGCGTCAAAGCCGGCTGCCTGGCACGCTTGCAAGAAGGCCAGGGCCCTGGGCGAGCGGTTGCCGTCGAATTCACCAAACACCAGTTTGTGTAATCCCCCGACGTGGCGGATGACGCCCGGCCGGTCGATATAGGCCGATATGTACGCGACTCCGCCCATGACAGGTGGGTCGCCGAATTCGCGCCGCAAGATGTCGTCCTTGCCCACGCTGTTCTGAAATGACGCGATGCAAGTCTGCGGCCCGAAGAGCGGGTGCAGCGTGCGGGCGGTCTTTTCGGAGTCCGCCAGCTTGACGGCCAGGAACACCAGGTCGACTGGGCCAATGGCAGCGGGATTTTCCACCGCCTTGACGTTGGGAACGTGGATGTTTTCGCCTTCGGTGTTTTCGATCAGCAGCCCGTGTTGCTGCAGGGCGGCCAAATGGGCCCCGCGTGCAATGAATGTGACATCAGTGCCGCTGCGGGCCAGCAATGCCCCGAAGTACCCGCCGACCCCTCCAGCTCCCACGATTGCGATCTTCATTCCTGACCTCACGTTGAAATAGCTCTCATCATAGGTCAGGAAGCCCAAGCTCCGCATCGGGCTGCCGCGCCGGGACGGTGGCTTCGGATGGGTCAGTCGCGCAACGCTCTCCACATGGGTCCGTTTTGTCGGGTTGCCTTTTTTGGCACCGTTGGAATATAGTAGCTATACAAACAACTACTAATGATCATCTGGTCATGGATACAGTCACTGCCTTGCAGCAGCTGGGGTTCTCGGAATACGAAGCACGTGCTTACGCCGCATTGGTAGGTGAAGGCGAACTCAATGGCTACGGCCTGGCCAAGAAAACAGGCATCCCACGCGCCAACATTTATGCCGTGGCTGAAAAGCTGCTGTTGCGTGGGGCCTTGCTGCGTATCGAACATGAAGGCGGCCAGCGCTATGTGGCCGTCCCGCCTGCGCAACTGCTGCGCAAGCTCGAATCCGACCATCACCAGGCACTTGAGGCCGCGCAACGCACTCTGACTCAGAAAGCGCCGGCGCATGAACCTGCACCGGTCTTCAATCTGCGCGGCAAAGAGCTCCTGTCCAAGGGCGAAGAGGTCATTCGTAATTGCCAAAGCTCGCTGCTCGTCGCGATTCAGTCGGCGGATGCCTCGGTATTGGCACCAGCCTTGCAGCAGGCTGCGGCGCGTGGGGTCCGGATCACTACGTTGTGTTTGCAGGCCTGCGACGGCGTCTGTGGCGGCTGCCAGGGTGACATTCACCGCTATGCACTGGCTCCGGGGGGCGGCACGCGCTGGCTGGTGCTGGTGGCCGATCAAACCGTTGCCTTGGTGGGGCAGGTGGGCGACGGCGTGGCCGAAGGCATGACCACTCGCCAGCAACTGGTGGTCGAACTGGCCGCCGACTTCGTGCGCCAGAACCTGGGGCTTGCAGCCATCTGCCAGGGCCTGGGTCATCGTCTCGAAGAACTTCTGCCTGCGCATGTCTTGGCGCAGCTCAATGATTTATACCCTGACGGGGGGTTCCCCGCCTATTTGCGGGCGCTGGGTGGACAGGCAGCGTAGGGCTGCCGGCATCCGTGCTCTTGAACTTGAAAGGAAAGCATCATGAAGATCTCCCGTAAACTGACCGCAGCGCCGCTGGTTCTCGTCGCGGCCCTTGGCCTTGCCATGAGCGGCACCATGATGACGGCCAACGCCGCCACGTCGCAAAAGACTGAAATGTCTCACGCCATGAATTGGTTTGGCGGCCCAGTCTATGAAGGGGCTCCCGCACTTGAAGCAACTGCGGCGTTGGTTGCAGCCGGTGGCGGTGCTAAAAACTTCACTTTCGACAAGGCCTTGGTTTCGATGCTCGGGGAAAAGACCGTGAATGCCGAAGTCGCCAAGCTGACCAAGCAATATGGCGAAAAAGACGTCAAGGGCTTCATCGCTGGCATGACGTTTGCCATCAACGACGGCCTGAAGCGTGCCACTGAAGCGGGCGTCAAGCTGCCCGCTGCGCCGGCAGACCTCAAAGGCGTGAAGCTTGCCAAGACCCTGGTGGCCGCCGGTACGGCACCGGATGGCGCCTTCTGGGCAGGGTACCTGTTCGACAAGGCCATTTCGCACAAGCTGCACAATCAAGTCATGGCCGACATTGACGTCAAGTTCGGTCATGGTGCCGATGAAAACACCCACAAGATCTTGAATCAGGCCATGTACGACGTGGCGCATGCGCTGGGTGAAAAGAACGTGAAGCTGGCTTCGTTGCATTGATTTCGTAAGAACCCCAGGGCCTCTGGGCCCAGGAAATCGCAAGGCGGGCTGGGCGCTCAAATGCGTCCGGCCCGTCGTGTCTGTGCCTGCCGGTCAAACTGGGATATCCTGAATCAATCGGGGTATTGTCCGTCCCCTGAAGTCAAGATGATCGCGATGCCACTTGATCCTTTGCTAATCCTTCCGACACAGCAGCCTGCCGCACAGCTATTCGTATTGCTGCATGGTGAGTCCGCCGGGCCCATGCAACTTCTGAATCTGGTGGCAGCTACCCGCCAGGCATTCCCTGCGGCTGTCATCATTCAGCCCTATGCCCCCTTTGGCGAGGGCGAGGCACGGCGATGGATTGCGCACGAAAGCCCCGATGCAGAAGCCTATGTGCGTCTGGTAGACGATGCGGCGGTTGCGTTGGTGTGCGACATACGCAACTGGCAGCAACAGCATGGTCTGCGTGCGCAGCAGACGGCTGTCGTGGGATTCTCGGAAGGGGCGGCCGTCGGCCTGGCCGCGTGCACTCATGATGGGGTGGCAGGGCGTGCGTTGCTTTTTTCCACGCGCTTTGCAACTTTGCCGGACACCGCGCCTGCAGCCACCACGCTGCATTTGTTGCATGGTGCACAAGACCGTGTCGCGCCGGTGGACCAGGCGCGCCAGGTACACGCCCGATTTGCCGATTTGAATGCGGACGTGACCCTCGATATCGCCTCGGGAGTGGGGCACGATCTGCACGAGGCCCTGATTCATCAGGCCATCGTACGGCTGCAAACCTGCGTGCCTCTGCGAAGCTGGGAGGCGGCGGTGGGTTCGCCCGACTTGCGGGTGGATGAGTACAGCGCGGTAGAATGCCGCGACGAAGTCCCGCCAGATCCCAGAACCTTGCATTGATCCGGCGGGAGCCGGCGCTACTTTTTGTTTTCGTGCAGCTCGTGCAGGGTTTGCAGCGCCAGGTTCGAATGGGCGTAAGCCCCGCCGGCGCGCATCTCGGCTGCGACCCAGATGGCTTCCATGATTTCTGCGTCGGTGGCTCCGGCACGGGTAGCGCCTTCTGTGTGGCCTTTGATGCAATATGGACATTGCGTGACGTGCGCTACGGCCACCGCAATCAGTTGCTTGGTCTTGGCGTCCAGTGCCCCAGGCGCGAATACGGCCTTGCTGAAGGCCTTGAACGCAGCGAGCGGCTCAGGCGCGAGCTCTGAGCGGCGTTTGGCCAATTCGGCACTGGGGTGCGGATACATCGCGGATTCCATGGAAGATCTCCTGATTTAGGATCTGTGAGACAGCCTTCATCATAAGTCTCCCGGCGATACCAGACGTGCGGGCCGCGCAGGCACTAGTGGCTTGGTGCGCCCGACGCCGCCTAGCCGGCGAACCCGCCGCTGTCGAGAAATGCCTGTTCTTCGGCGGTTGTGGTGCGGCCCAGCAGTGCGTTCCGGTGCGGAAAGCGCCCGAATTGAGCAATGATGTCGCGGTGCACGACGGCCCAGTGCAATGAATCGGGCACGTGCTCGCGGTAAAGTGCCACGGCCTCGTTCTGAACCTTGAGCGATTCGGCGTGCATGTAGGGCAGGCAGACGAAGCTGTGTAGCGCCGGCTCGATGTGTTCCAGCTTTGGCAAGGTCAGGCGCGCGTAGTGCAGGGCGAGGCCATCGGTGGCAAACATGTGGCCCGTGCCGCGAAAGGCGTTCCTGGGGTATTGATCCAGTAGCAGAATCAGCGCCAGGGCGGACTCGGGCATCTTCAACCATGCCTCCAGCTCCTGGCGCGCCGCTGCGAAGTGGGCATCGTGGAAGCGCTCCCTGAATTCGGTGTCGAATTCAGGGTCTTTGGTGAACCAGCGTTGCGGACCGGCTGCTCGCCAGAATTCAAGAACCGCCGACGCGGACGCGGCGGTGGGCTCGTGTGTCATCAGAGCAGCTCCTTGCGGAGTAGCTCGGCGGACTTGGGTGAGAGCCAGCCTGGTGCTACGTCGAGCGCGGTGCGGGCGCCCGTTTGGCCGGTTGCCTTCATGCGCCAGGCCGCGCGCGCATAGGCGACCAGCACGCTGGCCGTGAAGCCCGGGTTGCTGGCCAGCTTGAGCGAGAACTCGATGACTTGGGAGTCCCCGTGCCCGGATTGGCCGCTGCGCAGCACGAATCCCCCGTGCGGCATGCCCGAATGGTCGCGCTTGAGCGCTTCTTCCGAGATGAAGTGCACCGTGGTGTCGTAGTCGGCGAAGTAGTCCGGCATGGTGGCGATGTCGTGCTCCACCCGCTTGGCGTCTGCGCCGGGCTGCAGCACTACATAGCATTCACGCGTGTGCTTTTGCCGCGTGGAGAGCGTGGGGTTGCGGCCTGCTCGTACTTGCTCCAGGGCGGCCTGGACGGGCACCGTGTACTGCACGCCGCCTTTGACCCCGGCCACGTGCCGGATGGCGTCCGAGTGCCCCTGGCTCACGCCTTTGCCCCAGAACGTGTAGTTCGTCCCCGAAGGCAGGATGGATTCGCCCATGACCCGGTTGACTGAAAACAAACCCGGGTCCCAGCCAATGGAGATCAGGCTCAGGTGTTTGTGTGTCCGCGCGACCTCGTCGACCGCCTCGAAGTACTGCGGGATCTTGGGGTGCGTGTCAAAACTGTCCACCGTGTTGAACCATTGTGCGAGTTGGGGGCCTTGCACAGGCAAGTCGTCCTTCGAGCCGCCGCAGAGGATCATGACGTCGATGTCGTGCTGGTGTGAGGATGCGTCCTGCAGGCGATGCACGGGGATGGATGAATCCGGCAATTGAAGCGAGCTCGGGTCCCGCCGCGTGAAAACGCCGACCAGCTGCATGTCGGATTGTTGAGCGATGGCAGCAAGGACGCCACGCCCCAGGTTGCCGTAGCCGGCGATGCCAATGCGAAGGGTGGATGAGGCCATGGGTTTCCTTTGAATGGTAGGTGATGGGGGCTCGGCTGATGGATTCAGGGTGTCGGAACTGATCAGGGTGGTGTGAGCGCTTTGGCCCACGTTGAAATAAGGGGCCAGAGTTCGGTCGGTGATTGCGCGATTGCGTCGGCTCCCCAGGTATGCGGGTCGTCGAGAGAACAATAACCATAGCCGGCAGCGACGGTCGCCATCCCTGCCGCCTTGCCGGCCTGAATGTCACGCTGGTCGTCGCCGACATACAGGCTGCGCGCCGGCAATTGCCCCAGCTGGTGGGCGGCGTGCAGCAGGGGGTCTGGATGCGGTTTGGGATTAGGGGTGGTGTCGCCGCAGACGACCACGCGGCATCGGCCCTGGAGATTCAGATGCCGCACCATGGGCCAGGCCAGCAACTCTGATTTGTTGGTGACGATGCCCCAGGGGTACTCTTGGTTATCGAGCTGTGCCAGCAGTTCTGGAATGCCTGGAAAGAGCTGGGTATGGTCGTTCATGATTTCGGCGTAGTCGCGCAGGAACTGCTGACGAACGAGCTCATAGCGTTCGTCGGTCTTGTCCAGGTCCAGCGCGGCCTTCAGCAGGCCGCGGGCGCCGTGTGAAGCGTACGGGCGTAGGGCTTCATAGGGGAGTGGCGGTAGCCCCTCACGGGTACGCTGGCGGTTGGCGGCTTCTGCCAGATCGAAGGCCGTGTCGGCCAAAGTACCATCGAAGTCAAAGAGAACGAGTGCGTGCATGGGGGCCGGATCAAAGGGGGCGTCGTGTTGCCATGAGGTAGTTCACGCTGGCGTCGGTCGTCAGTTGGTAGTGCCGGGTAAGCGGCTGGTAACCCAGACCCGACAGCGTGGAGACTTCCAGACCGGCCAGGCGGGCAGCCGAGGCCAGCTCACTGGGTGTGATGAAGCGTTCGTATTGGTGCGTGCCACGAGGCAACATGCGCAGCAGGTATTCTGCCCCTACGATCGCAAACAGGAAAGACTTCGGGTTACGGTTCAGTGTCGAGAAGCACACGGTACCACCCGGTTTGACCAGTTGCCCGCAAGCCCGGACCACCGATGCCGGATCGGGGACGTGTTCGAGCAGTTCCATGCAGGTGACGAGATCGAATTGGCCGGCGTGCTGTGTGGCAAAGTCTTCCGCGCTGATGCATTCGTACTGCACCTGGACCCCGGATTCATGCCCGTGCAAGCGCGCAATTTGCAGCGATTCAGCCGCCAGGTCGATGCCTGTGACCTGCGCGCCTTCGCTAGCCATGGCCTCGGACAGCAGGCCGCCCCCGCAGCCGATGTCGACGATGGCCTGCCCGTCCAGGGGCCCCGCCTGTGTCCGAATCCAGTCCAGGCGCAGGGGGTTGATGTCGTGCAGGGTTTTCAGTTCTCCCTGTGGATCCCACCAGCCTGAGGCAAGGGCGCTGAATTTGTCGAGTTCGGCAGGGTGGACATTACTGGGCATTGAAGAGAGACTCCAAAAAAATAGGGCTCCGCCGAAGCGGAACCCTATTGTATCCGCCCCACTTGTCATGGGACGGAGCGGTCACCCAGGAATTACTTGCGGGTACCGACGATTTCGATTTCCACGCGACGGTTCTTCGCACGGCCTTCGCGCGTTTTGTTGGTCGCGACGAAGTTGGTCTTGCCCTTGCCTTCAGCGTAGATGTGGTCAGCCGGGACACCCTTGCTGATCAGGTAATTCTTGACCGAATCAGCACGGCGTTGCGACAGCTTCAGGTTGTAGGCGGCGCTACCGATGGAGTCGGTGTAGCCGGTAGCGATGACCGTTTCCAGGTTGATGGAGGTGGCTTGTTGCGCCACTTGATCCAGAACCTGCTTGCCTTCGGGTTTGAGGTTGGACTTGTCGAAGTCGAAGAAGGTGTCTGCGTTCAGGACGACCTTGCTGGCCGTCGGGGCGACGACAGGCGTCTGAGCTGCAACAGGCTTGCCGCATTCGGTAGCAGCAGTGGCCGGCGTCCAGTAAGCATCGCGCCAGCAGTCACCGTAGCTGTCTTTCCAGACGTGACCGTCAACGTTGGTCCAGTTGTCAGCAGCAGAAGCGGTGCCAGCGGCTGCCATGGCAGCGAAGGCGAGTCCAATGGCGATTTTGGAGGGTTTGTTCATGTTTCTCCTCGTTTGAGCGTGATGCTTGAAAGTGACCGCAGCGAACCCCCGCCGCATTTCGATAGAACAATTCCAGTATAGCAATGTCCGGATCGAAAACTCAGAGTTGCGCTGGGTTTCATGCGTGTTAGGCGAAATCTTAAGACATTTTTCTACGGGCGGTTAAGCATAAATCCATTGGTGCGTGCACTTGGTACGATTTCCGGCGGATCATGGGACAGGCTGTGGGATTTTTGCAACGCCAGGCCCTCGCGACCGATTTGACCCTCCGTGGCGCGCGTGCCACTGGCACTTGCACCGCAATGATAGAATCATTGGCTGGTCGTCGTCTCTGCTTATCGGGAGGGCGGCTGTCTGAATTGATGCCTTAAGGTTGCGAATACGCCATATGGATTCCTTTGCC
Organism: Castellaniella sp.; assembly: GCF_036379515.1. Taxonomy (GTDB): domain Bacteria; phylum Pseudomonadota; class Gammaproteobacteria; order Burkholderiales; family Burkholderiaceae_B; genus Castellaniella. The sequence continues at coordinate 86,120 of NZ_DASVGN010000015.1, forward strand.
AAAGAGACCCTGCCCATTTCTCTAGAAGACGAAATGCGGCGCAGTTACCTGGATTACGCCATGAGCGTCATCGTGGGGCGGGCTTTGCCGGATGTGCGCGACGGGTTGAAGCCGGTGCACCGGCGTGTGCTGTTTGCCATGCACGAGCTCAACAACGACTGGAATCGCGCCTATAAGAAGTCAGCGCGTATCGTGGGTGACGTCATCGGTAAGTACCACCCACACGGCGACACGGCCGTCTACGACACCATCGTGCGGATGGCCCAGGATTTCTCACTGCGCTACATGCTGGTCGACGGGCAGGGCAACTTTGGCTCGGTCGACGGCGACAACGCGGCCGCCATGCGCTACACGGAAGTCCGTTTGGCCAAGATCGCACATGAATTGCTCGCCGACATTGACCAGGAAACCGTCGATTTCGGCCCCAACTACGACGGCAGCGAACAGGAACCGCTGCTGTTGCCGTCGCGGCTGCCCAATCTGCTGGTCAACGGCAGCGCAGGTATTGCCGTGGGGATGGCCACCAACATCCCGCCTCACAATCTGTCCGAAGTCGTCGAAGGCTGCCTGTATTGCCTACGTCATCCCGAATGCACGGTCGACGACCTGATCGAGCGCATCCCGGCCCCGGATTTTCCTACGGGCGGCATCATTTACGGCATGGTGGGTGTGCGCGAAGGCTACCGCACCGGGCGCGGCCGGGTCGTCATGCGGGCCAAGGTGCACTTCGAAGACTTGCCGCACGGCAATCGCGAAGCCATCGTGGTCGATGCCATCCCCTATCAGGTCAACAAGAAATCGCTGCAGGAACGCATTGCTGAGCTGGTCAACGAAAAGAAGATCGACGGCATTTCCGATATTCGCGACGAGTCTGACAAAGACGGCATGCGTCTGGTGATCGAGCTCAAACGCGGCGAAGTCCCTGAAGTCGTCCTCAACAATCTATACAAGAATACCCAGCTGCAAGAAACCTTTGGCATGAACATGGTGGCGCTGGTCAACGGCCAGCCCCGCCTGCTCAACCTGAAGCAGATGGTCGAGTACTTCCTGCAGCACCGACGTGAAGTCGTCACGCGGCGCACCATCTTCCAGTTGCGCAAGGCGCGGGAGCGGGGGCACGTGCTGGAAGGCCTGGCCGTCGCCTTGGCCAACATCGACGATTTCATCGCCATCATCAAGGCGGCTCCGACCCCGCCCGTAGCGCGCGAAGAGCTCATGGCGCGCGCCTGGGATTCGTCCCTGGTGCGCGAAATGCTGGTTCGTGCGGATGCCAACATTGCCTCGGGTGGCCGTGACGCCTACCGCCCCGAGGGTCTTGAGGCGCACTTCGGCCTGCAGGCGGATGGCCACTATCGTTTGTCCGAAGTCCAGGCGCAAGAAATCCTGAACATGCGGCTGCAGCGCCTCACCGGGCTGGAGCAGGACAAGATCGTCGGCGAATACCGCGAAGTCATGGACACGATCGCCGATTTGCTCGACATTCTGGCGCGGCCCGAGCGCATCACCACTATCATCGCAGACGAGCTTCAGTCCGTGCGGGCCGAATTCTCCGACCCAGCCAAAGATCCCCGTCGCTCAGAAATCGAATTTAACGCTACCGAACTCGAAACCGAAGACCTCATCACGCCCATGGATATGGTGGTGACGCTTTCGCGCAGTGGCTACATCAAGAGCCAGCCGCTGTCCGAGTATCGGGCACAGAAGCGGGGTGGCCGCGGAAAACAGGCTACGGCCACCAAAGAAGACGACTGGATCGACCAGTTGTTCATCGCGAATACCCACGACTACCTGCTGTGTTTCTCGGATCGTGGACGGGTCTATTGGCTCAAGGTCTGGGAAGTCCCGCAGGGCTCGCGCAACTCTCGTGGGCGACCCATCGTGAACATGTTCCCCCTGGTCGATGGTGAAACCATCACTGTGGTGTTGTCGGTCAAGGCGTTTACTGACGATCACTATATCTTCATGGCCACGTCTCGCGGCACGGTGAAGAAAACCCCGCTTTCGGATTTCTCCAATCCTCGCAAGGCGGGCATCATCGCCGTCGGGCTGGATGATGGCGACTTCCTGATTGGCGCCGAGCTCACCGATGGCCAGCACGACGTCATGCTGTTCTCGGATGCCGGCAAGGCGGTGCGCTTCGACGAAAACGACGTGCGGCCCATGGGGCGCACGGCACGGGGCGTGCGTGGGATGTCGCTTGAAGACGGCCAGGCTGTGATTGCGCTGCTGGTGGCACAAGATGAATCGCAGAGCGTGCTGACGGCAACGGCCAATGGCTATGGCAAGCGCACCTCCATTGTGGAATACACGCGCCATGGTCGGGGTACCAAAGGCATGATTGCCATCCAGACGACGGCGCGCAACGGCAAGGTCGTTGCTGCGGTGCTGGTGCAGCCTGAAGACGAAATCATGCTGATCACCACCTCGGGCGTTCTGGTGCGGACGCGCGTATCCGAGATTCGCGAAATGGGTCGGGCGACGCAAGGGGTGACGCTCATCAACGTGGATGAGGACAGCCTGCTTTCTGGCGTGCGCCGCGTGGCTGAAAGCGACGCAGACGACGCTGAAGACGCGGCGGATTCACAGGCGGGTCCGGATGGGGCCACCCCCGAAGGCGCCGCCTCGGGTGACGACGCGGCTTCTGATAACGATACTGATCAACCAGACAACCGAGACCCTTCATGAATCGCCCCTGGAATTTCGCGGCTGGCCCGTCGACCTTGCCGCTCGAAGTCCTGCAGCAAGCTGCGGCCGAGATGTGTGACTGGCATGGCAGCGGTACCTCAGTCATGGAAATGAGCCACCGCAGCAAGCAATACGGCTCCATCCGCGATGCGGCCGAAGCCGACCTTCGCGAGTTGCTGGCGGTGCCTGATACGTTCGAAGTCTTGTTCATGCAGGGCGGTGCCACGGCGCAGAACGCCATCGTGCCCATGAATCTCATAGGTCGGGGCGGCCTGGGGCGGGCAGATTACGTGCTCAGCGGGCATTGGGCCAAGAAGTCATACGCCGAGGCCCAGCGGTATGGCGATGTGGCCGTGGCTGCGACGGCCGAAGGGTCGGCCGAGATCGACGGGCATACTTATGGCCCCTGGTGCTGGCTGCCCGACGTGTCCCAGTGGCACGTGCGGCCTGACGCGGCCTATCTCCACCTGTGTGCCAACGAGACCATTGGCGGAGTCGAGCAACCTGTGATGCCGGACATGGCCGCTTTGGGGGCACCGGATGTTCCGCTGGTGGCCGACATGTCCTCCAACATTCTGTCTCGTCCCATCGATTTTTCACGCCTTGGCCTGGTGTATGGCGGGGCCCAGAAGAACGCGGGGCCGGCCGGTGTCACACTGGCTTTCGTGCGCAAGGATATGCTCGGGCATGCCTTGCCTGGCTGCCCGTCGGTGTTCGACTACGGCAACGTGGCCAAGGCTCAGTCCATGTTCAACACACCGCCCACCTACGCCATTTATATGGCGGGCCTGGTGTTCAAGTGGCTGTTGCGCCAAGGCGGCGTGGCAGCGATGGATGCCGCCAGTGCCCGCAAATCGCAGGCGCTCTATGGTTACATCGACAGCTCCGATCTGTACCAGAATCGCATTCATCCGGCTCGCCGTTCGCGCATGAACGTACCCTTCCAGCTCCGCGAAGACGCCTTGAATGCAATCTTCTTGGCCGAGACCGAAGCGGCAGGGCTCCTGGCCCTGAAAGGGCATAAGTCCGTCGGCGGCATGCGTGCCTCGATCTACAACGCGATGCCCTACGAAGGTGTAGCCGCACTCATCGACTTCATGCGCGATTTCGAGGCTCGCCATGGCTGAGGACACGCTGCAGGCTCAGTTGGCGCCGCTGCGTGAACGCATTGACGCGCTCGATGAACAGATCCTGACGCTGCTCAACCAGCGGGCTCAGGCGGCGCTGCAGGTGGGCGACATCAAAAAGCGCCTGGATACCGAAGGTCCGGTGCTGAAGCCCGAACGCGAGGCGGCCATCATTCGCCGCCTGCAGCAGGCCAATTACGGGCCGATCCCGGAGGCTGCGATTGCCGCCATCTGGACCCAGATCATTTCCACCTGTCGGGGGCTCGAAAGCGTCCTGACGGTGGCTTTTCTGGGGCCGCGAGGGTCGTTTTCCGAGCAAGCGGCGTTCGACCATTTTGGCCATGCCATCAATGGATTGCGCTGCGAGTCTTTCGATGAAGTCTTCCGCGCCGTCGAAGCAGGGCAAGCAGACGTGGGTATGGTGCCCGTCGAAAATTCCACTGAAGGCGCAGTCAACCGCAGCCTCGATCTGCTGCTCAATTCGTCGCTCAAGGTGCTGGGCGAACGCACGATCCGTATCCACCATAATCTGCTTACGCGCACGGGTGGGCTCGAGAACGTCTCCAAGGTCTTGGGGCATCCGCAAGCGCTGGCTCAGTGCCAGGCTTGGCTGAGCCGCCATCATCCGCGTCTGGAGCGGATTCCGGTCGCCAGCAACGCGGAAGCTGCCCGGGTTGCGTCCGAGGACCCCAGCTGTGCCGCGATCGCCGGAGACGCAGCGGCCTCGGCCTGGGGGCTGAGCGCAGTGGCCAGTGGCATCCAGGATGACCCGCAGAATCAGACGCGTTTCCTGGCCGTCGGCGCGCAGGATACGGGCCCTACCGGCTATGACAAGACCAGCCTGATCCTGGCGGTGCCCAATCGAGCCGGAGCGGTCTACGAGATGTTGGCTCCGCTGTCTGCCCACGGGGTGTCGATGACGCGATTCGAGTCGCGTCCGGCCCGGACGGGTCAGTGGGAATACTATTTTTATGTCGATCTGCTGGGGCACCGCGAAGATGCGGCTGTCGGCGAAGCGCTCAGCGAGCTGCGCCAGCAGGTTGCGTTCTTCAAGGTGCTTGGTTCCTATCCCCGGCAATAAGGCAATAAGGCAATAAGAGATCCATTCATGCGACAGACTTTCGCTCCGGCACATATCCAGGCGATTGCCCCTTATCAGGCAGGCAAGCCTATCGAAGAGCTTGCACGTGAATTCGGGCTCGACCCCGCACACATCATCAAGCTGGCATCCAACGAAAACCCCTTGGGGTGCTCGGCACGCGTGCGCGATGCTCTGGTCCAGGCGGCCGCTTCACTGCAAGGACGTTACCCCGATGCCAATGGCTTTGATCTGAAGTCCGACCTTTCGGCAGCGCACGGGGTGCCTGTCAGTTGGGTCACGCTGGGCAACGGCTCGAATGATCTGCTGGAGCTCGCCTCCCTGGCATTACTGGACGAGGGCACGTCAGCGGTGTATTCCGATCACGCCTTCATGGTGTACAGGCTCAGCACGCAGGCGCGCGGCGCACGCCACATCAAGGTTCCCACAAAAAATTACGGCCATGATCTGCCGGCCATGCTGGACGCCATTGCCGAGGACACCCGGCTGGTATTTCTCGCCAATCCCAACAATCCCACAGGGACGCATGTTCAGGCTTCCGAGGTAAAAAACTTCCTCGCTCAGGTCGGTGCGCGGCATGGTACCCGGGTGACGGTGCTGCTGGACGTGGCTTACGACGAATACCTGCACCCGTCCGAGCGCGCCGACTATGCGCAGTGGGTGCGTGAATTCCCGCACCTCATCGTCACGCGGACCTTTTCCAAAGCGTATGGCTTGGCGGGCCTGAGGGTGGGCTACGCCTTGGCGCAGCCGGCCGTCACAGATCTGCTCAACCGGGTGCGCCAACCCTTCAACGTCAGTGTCCTGGCACAGTTGTCGGCGCGGGAGGCCCTGAAAGACACGGATTTTCTTGCGCAGACTTATGCGCTCAACCTCGAGGGGCGTTCGCAGCTCGAAGAAGGCTTTGCCAGGCTTGGCCTCGAGTACGTGCCCAGCCACACCAACTTTGTGCTGGTGCGTGTGGGCGACGCAGCCAAGGTGAACACGGCGCTGCTGCACCGCGGCATCATCGTGCGGCCCGTAGTGGGCGATGGCTTGCCCGAGCATCTGCGGGTCACGATCGGTTTGCCTGCCGAAAACGCACAGCTGTTGCAGGCTCTTTCAGAAATTCTGGCTGCATGACCGAGCCCCATGCCCCCCTGGTCCCCGTGCTGGCCGTGGTCGGCATAGGGCTCATTGGCGGTTCTTTCGCGGCCGGGCTGCGTCGAGTGGGGCAGGTGGGAACCGTGTTGGGGGTAGGCCGGAATCCCGCTTCGCTGCAGCGGGCGCGCGAGCTCGGCCTGATCGACGAGGTCGTGACCCATGAGCAGGCAGCAGCGCGGGCCGACGTGATCCTGCTGGCGACCCCCGTCGGAGCCATGCCGGGCGCCCTGAAGGCCTTGGCACCTGTGCTGCGACCTGGAACCTTGATTACCGACGCCGGGAGCACCAAGGTGGATGTCGCGCGCTTGGCGCAGACGCTTCTGGGCGACAAATATCTCCAGTTCATTCCGGGCCACCCCATTGCAGGGTCTGAAATGACCGGGCCGGAGGCCGCAGATCCCATGCTCTACCACGGCCGAAAGGTCGTGCTCACACCTTTCGAAGGGACACCGGGTCAAGATCTGCATCGTCTGATTCGTGTCTGGGAAGCCTGTGGCGGGCGGGTGCAACTCATGGACCCCGCCGCGCACGACCGGGCTTTGGCCTCGGTCAGCCATGTGCCGCATTTTCTGGCGGCAGCCTATATGGCGCAGGTGGCGCGGTCGTCCGATGCGGACGCGCGCCTCAACCTGGCCGGGACAGGGTTTCGTGACTTTACCCGGATCGCAGCGGGCTCAGCTGAGGTCTGGCGCGATATTTTTCTCTCCAATCGTGAGGCAGTGTTGCACGAACTCGATGATTTCATGAGCGCGTTGCAGGGGTTGCGGGCCACGCTCGAAGGGGATACTGACCCTGCTGGCCTGGAAAGCCAGCTTGAGCAGGCGGCGTTGGCCCGTCGATTCTGGGGCGGCCGGAGCGGCCGCACATGACCAGTCCCACATTGAAGCTGGCTCCAGCGACCCACGCAGCCGGCACCGTGGTTTTGCCAGGTTCCAAGAGCATTTCCAATCGGGCGCTTCTGCTGGCCGCCTTGTCCGCAGGCACTACGCATCTCTCAGGCTTGCTGAATTCCGACGACACGCGAGTCATGATTGCGGCGTTGCAGAAGCTGGGCGTTGCCCTGGGCACACGTGCCGACAAGCAGTTGCAGGTGACCGGCTCGGCACGCTGGCCGCACACTGAGGCTGACCTTTTCCTCGGGAATGCAGGGACGGCCTTCCGGCCTTTGACGGCCGTGCTGGCGTGCATGGGGGGGGCTTATCGGCTGTCGGGGGTTCCCCGGATGCATGAGCGGCCCATTGGCGACCTGGTTGACGCGCTACGCTCCATGGGCTGTGTGCTGGCCTACGAAGGCAATGAAGGGTATCCGCCGCTGCGCATCGCTCAAGGTCAGCTGGATCTCTCCCATCCGGTGCGGGTGCGGGGGTCCGTCTCGAGCCAGTTCCTGACGGCCCTGCTCATGGCCGCGCCACTGGCCGCCCGCAGCCAGAGGCGCGATGTACGCATCGAGCTCGATGGCCCGCTGATTTCTCGGCCGTACATTCAGATTACGCTCAACCTCATGCGGCGCTTCGCTGTGGTCGTGCGGCAAGAAGGCTGGGAGCGATTTATTGTCTCGGCCGATTCTTGCTATCACAGCCCAGGTTCCTATCGCGTTGAAGGCGATGCGTCTTCGGCCTCGTATTTTTTGGGCCTGGGTGCCCTGGCGGGTGGGCCGGTGCGGATCGAAGGGGTAGGTGGCGACAGCATCCAGGGCGACATTGCCTTCGCCGAGGTGGTCGAGGCCATGGGGGCGGACGTGCAGCGCGAAGCACACGCGCTGGTGGTACGAGGGCGCCCGGTCTCCGAGGGAGCCCGTCTGAAGGCATTCGATCTCGACTTCAATCTGATTCCAGACGCTGCGATGACCGCTGCCGTGCTGGCCCTGTATGCGGACGGCCCCTGTCGCTTGCGCAACATCGCGAGCTGGCGTGTCAAGGAAACAGATCGCCTGGCGGCCATGCAGGCAGAACTCGCGCGCCTGGGCGCGCAGGTCGAGGCCACGGACGACAGCCTCACGGTTCATCCTCTGGCGGCAGGCCAATGGCGCGAGGCGGAGATTCACACCTATGATGATCACCGAATGGCCATGTGTTTCTCGCTGGCGGCGTTTGGCGGTGTGAGCCTCTCGATTCAGGACCCGGGTTGCGTGGCCAAGACGTATCCGGAGTATTTCGACGATTTTCAGCGCCTGTTGCGGTGCTGACGTGTACTGAAGGGTTTCGGCATGGGCGGTGAAATTTTGGCACCCGTCATCACGATCGACGGGCCTACGGCTTCCGGCAAGGGAACGATCGCCCAGCGGGTGGCGCAGGCGTTGGGTTGGCACGCTCTCGACAGTGGCGCCCTGTATCGGCTCACGGCCTTGTGCGTGCTGCGCGTGGGCGGAGATGGTGCCGATGAAGCCCAGGCAGCCGGCCTCGCGCGGGCGCTGGATGTGCGATTTGAGTCCGGAGTCATCCGCATGGGTTCCGAAGACGTCACCGAGATCATCCGCGAAGAGACGGTGGGAAATCTCGCCTCACGCGTGGCCGCCTGGCCTGCCGTACGAGTAGCACTGCTGGCGCGCCAGCGCGACTTTCGCCGTGCCCCTGGGTTGGTGGCCGACGGGCGCGATATGGGTACGGTGGTCTTTCCCGATGCACCCCTGAAAATCTTTCTCGATGCCGAAGTCGAGGTGCGCGCCCACAGGCGCCATAAGCAGTTGATGGGGAAAGGTTTTTCTGCTAAGCTGACCGACCTTTTAACTGATCTTCGCGCGCGCGATGCGCGAGATCGCGAACGGGTGCATGCGCCGCTTGTAGCGGCGCATGATGCCGTAACGGTGGATTCTTCTCATATAGGAGTCGATGAAACCGTTGCCAAGGTGCTGGACCTTTGGTCTGCACGCGGGCTCGCCTGAAGGAGCCGGCAGCTATGCTGGCGCCTTTCGTGCGAGATTTTTTCACTCCGCCGGGGCTGTTCTCGGCGTGTCATGATCGCCTTTCGGGGCGCTATGGATTAACTGTTCATGTCCACCCTTTCCACTGAAGCCGCACTGGGCGGCGAAAGCTTTGCCGACTTGTTTTCCGCAAGCATCAAAGATCAGAACATGCGTTCGGGCGAGGTCATCTCGGCTGAAGTCGTGCGTGTCGATCACAATTTCGTCGTCGTCAACGCTGGGCTGAAGTCCGAAGCCTATATCCCTCTCGAAGAATTTCTGAACGACCAAGGTGACCTCGAAGTGCAATCCGGAGACTTCGTCTCGGTTGCCATCGACTCTCTGGAAAACGGCTACGGCGACACCATTCTGTCGCGCGATCGCGCCAAACGCCTCTCGGCCTGGCTGCAGCTCGAACAAGCCCTGGAATCCGGCGAGCTCGTCATGGGTACCATCACCGGCAAGGTGAAGGGTGGCCTGACGGTGATGACCAATGGCATCCGCGCGTTCCTGCCGGGCTCTCTGGTCGATCTGCGTCCCGTCAAGGACACGACGCCCTACGAGGGCAAGACCATGGAATTCAAGGTCATCAAGCTCGATCGCAAGCGCAACAACGTGGTGTTGTCGCGTCGCGCCGTGCTCGAGGCCAGCATGGGCGAAGAGCGCGAAAAGCTGCTCGAGACCCTGCACGAAGGTGCCATCGTCAAGGGCGTGGTCAAGAACATCACCGATTACGGCGCGTTCATCGACCTGGGTGGCATCGACGGTCTGCTGCACATTACCGACATGGCCTGGCGTCGTGTTCGTCACCCGTCCGAAGTGCTGCAAGTGGGCCAGGACATCGAAGCCAAGGTCCTCAAGTTCGACCAGGAAAAGTGCCGTGTTTCGCTGGGCGTCAAGCAACTGGGTGAAGACCCCTGGATCGGCCTGGGCCGTCGCTACCCGCAAGGGACGCGTCTGTTCGGCAAGGTCACCAACCTCACCGATTACGGTGCATTCGTCGAAGTCGAAGCCGGCATCGAAGGCCTGGTGCACGTCTCCGAAATGGACTGGACCAACAAGAACGTCGATCCACGCAAGGTCGTCACCTTGGGCGAAGAAGTCGAAGTCATGGTCCTCGAGATCGACGAAGATCGTCGTCGCATTTCGCTGGGCATGAAGCAATGCCGTCCCAATCCCTGGGAAGACTTTGCAGCCAACTTCAAGCGTGGCGATAAAGTCCATGGCGCGATCAAGTCCATCACCGACTTTGGCGTGTTTGTGGGTCTGCCCGGCGGTATCGATGGCCTGGTGCACCTGTCCGACATTTCCTGGTCCGAGACCGGCGAAGAAGCCGTGCGCAACTTCAAGAAGGGCGACGAGATCGATGCCGTGGTTCTGGGCATTGATACCGACAAAGAACGCATCTCGCTGGGCGTCAAGCAGCTCGACGGTGATCCGTTCAACAACTTCGTGGCCACCTATGACAAGGGCGCCGTCCTCTCGGGTACGGTAAAGTCCGTCGAACCCAAGGGTGCCGTGATCACGTTGTCGGTCGACGTCGATGGCTATCTGCGCGCCTCCGAGATCTCGGCCGGGCGAGTCGAAGACGCCAGCACGGTCCTGCATGTGGGCGACACCGTCGAAGCCATGATCGTGAACATCGATCGCAAGGCGCGCTCGATCCAGCTCTCCGTCAAGGCTCGCGACAATGCCGAGACGGCTGAGACCATCCAGCGCATGACCGAAGCCAGCGCTTCCTCTGGGACGACCAATCTGGGCGCCCTGTTGAAAGCCAAGCTTGATCAGCAGCGCGACGAGTGATGTCAGGGCTGACCAAGTCCGAACTGATTGCCGCGTTGGCGGGCCGCTATCCGCAGTTGGCGGCCCGTGACATGGACTTTGCCGTCAAGACCATGCTCGATGCGATGTCCGAGGCCCTGGCCCAGGGGCAGCGCATCGAGATCCGGGGTTTTGGCAGCTTCTCCTTGTCGCAGCGGCAGCCGCGCGTGGGGCGTAACCCCAAGTCGGGTGAAAAAGTGCACGTCCCAGCCAAGCTGGTGCCGCACTTCAAGCCTGGCAAAGAGCTTCGCGAGCGCGTGGATCAGGGGCCTGGTGGAAACGATACGGACGAACCGGCGACTGCCGAGGATCTGTATCAGGTGCGATTCCGCGCCTGAACGGGCGGACACACTGGCCGTAGCAATGGGTCCCTTCCGGGGCCCATTGTGTTTCTGGTGTCTTGCCGGCACGGTCGGGTGGCAGCAGAAGTGCTGTTTTTTCACCGTACAATGACGGGATTCCCAACTGGAGCTGGAAACGATGCGCTACCTGGTCTGGATATTGCGGCTGGTGATTTTTGTCATCGTGCTGCTTTTTGCCTTGAAGAACACGGCTCCGGTCGACGTAGGATTCTTTGCCGGTCATGGCGTGCAGCAGGTTCCGCTCATCGTGGTGATGCTGGTGGCCTTTCTGCTGGGGCTCATCTTTGGCCTGCTGGTGGCCGCTCTCGCGATGCTCAAGCGTCGTCGTGAAATCAATCGCTTGCGGCGCGAACTTGCTCGTGCACAGGCGGCGGCAGCCCAGTCTCTGCCAGCGGCGCAACCCATGATTCCTGAAGTCGCCGCGCCGCTGGCGCCACTGTAACTCGCAGGCTCCCGTGAATTTCGAACCCTGGTGGTTGATCATCGTCCCTGTGCTGTTTGGCCTGGGGTGGCTGGCGGCGCGTTTCGATTTCAGGCAGATGCTCTCCGAGAGCCGCAACCTGCCTGACTCCTATTTCAAGGGGCTGAACTTCCTTCTCAATGAAGAGCCCGATCGGGCCATTGACGCTTTTGTCGAGGTGGCCAAGCTCGACCCTGAAACTACAGAACTGCATTTCGCGCTCGGGAGCCTCTTTCGGCGGCGGGGCGAGGTCGAGCGCGCCATTCGGGTTCATCAGAGCCTGCTGCTGCGCGAAGATCTGCCCTTGCCTGATCGCGAAAACGCACAGCTCGAACTGGCGCAGGATTTTCTCAAGGCAGGGTTGCTGGATCGTGCTGAGCATGGCTTTCAGGCGGTGCTGCATACGCGTCATGCGCTGGATGCCTTGCGCGCCTTGATCCGGATCTACGAATCCGAGCACGACTGGCCGCGCGCCATCGAGGCGGTACAGCAGTTGCGGGGGCGCGTCGACGAGCCCGTGCCCCAGCTGGCGCACTACCACTGTGAAAGAGCACAGGCCAGCCTGGCGGCCAAGCCACCTGCGCTGGATGACGCCGCCCAGGCGCTGGAAGCGGCCGAGAACGCCATCCGGCAAACTGGGGGCTCGCCTGCGTCGGAGACCCGGGTGCGGATGGTGCGGGCACAATGGTGTGCCTTGCGTGGGGATCTCGAGGGACAGTGCGCGCATTTGCGCGATGTCCTCACGGGCGCTCCCGAATACGCGGGGCTGGTGGCGGGTGACTTGCTGCAGTGCCAGCGGGCACTGGGGCGCGAAGACGAAGGGATCGCGCTGCTGCAGGATCACTATGCCCGTACGCCCACGCTGGATCTGTTCGATGCAGTCTTTCGCGCTTTGCGCTCCACCCGAGGTTCCGCGCCTGCGTGGTCCTTTGCGCGTGAAGCCTTGCGGGCCCATCCGTCGCTGCTAGGTCTGGATCGCCTGCTTGAAATCGAGCTGGCACATTCGGCGCAAGGAACCCCTACGTCGGACGCGCTGGTGCCCGGTGCTGACCTGGGATTGCTGCGCAGCATGGTCCACAAGCATTCACAGCGTCTGGACCGCTACGCGTGTAGCCAGTGTGGCTTCGAGGCGCGTCGATATTACTGGCAGTGTCCAGGCTGCAATGCCTGGGAAACATACAGTCCGAGGCGGCTGGAGGAAATCCGATGAAGCCTTACCCCGCGCAGGCCGCGCACGCTGCCAAGATTCTGGTGGTAGGGGACATCATGCTGGACCGCTATTGGTTCGGTGAGGTCGACCGCATTTCGCCCGAGGCACCGGTACCCGTGGTGCGGGTGGCTCGACGCGAAGATCGTCTGGGGGGAGCGGCCAACGTTGCTCGCAATATCGTCGCGCTGGGTGCTCAGGCAGGGCTTCTGGGAATCGTGGGGGCTGACGAGGCGGGGGCCAAGGTGCGTCGGCTGGTCAGCGAATCCGGGATTCGCGATTGCCTGGTCGAAGACGCGAGCGGCATGGACACCACCCTGAAGATGCGTGTACTGGGTCGTCAACAGCAATTGTTGCGTGTCGACTTTGAGCGCGGCCCCGGGCCTCAAGCATTGGCCGCGCTGGCTGCAGAGCTGGAAACGCTGTTGTCGGCCTACGATCTGCTCGTCCTGTCGGATTACGCCAAGGGGGCCTTGGGCGAGGTCGAGTCTCTCATCCAGATGGCGCAAAGGCACAAGATTCCCATCCTCGTGGATCCCAAGGGACATCAATACCGGCGTTATCGGGGCGCAACCTTGGTCACGCCCAATCGCAGCGAAATGCAAGACGCCGTGGGGCGCTGGGAAGACGAAGCCGATCTGACTCGCAGGGCTCAGGCGCTGCGCGAAGAACTGGACCTGGAGGCGCTTCTCATCACCCGATCCGAGCAGGGCATGACTCTATATACTGCAGCGGGACGCCAGCATGCGGACGCCCAGGCCCAAGAGGTTTTCGATGTTTCGGGGGCGGGCGATACCGTCCTGGCGGCACTGGCTGTCACTCGGGCGACGGGGATGGATTGGGATGAGGCCATGCTCTGGGCTAATCGGGCCGGCGGCATCGTCGTGGGAAAACTGGGTACCTCCATCGTTACCGCAGAGGAATTGTCATGATCGTAGTCACAGGAGCCGCTGGCTTCATTGGCAGTAACCTGGTCCGTGGGCTCAATGCCCGGGGTGTCGAGGACATACTGGTGGTGGATGACCTGACAGATGGCGATAAATTCCGCAATCTGGTCGATCTGAAAATTGCAGATTATCTGCATAAAGACGAATTCAGACGCCGCGTGTTGTCAGGTGAGCTGCCGCGTCCCGATGCCGTCCTGCACCAGGGGGCTTGCTCCGACACCACCGAGCGCAATGGCCAGTTCATGATGGACAACAATTTTCGTGTCACGCTTGAGCTCTTCGAATACTGCCAGACACGCGAGGTGCCCCTGCTGTATGCCTCGTCTGCCGCGGTGTACGGGGCCGGGCCCTATTACGTTGAGGACCCCGCGTACGAAGCACCCCTGAACGTATACGGCTACTCCAAACTGTTATTCGATCAGGTGTTGCGCAGGCGCATGGAAAATCTGAAAGCCCCCGTGGTGGGGCTGCGCTACTTCAACGTGTACGGACCACGCGAGCAGCATAAGGCGCGCATGGCCTCGGTCGCCTTTCACAATATGAATCAATACGTGCGCGAACAGCACGTCCGCCTGTTTGGTGGCTGGGATGGCTACGCCGACGGAGGCCAGCAGCGCGATTTCGTGTTCGTCGACGACGTGGTCAAGGTCAATCTGTTCTTCCTGGATCATCCAGAAATATCCGGCATCTTCAATTGTGGCACCGGCCGCGCACAGCCCTTCAACGACGTCGCACAGACGGTGGTCAATACCCTGCGTCTGAACGACGGGCTGCCGGCCTTGCCGCTCGATGGCCTGGTGGCAGGCGGGCACCTGCGTTACGTGCCGTTCCCGGACGATCTCAAGGGACGATATCAGAGCCATACTCAGGCGGATCTCACCCGGTTGCGGGCTGCCGGTTATGCGGCGCCTTTTTGTGACGTACAGACGGGGGTGGCCGCCTACGTGCGCACGCTTCTCGATTCACGTCTGCTTGGAGCCTGACTGGGCAGGCGTCCCGGATCTGTCCGTCGGGACTGTCCCGCTGGGGTAAATCCGACGCGAACCGGGCGTTTCGCGCCGACGTCTGTCCCATCATGAAACCTCCTTCCCTTTTGACAGGAGTGCGCTCATGAACCCATTTCTTCATCAAACAGTGGCGTTGCCCCGGCGCTCAGGCTGGCCCCATGTGTTGCGCGTTGCGGGCTTGGCAGCACTGGCCTGGGCGGGGACCGCCGGGGCTGTGGATCTGAATACGGCTACCCTGGAGCAGCTTCGCAGCGTGCGCGGTATCGGCCCGAAAACTGCGCAGATCATCCTCCAGGAGCGTGATCGTGGGGGGCGGTACATCTCGTTTTCCGATCTTTCCGATCGGGTCCGTGGCATAGGCCCCAAGCGTGCTCAGGGTCTGCAGGCGGCGGGGCTCACGGTGGATGGCGGTGGGCTGAGGGTTTCGGGGCAAGGCGAGTCAGCGCGCCAGGGGCCGCCAGGCGCACGTCCGAGCCCGGCTCCAGTCGCACCCAGACCTGCGAGGCGCTAGCCGGACACCTTATTCCGAGCGGGGTCCGAAGCGGCCCTGCTTATGCCCTTTTGAGCGGATTTCCGGGTGTATGATTTTGCACATGAAAACGTACCCCACCATCGAAGACATCATTGGCTCCACTCCCCTGGTGCGTCTGCAGCGGCTGCCCGGGGACGCCGGGGCTCCGCGCGGCAACGTCATCCTGGCCAAGCTCGAAGGCAACAATCCCGCCGGGTCCGTCAAGGATCGCACGGCGGCGAGCATGATTCGTCAGGCTGAATTAAGAGGCGACATCAAGCCCGGCGATACGCTGATCGAAGCGACCAGCGGTAATACGGGCATTGCGTTGGCGATGTTCGCGGCAGTGCGCGGCTATCACATGACGCTCATCATGCCGGACAATTCTTCGCAAGAACGTTGTGCAGCCATGAAGGCCTATGGTGCCAAGCTCATCCTGACGCCGGCCTCGCAGGGCGGCATGGAATACGCTCGCGACCTGGCGCTGCGCATGCAGCAAGAAGGCAAGGGCATCGTGCTCGACCAGTTCTCGAACCCCGACAATCCTCGCGCTCACCGCGAAGGCACCGGGCCCGAGATCTGGACGCAAACTGACGGTCAGGTGACGCACTTCGTGAGCGCCATGGGAACCACTGGCACCATCATGGGGGTCGGGTCTTATTTGCGTGAACGCAATCCGGCCGTGCGTATCGTTGGCGCTCAACCGGCCGAAGGTTCGCACATCCCGGGCATCCGCAAGTGGCCCGAGGCCTATCAGCCCAGTATCTACAAGCCTGCCAACGTTGATTCCTTTGAGCCCATCACCCAGGAGCAGGCGGAATCCATGGCGCGTCGCCTGGCTGCCGAAGAAGGCATCTCGGGCGGCTTGTCTTCGGCTGGCGCAGCAGTGGCTGCGTTGCGGGTGGCATCCACCGTGCGCGACGCCACCATCGTGTTCATCGTCTGCGATCGCAACGACCGTTATCTGTCCACAGGCGTTTTCGGTTGATATGGCGTGGCCCCGGATCGGGGCCAAGTGCCGCAGCATCCGCCAGTGCTCAGACCTGATTCGGGTCGCCGTATCCTACGCGCAGCGCGATTTCGTGAGCCAGATCGGCCACCGATGCCGCGTAGAAGTAGCTGCGGTTATAGTGGGTGATCGCAAAAAAATTGGGTGTGGCACAACGGTAATCGTTCGTGTTTTGGATTTCGTCCTGCAAATCGATGACGCCCAACGGCTGGCTTTCCCAGGCCGAGCCCGAACCGGGCAGGGCCTGTGCCCCCGCAGCCTGCAATTTGGGCCAATTGCTCAGAGGCTGAAGCCCGTCCTGGGCCAGATTGCCGGCATCTGCGGGTAGGCGAATTGGGGCGAATACAGGCACTTGCCTGACCCAGCCATGGGCCTGCAGAAAGGCGGCTACCGAAGCAATGGCATCGGCCGGGCTGTTTTCGAGATCAATGTGTCCTGCGGGATTGCCGTTGCCGTCGACCGCGTAGCGCATGATGCTGCCCGGCATGAACTGCGGCAGCCCCACTGCACCGGCAAATGAACCTTCCAGGGTATAGGCGTTGACCTTGCCCTCGTGGTTGAGCACGATCAGGTCGCGGAGCTGATTCCGGAACATCTGCTGGCGTTCAGGACGCTTGGGATCGGGGAACCGAAAGCCCAGCGTGGTGAGGGTGTCCAGCACGCGGTGATCCCCCATGTAGCTGCCATAGACTGTCTCGATGCCGAGAATGGCGACAATGATGGATTGTGGTACTCCCGTGCGGGCGCTGGCAGCGTCCAGCGAAGCCTTGTTTGCTTGCCAGAATGTGACGCCTCGACGGATACGGATTGGGTCGACGTGACGCTTGCGGTAGCTTGTCCAGGCGCGGCGCAGCCGGCCCGAAGGGGTGCGAGGGGTCATCAGACGCACGGCCTGTGCGTTGTACCGGGCTGTGCGCAGCAGCGCAGTCACCTCGGTAAGCGGGATGTTCTGGGATTGTGCGGTCTCGCGTGCGAATTGCTGCAGTTCAGGCTGAAGCTGCCCGTCCGCCAAAACGAAATTGCCGATCGTGGTGCCTTGTGGTCCGTTTGCATAGGAGGGCCCGGACGCTGAAGACGCGGTTCCTGCCGGCAGGGCGGTGGGGGAGTGTCCGGTGCCGCTGGTGGCGGCGCATCCAGACAGAAAAAGCGACGTAACGGCAACTTGCAAAATGCGGGTGGGTCTGAACATAATCGCCCTTATGGAGACGCTCTATATTACCCATCCGCTTTGCCGTCTGCACGAGATGGGCGCCTGGCACCCCGAATCGCCACAGCGCCTGGACGCAATTGCCGATCAGCTGGCTGCCAGCGGACTCATGGATTTTTTGCGTCTCTGTGAGGCGCGTCCAGCAACGCAGCAGGATCTCCTGCGTGTGCATACGTCCGACTATCTGGCCTTTTTGCGTAAGCATGTGCCGGCGCAGGGATATTTTCCCATCGATGCCGATACCCTCATGAATCCTGCGACCCTGGAGGCTGCCCAGGTGGCAGCAGGGGCCGGGCTCACCGCCCTGGATTGCGTGTTGTCGGGGCAATCCCTGACGGCATTTTGCGCGATCCGCCCGCCAGGGCATCATGCGCGGCCGGGGCAGGCGATGGGGTTCTGCTTTTTCAACAACATTGCGGTGGCGGCACGGTATGCGCTGGACCACTATGGCCTCGAGCGGGTCGCGATCGTGGATTTCGACGTGCATCACGGCAATGGTACCGAAGAGGCCTTTGCGCACGAAGAGCGGGTTCTGATGTGCAGTTTCTATCAACATCCTTTTTTCCCGGGCATACGCGAAGAACACCCTGGCCCCAACATGATCAACGTTCCGGTCGACGCGTATGCGGATGGTGCAGTGATCCACGAAGTCGTGCAAAAGCACTGGATGCCCGCCTTGCGTCGTTTTCGTCCCGAAATCATCCTGGTGTCGGCGGGTTTTGACGCCCATCGTGAAGATGACATGGGGTCTTTGCGCCTGGTCGAAGCCGACTACGCCTGGATCACGAATCAGCTCGTCGAGGTGGCTGCCGAGTCTGCCCAAGGGCGCATCGTCAGCTTCCTCGAGGGCGGGTACGACTTGTCGGCGCTGGGGCGCAGCGCCGTGGCGCATGTCCGCGCACTGGGTGGATATTAGTACGGTGCTGAGCACCGCTTGCAGTCAGGCATCGATCGTTTTCTTTCTATTCTGGAGCTAGCTCAATGAAGGTATTGGTACCGGTCAAGCGGGTAGTAGATTTCAACGTGAAGGTGCGGGTGAAATCCGATCACACGGGGGTGGACACGGCCAACGTGAAGATGTCCATGAACCCGTTTGACGAGATTGCGGTCGAGGAATCGAT
>NZ_DASVGN010000016.1:0-66802 GCF_036379515.1 Castellaniella sp.
AGAGCTTGCCACCGCCCGCCGCCTGGCCCTGGTCTGGGGCGTGCGCCCCGTGCACTTCCCCAAGCAACTGCACGAATCCAGCGAGATGATCGCCTGCGCCACCCGCAGTGCCTGCGACGCCGGGGTGGCCAAGCCTGGCGATACGCTGATTGTCATCGCCGGACTACCCTTCGGGCGCAGTGGAAGTACGAATCTGCTGCATGTGGCGCTCGTGCCCGCGAACTGAATCTCGTGCAGCGCTTGAAGCGCCACGGCTATGACCTCAAAGCAGCAGGCCTGATCCACCGGCCCGTCTGCTGTATGCATCCACGACAAACTTGCAATTGGCCTCCCCCGCTGCGATCCGACGCTGCAGCTCAACGATCGATACCTCTTCAACTACGTCACTCATGATCCATACTCCGGAGCTCCCCACGACTCACCGAAAATTCGGTGAGTCGTGGTCACCTTGTGCCAATAACTTCCCCATAACCAGAACGACGTCGATACCCGGCACTCCAACCGTTACAGTGGAGCCCTCTGGAGGCACCTTCGAAACAGCCAGCACGCCCATGACCCAACCCTGGACACCAGCATCTCGCTCGCTTGCAGATGACCCAGTGTCACCACCATATTGCGCATCTGGGTCTCAGAATGGCTCAACGCCTAGCCGATGTATTCACCAGCCCCACAGGGACTCTAGCTGCATCGAACGCCTGCATCCAATGGCCGTGCCCTGCGTCTGCAACACCATGCTCATGGCCGCACACAATTCCGCCCGGTTTTCCATGCGATTTGTATTAATCTCGACACGGGAGTCAGTGCGCCATTCTGAATGGCCCAGAACGTCGGCAGCGTGCTACACGCGGCACAAGTGTCGACAATAGCGACTGGGAAGATGCTATAGGATCTCTCTTACCACCTCTGCAGGTCGGCACAGCCTGATGCCCTTACGTGTTACGACGATCGGTCTACTGATAAGCTCGGGGTGCGCCACCATAAGATCCACCAGTTGATCTTCACTCCACTTCGGATCATCAAGCAACAATTCATCGAAGATTGGTGCCTTCTTCCGAAGAAGTTGGCGTGCGGACATTTCGAGCTCTCGCAACAACTCCAGCAGCTTCGGCTTGGAAAGCCTGTCAGCCTCCATATAATCGACAAGTGCAGGTGCGAATCCTGCCCCCTCCACGATTTCCCGTGTACCTCGGCACGTCGGGCAACCATCGTAATAATAAATAGTGATGTTCTCCATCCTGATCTCCTAGTACCTTTAACCTTTAGCCGTGACAAGGGTCTCTACTGAAGAGCCTCATCCCCATCTCTCTTCAGAAGCTTCCTGGCGTAGTAGTGAAAACTCCCCTCTATGGATTTTTTGCTGAGTCGGTAATCGTGAGCTTCTTTGGCATTCTTTGGATCTAAGCTCTGAACCGTTCCTGCCGAACTCGCCAGAATCTGCATACGTGCAGCACGTTCAATAAAAATCCCCAAAACGCAGGACTCTTCGATCGAGCCAGTCGCAACAAGCTGCCCATGGTGCGCCAAAAGAATCGCGCGCTTGTCGCCAAGTGCTTCGTGGATCAACTTCCCTTCCTCATCTCCAACCGGCGCGCCTGGCCAATACGGAAGATAGGCGCAGTCATCGTAGAACATACTGGTGTCCATATGAGCAGCAACAAGCGGTTGCCCGATGAGCGACAGTGCCGATACATACGGGGGGTGGGTATGGACAATGGCTGAAACGTTCGGCCGATGTCGATAAACCCACAGGTGGAATCGGTTCGAAGGATTAACCATACCTTCACCTTCCAGGATGTTTAGGTCATCGTCAACCAAAACAATGTTACTTGCGCTTGCCTCATCGAAGCCCAAGCCGAAACTCAACATCCAGTAAGTATCTGGCTTTTCACCTCTTGCAGTAATCTGACCCGCCAAGCCGGACTCATGCCCCTGGTCCGCTAGAATCCTGCAAGTAAGAGCAACCTTCTGGGGAATCGTCCAATTCGGCATCTGAAAGTATCTTTCCATCTCCTTCTTTGTTTTTTCAAAATATGCTTCTTTATCACGAGTAATATGTTCCACCACAATCTCCAGGATTAATCCAGATAAATACATAGAATAGGCTTATGGAATCAATCATCCCTCCTACCCGCTTAGACTTAGCACGCAACTCATACGGCAAGCAATCACTTTCCGCTGATCATTCCAGCCGAGATCATGATGTCCTTGGTCTTCGCTTCATCCTTTTGAAGATAGTCCGAGAAGGCCTTGCCAGTCAGAAATAGATTTTTATAGGCTCCTCTTTCGATATACTCTTTCCATTCCTTAGTCTGGACTACCTTCTTCAGCAAGTTTGTGTAATATTCAACTTGGTCACTCGTTACCCCCTTCGGCATGAAGATCCCTCGTATCATCTGATACTCAGCATCAATCCCCTCAGACTTGCACGTCGGAACGCTGTTCCAGGACATGTCACCGACAACCAACTTCTTATACGGCATGCGTTCCGAATCCATAACGCAGAGAGGCCGGACCTGCCCAGAACGCCACGTCGCAGCATGCTCTATGGGGTTGTTCACATCCGAGTTTATATGCTGCCCTACAAGCTGAGCAGTAATTTCACCACCGCCTCTGTACGGAATAAACTTAAACTTGGCCCCAGTTGCTTGCTCTATGATCCTCGTCGCTACCTCGTCTTCCCGCTTTGCTCCGGCGCCCCCCATCTTGAAGGTGTTGGGCTTGCTCTTCACCGCATTGATATATTCCGTCGCAGTATGGTAGGGAGACTTCGAATTGACCCACAGAACAAATTGATCCAGAGCCATCAATGCCACGGGTGTGGTGTCACGCCAATTGAAGGGCAAATTTGTCGTCAACGGAACCGTATAGAGGTTAGCCAGGGCAATCATTATCTTCTCCGGATTTCCCTGGCTTTCTTTGAGGTCAATAAAGCCTTGTCCACCCCCACCACCATTTTCGATGGTCACTATCATCGGTTCTTTTGAAAACTTATGCTTGGCGACGATACTCTGTATCATGCGGGCCATCTGATCCGCACCGCCGCCCGAACCGCCGGTCACGACAAAGGAGATCGGGCGAGTCGGCGCCCAAGCCGCGTCAGCAATTCCGGGTACAGCCAGAAGCGAACAACTTGCCGCAGCCAGGATCGCAGCCACTGGTGCCCGCCGAAAATACCTTATTCCTTTTGCCATCATGGTGTCTTCCTCCAATCTATCCAATTTATGAAGACGGAGCGTTCTGCTCGTCTGCCCAACCAGGCGACAACCCTATCTGGAATGCAGGTTGTCGTCGTCCTACCATCGTTTACTCTAACGCCTCCTCAAGTGTCCCAACATGGTATCAATGAAAGTTCTAATCATTGGATATACCGCAAGTAGTATCGCCAACGCCATCAACGTCGTGACTAGCGGATTCGACCAGAATATCGAGAGGCTTCCATCGGAAGAAAGCATGGACTGCCTGAATGCATCCTCTGTCCTTCGCCCCAAAACAATGGCCAATACCAATGGCGCCAGCGGATACTTCAGCTTTTTCAGGACATATCCGATCACCCCGAACACCAGCATGATCCATATATCAGCGGTCGAATTATTGACCACGTATGCGCCCACAGCACAAACCATTATGATCAATGCGGAGATCGTGGAAAACGAAATACGCATGATTGAAGCGAAGAACGGGACCGCTGAAAGGCAAACGACGAGACCAACCACGTTACTGATATACATGCTTGCAACCAGCCCCCAGACAAAGTCGGGCTGTTCTCTGAACAGCAGTGGTCCTGGCTCCAGGCCCCATGTGATCAACCCCCCCAACAGCACTGCCGCAGTCGCCGAGCCCGGAATCCCGAGCGCCAGCATTGGCAGCAGGGAACTTGCACCGGACGCGTGTGCTGCCGTTTCAGGCGACAGCACCCCTCGGGGGTTTCCCTCTCCGAACTTTATTTCACCTTTTGAAAACCGGTCCTCAATCCCATAACCCATGAATGATGCCGCCGTCGCACCTCCCGGTGTCACCCCCATCCAGCACCCGACAATACAACTACGCACCAAGGAAGCCCAATACTTCGGAAGCTTGGCCCAAGTACGGAATACGTCCTTCGGTGTCAGACGCACACCCATGCCCTTGAACGTCAGGGATTTCTCGATAGTAAACAGGATTTCACCGATGCCAAACAGACCAATAACTGCAACTACAAAATCGACGCCCTGAATAAGGCTGACTTGGCCGAACGTCAATCTCAGAGTCCCACTCATGGAATCCATTCCAACCTCGGCAACAGCAAAGCCAAACAGCGTCGCCAAAATCGTCTTCATGGGCGAGCCTTTGCTCGAACCGATGAAGCTACAAAAGGTCAGAAGATAAACACCAAAGAATTCGGGCGGGCCGAACTTCAGAGAGAACCTTGCAAGCGCGAGAGCGGAAAACGTGAGAAGGAGTATTCCCACCAATGCGCCCACAAAAGCTCCTGTGAACGATAGTGTCAAGGCCTCCGCAGCCTTCCCCTGTTGCGCCATTGGGAAGCCGTCGAAGGTCGTTGCTACTGATGTCGAGTCACCTGGTATGTTAAATAAGATCGAGGTTATCGAGCCACCGAACAATGCACCCCAATAGATGCAAGACAGCATGATGATGGCGCTTACCGGAGTCATGCTGAACGTCAATGGCAAGAGTATCGCAACCCCGTTTGGGCCACCCAAGCCCGGCAGGACGCCAACGAATACTCCTAGGACAAGACCAAACAGCATCAATATCAGGTCATGCCAGTTCATTATCACATTCATGCCATGCAGCAGAAGTTCGAATTGTTCCATTTATGACCTTTCCGTTTTGTGACGTTCAGGCGAACGCACCCGATTATTCTGGCGCCCGAGGACGCGTAGCCCCTGGGACTCGCGCACCGGCGACTAATAGCCCATCAGATGTTCGATATACCCCTTTGGCAGCGGTATGCTGAATACAATTTCGAAAAGCACAAATACAGATACAACTGATATCACTGAAATTAGCAATGCCTTTCGAATTGGCTGCTTTCCAATCACCAAGATAAAATACAGGATGAATGGAAGCGATGACTCATATATCCCAATTACCTTTATCAGAGAGACATAGATAATCGTCGGAATCAGGACCTTGGCTATTCTCTTTACCCCAGAAATATCCGTGAATTGCTCCGTATCTTTCGGGCGTCTCAGTGCGAGACGCCAAAAGAGACCTAGTCCTACGATCGCCATCAGCAAACCGACCCTGAAGGGAAAGTACCCCGACTGCATTCCTTCTTCTGTCCAGCCGCACCCCAACTTGTAGCTACTCCACGCGACCGCCAGCCCAAGCAGGACAAACCCAATCGCGACGAGCTGATCCACCCTGGATCTGCCGATGCCGCTGGCAGTGCCGGCCGGACGTTCGTCTTTCAGTTCGTCGGTCATACAATTCTCCGTCACCCAATAGGTCAACTTCAGGAATCAATCGGCGCCCGTGCGCCGTGTCAACCTGCTGAACGGGCTGCCTGCGAATATGCTGCATAGCAGGCAGCTCGTCCAGGTCCTCATCCGCGCAATGGCCTGGACCGCACCTCAGACTGCTCAGCTAGATACTCCATCGCCACCTGTACCCCGCCCTTCTTATGCGGTACATGCGCGAGCTCCAAACCCATTTCCACCCCCGCCAGGGTGCCGCACACTGTCAGATCATTGAGATCGCCCAAGTGACCAATGCGAAATACCCGGTCCTTAAGCTTTGTGAGCCCCTGCCCCAGCGACATGTTGAAGTGCTCGAACACAACGTTGCGAAAGGCGTCCGCCCCATGACCCTCGGGCATCATGACAGCCGTGAGGGATGGGCTGTAATGTTCCGGATCGGCACAAAGGATCTCCAGCCCCCACGTACGCACGGCACGTCGAGTCGCTTCAGCATGGCGTTTATGGCGAGCAAAGACTGTTTCCAGTCCTTCGGTAAACAGCATATCCAGCGCCTCATGCAGGCCGTAGAGCAAATTGGTAGACGGCGTGTAAGGGAAGTAGCCGGTCGCGTTGCTGGCGATCATGGCGTGCCAGTCCCAGAACGAGCGCGGCAGGGTGTTCTTTTCGCTCGCGGCAAGCGCCTTGTCGCTGACGGCATTGAAGGACAGACCGGGGGGCAACATCAGCCCTTTTTGCGAGCCGGCAACAGTCACATCCACGCCCCATTCATCGTGGCGATAATCGATCGATCCCAGAGAAGAAATCGTGTCCACCATCAGCAGTGCAGGATGGCCGGCCCTATCGATGGCATCTCGCACAGCCTTGACATCACTGGTGACCCCGGTGGCCGTCTCGTTGTGCACCACGCAAACCGCTTTAATCTCGTGCGTCGTGTCGGCCCGGAGATGAGCTTCGATATCGGCAGGGTCGGCTGCGCGGCGCCAATCACCCGGCAAGAACTGTACACGGACGCCAAGGCGTTCAGCCATCTTCTTCCATAAAGTGGCAAAGTGCCCGGTTTCCGCCATGAGAACCAGGTCGCCCGGCGAGAGCGTGTTGACCAACGCTGCCTCCCAGGCTCCCGTCCCGGAGGCCGGGTAGATGACCACAGGGTTTTGGGTCTTGAAGACTTTCTTCATCCCGGCCAATACCGAGAGACCCAATGCACCAAACTCCGGCCCGCGGTGATCAATAGTGGGGTTGTCGATGGCGCGCAGGATTCGTTCGGGGACATTCGTGGGTCCCGGAATCTGGAGAAAATGACGCCCCGATGGGTGAGCGCTGAGAGTCAACATCGTGAAGGTTCCTTGAATGAATAAGTGAAAATGAGTAACGGAAACAGGAGGCTAATCACCGCTGAGCAGTCATAAGCGCCGCAATCCCTGCCTTCCCAATCTCTACGTCCTGAGTAGATTTCACGCCGGACACACCGACGGCACCGATGACCTCTCCGTCAACCACGATAGGCACGCCGCCCTCGAGCATGACGGGCATCGGAACCGACAAATAGGCATAGCGCCCACTATTGATCGACTCCTCGTAATGACTGGACTCGTGACGCCCCAACGCGGCCGTCCGGGCCTTTCCCGGAGAAATCGTAGCCGTCATGGGTGAAGCCCCATCAAGTCGCAACATGCCCAGCAGATGGCCGCCATCGTCCACAACTGAAATCGTGACCCGCCAATCGTGTTCCTGCGCGTATCGGCTCGCCGCCTGGATGATCGTCTTCACATCGTCCGCCACCAAGACCGGTTTTGTTTTCATAACTCCCTCCAAAGAATTTTTTGTACCGGGCCTAGGCCAAGGCCCGCTTCAGCACTCGAGCCACATGCACCGCCTGGCGACCGGCACCGTCTTCGATCTGATGCCGACAGCTTGTCCCATCAGCCACGATGAGATCATCCGGGCCAGCCTGTCGCACGGCAGGCAGCAAAGAAAGCTCGGCCATCTTCATCGAGATATCAAAATGGTTGGCGCCGTACCCAAAGCTTCCCGCCATACCGCAGCAACTGGATTCAATGAGACTTACCTGCAAATCGGGAGTCAGCCCCAGCACGGTCTGCACCGACTTGACCGCGTCAAATGCCTTCTGATGACAATACCCATGCAACAGAGCATGTTTTTGCGGCAATGCTTTGAGCTCCAGCGTGAGCCGACCCGCTGTGTGTTCTCGCGTCAGGTATCCCTCGAACAGAAATGACTGCTTCGCCAGCGCCTTTGCATCGTCACCCAGCGCCATGACCAAGAACTCGTCACGCAGCGAGAGAAGATTCGAGCTTGCAGCACTTGCAACCGACGCACAGATCCAGGCTTTCACGCACTTCTTCCGAGGTAAAGGCGTCCTTGTCTATTTGGCCCGAAAGCGCAAGGTGCAGGGTATTGGCCCACCCCCCGCGCCACGAACGAGGCTTGCAGCTCACTGCAGATATCGACGGCAACCCGTACATCTTCAAAGGCCTTGGGAACCAGAACCCCGACGGGGTCCATCTGATAGATAGAAACATCGGTGGCATAACGCCCTCGGTCCGCACGATCGAACAGGATTTCTCCTTGGACGTCGCAGGCAAGGCGCTCTGCGAGCTCGTTGCGCTTTACACCCGCATGTATGACCTTCGTTGGAACAGGAACGTCCATGATGAGCGGTTGTCGTGGAGGTTAGAGAACCACTCACAACTTAATTTTGAATGCAAAATACTTTATCAAAAGAAATCTAAAAAAGAAACTGCTCCCAAGGATTTTTTGATTGGTAATTACCCTAGAAGCATGAGAAATATCCGATGTAGTAAAATCGATTCGACTCGCCATGTGACTTTTGTATGCAAAATTCAAATTCTCTACTTATCGCCCCCAAAGCCGCTCCCCTCTCGAAGGTCGCACGTCTCCAGCTCCACGATGTCATCGTGGAACAATTGCGCAATTTCGTAGTGGAAGGCTCTATTGCTCCAGGCACCAAGCTCAACGAGCGCGAGCTATGCGATACGCTGGGAATCTCGCGCACGCCGCTACGCGAGGCTATCAAAGTGCTTGCGGCGGAGGGGCTGGTTGAGATCACGCCCAACCGTGGGGCCTCGGTTTACCAAATGTCCGAAGCCGAGATCCGCGAAATGTTCGAGCTCATGAGCTGCCTGGAAGGCTTCTCAGGGCTACTTGCCTGTCAGCGCATCACAGAAGAAGAAATTACTGAAATCAAGGCCATGCATTATGTAATGCTGGCTTGCCATGCTAAGAAGGATCTGCCCGGGTACTACAAGCAGAACAGTCTGATCCACGATCACATCAATCAGGCGGCGCGCAACGCCGCTCTGCGGCAAGTGTACCTGGCGACGAACCGCCGCCTGCAATCTCTGCGCTTTCGGTCCAACTTTGAGACAGCCAAGTGGGACAAGGCCATGGGGGAGCACAGCGAGATGATCGAGGCACTCGAAGCCCATAACGGCGAGCGCCTGTCCATCATCTTGCGAGACCATTTGCTCGAAAAACGGGACGCGGTGCTCCGCGTCCTTGCAAGCGACTCAGGCACGCCACTCAACGAAAGCAGCGTGGCCTGATACCTAGCCGCTTACGCCAGCTTCAGCGCCGCAATACCTGCCTTGGCGATCTCTGCGTCTTGCGCCGACTTCACACCTGAAACCCCCACGGCACCGACCACTTGCCCATCGGCCACGATGGGCACGCCGCCTTCCATGAAGACCAGATCAGGCACCGACAAAAAGGCGTAGCGCCCGCCATTGATGGTTTCTTCGTACCCACGCGATTCCTTTTGCCCCACGGCAGCCGTGCGGGCTTTGCCCGGTGCAATCACCGCAGTCATGGGCGCCGCACCATCCAGGCGAAGCAATCCCAGAAGATGGCCGCCATCATCTACTACGGAAATCGTCACCTTCCACCCGTTCGCGGTCGCGTGCTCACGAGCCGCCGCCAGCACCGCTGCGACGTCATCGGCCGTCAATGCAAATTTTGTCTTCATGCTGATCTCTCCAGAAAAGGGGGTGCAACACCCCATCGGGGCACTGGGCCCACGCGGTAAAACCACAGTCTAGCCGGCTGAGCGAAGTCAATACCATCGCCACAACATACTTTAAGTATATGCTGCATATAGGGATTGGTCTTTCAACTCTTATAGAAGACTACCTATAATGCTGGATAACGCAAAAGTCCAACAGGAACGTCAAATGTCAGATCGAATCTCCGCACACGGCCTCCAGGTGGCAGGGTCCCTGCACCAGTTCATCGAGCACGAAGCTCTGCCTGGCACTGGGGTCCAATCGGCCGCCTTCTGGAAGGGCCTGTCCGACATCATTCACGATCTCGCTCCCAAGAACCGCGCGCTGCTGGCTGAACGCGACCGCATCCAGGCCGCCATGGACAAGTGGTACGCGCAGCATCCGGGCACGGTGAAAGACCCCGCGGCCTACCGGGCGCATCTGAAATCCATCGGCTACCTGAAGGACGTGCCGGCCCAGGTGAAGGTCACCACCGACAACGTGGACACGGAAGTCACTGTGCAAGCCGGTCCGCAGCTGGTGGTGCCGATTACCAACGCCCGCTACGCACTCAACGCCGCCAATGCACGTTGGGGCAGCCTGTACGACGCGCTGTACGGCACGGATGCCATTTCCGACGAAGGCGGGGCGGGCAAGACAGCCACCTACAATCCGGCACGCGGCGCCAAGGTCATCGCCTTCGGTCGCCAGTTCCTGGACGACAACGTCCCGCTGGCCACCGGTTCACACAAAGACGCGGTGAGCTACTCCGTGGTCGGCGGTGTGCTGGAGGTCGCCCTGAAGGACGGCACGCACACCAGCCTGCGCAACGTCGAAGCCTTCCTGGGCCATCGCGGTGCAGCCAATGCGCCCGAGGCCGTCGTGATGGTCCACCACGGCCTGCACTTTGAAATCCAGTTCGACGCGCAACACCCCATCGGCAAGACCGATGCGGCGCACGTCAAAGACATTTTGCTGGAATCCGCCGTCACCACCATCATCGATCTGGAAGACTCCATCGCTGCTGTAGACGCCGACGACAAGGTGCTGGCCTACCGCAACTGGCTCGGCCTGATGAAGGGCGACCTGATCGAAGAACTGGTGAAGAACGGCAAGAAGATCACACGTCGCCTGAACGCCGACCGCGAATACGTGGCGCGCGACGGCAGCAAGGGCACGCTGCACGGCCGTGCGCTGCTCTTCATCCGCAACGTGGGCCACCTGATGACCAACCCGGCCATCCTGGACCGCGACGGGCACGAAGTGCCCGAGGGCATTCTGGACGCCGTCTTCACGTCGCTCATTGCCATGCACGACCTGAAGTCGCGCCAGAATTCGCGTACCGGCTCCATCTACATCGTCAAACCCAAGATGCATGGCCCGGACGAAGTCGCCTTCGCCAGCGAACTCTTCGGTCGCACCGAACAGCTGCTGGGCCTGGCACCCAACACGGTCAAGATGGGCATCATGGACGAGGAGCGCCGTACCAGCGTCAACCTCAAGGCCTGCATCGCAGCTGCCACTGCGCGCGTGGTGTTCATCAACACCGGGTTCCTGGATCGCACGGGCGACGAAATCCATACGTCCATGCACGCCGGCGCACTGGTGCGCAAGGGCGACATGAAGAATCTGGAATGGATCAAGGCCTATGAGCTGAACAACGTCCAGAGCGGCCTGGAATGCGGCCTGCGTGGCCACGCTCAGATCGGCAAGGGCATGTGGGCCATGCCGGATTTGATGGCTGACATGCTGCAGCAAAAAATTGGCCACGTGAAGGCCGGTGGCAACACGGCCTGGGTGCCGTCGCCTACGGCTGCCACGCTGCACGCCCTGCACTACCACATGGTGGATGTCGTCCAAGTACAGAAATCGCTGGAAGGACACCATGAAGACTATACCGACCGCATCCTGACGGTCCCGGTCTCGTCCGACCCTCATTGGACGGCGGAAGAAGTCCAGCAAGAGCTCGACAACAACTGCCAAGGCATCCTGGGCTACGTGGTGCGCTGGATCGACCAGGGCGTGGGCTGCTCCAAGGTGCCCAACATCCACAACGTGGGGCTGATGGAAGACCGTGCCACGCTGCGTATTTCCAGCCAACACATCGCCAACTGGCTGCTGCACGGCATCACGAACCGTGATCAAGTCGAGAAAACCCTGCGCCGCATGGCCGCCGTGGTGGACAAGCAAAACGCGGGCGATGCACTCTACGAACCCATGGACGGCCATTTCGACACGTCCTGCGCCTTCAAGGCCGCCAGCGACCTGATCTTCAAGGGCCTGGAACAGACCAATGGCTACACCGAGCCGCTGCTGCACCACTGGCGTCAGGTGAAGAAGGCCGAGCAAGCCAAGAAAGCCTGATTCGACAACAGGCATACGAAAAAAGCCTGGTCCCCATCGGGGCCAGGCTTTTTTTAACGCCAATTCAGGGGATCAACGGCGAACTTGCGCCACCAGCTCATCCAGCCAAGCCAGCATGGTGTCGACTTCATCGGCCGAGACGTTCAGCGCCGGCATGAAGCGCAGCAAATTGCCGCGGGGAGCGTTGAGCAGCAAGCCTTCAGGGGCGCGATCACGCGCGGCCTGCACCAGAGCGGGACCATCATCACGATCCATGATCAGGGCCCGCAGCAGGCCCATGCCACGCTCACCCTTCATGCCCCACTTCGCCGACAGGCGCTTGAGGCCCTCGGACAGCTGTGCACCACGAGCATTGACGGATTCCATGAAGCCAGGTGCGGTCATGGTGTCGAAGATCGCCACGCCCACCGCCGTCATGAGCGGGTTGCCGTTGTAGGTGCCGCCCTGATCGCCATGCTCAAAGCAACTGACTGCCTCGCGCGCGCATAGGGCAGATAGCGGTACACCGCCACCGATGCCCTTGCCCAGCGTCATGATGTCGGGCTCGATGCCCGCATGTTGATAGGCAAACAGCCGGCCGGTACGCCCCATGCCGGTCTGGACTTCGTCCACGATGAGCAGCAGGCCACGCTCACGCGTCAGTGCGCGCAGGCCCTGCAGGAATTCGGCCGTGGCCGGGAGGACACCGGCTTCACCCTGCACGGGTTCGAGCATGACGGCCACGGTCTGGTCGTCAATGAGCGCCCGCACGGAATCAAGATCGTTCAAATCCGCCTTGGGGAAGCCTTCTACCTGCGGCGCAAATTTCTTGTCCCAACCCGGCTTGCCGGAAGCCGACATGGTCGCCAGCGTGCGTCCATGAAAGCTGTGATCGAAGGTGATGATCTTGTACGCACCCTTGCGATGCAGCTGCCCCCACTTGCGGGCCAGCTTGATCGCCCCTTCGTTGGCCTCGGCACCGCTATTGGCGAAGAACACACGATCGAAGCACGAAGCCCCGACGATGCGCTTGGCCAGCTCAATGGACGGCTGGTTGTAGAAGGCGGGCGACGGGTTGAACAGCGTATTGGCCTGTCGGGTCAGGGCTTCGACCATCACTGGGGCGTTGTGCCCCAGGCAATTCACCGCCCAACCCTGGATGAAATCCAGGTAGCGCTTGCCCGCCTGGTCTTCGAGCCAGGCACCTTGCCCGCGCACAAAGACCAGTTCAGGACGTGAAGTGATTTCCATCAGGGCATTGAGCCCTGCACGATCGATAGCCATGAGTAAGAGTTCCACCCCAGGAGACGCAGCGCACTTGCACCGCCAAAGAAGGTATTTTAGCGTCACCAGCGACGCAACGACGCCCTTGATCACCCAATGAGCGATCTACCTCCGGCTCTCATGGTCACCACCAACCCGAAAGAAGGCGCGGTGCTTTGACGATCAAAATGCTGCGGTCGCACAAAAATCTGAAATAACTACCCCTTAACCTGGGCTTAACACGGACGCACAAAAAGTGAGTCGGCTATTCCACCCCCCTGGCCGATAATCTAAAAGCCGGTTGACGCGATTCACCAACGGGCCTGCGTCCATTTGCATGCCTGCGTAACGCCACACCGGGGATCTCTTAATTCACGAAGGCAAACATCAATATGAACAATAGTCGAACGCTCGGGTTGGCCGTCGCTCAAATGGGACCTGTGAACTTGGCGGATTCGAAGGAAACAGTAGTCGCCCGATTGATAGAGATGATGCGCGATGCCAAATCAAGGGGCGCCGAAGTCGTCGTATTCCCCGAGCTTGCATTGACGACATTTTTCCCACGATATTGGATGGAGGATCAGCAGGAAATCGACCGGTTCTTTGAAAAGGCAATGCCAAATCCGCAGGTCCAACCGTTATTCGACGAGGCCAAGAAACTGGGAGTGGGCTTTTACCTTGGCTACGCAGAACTTACACCAAATGGCCGAAGATTCAATACATCGATATTGGTCGAGAAAAATGGAGATATCGTAGGCAAATATCGAAAGATCCACCTGCCGGGGCACTCGGACCATAAAACCGGCGTCCCATTCCAACATCTCGAAAAGAAATACTTCGAGGTCGGGGATCTGGGGTTCCGTGTCTTCAACCTGCACGACACTCAATTCGGCATGTGCCTCTGCAATGATCGCCGCTGGCCCGAGACCTACAGGGTCATGTCTCTGCAAAGCGCAGAGATCGTGGTCCTTGGCTACAACACTCCATCGATCAATATCCACTGGAACGAACCAGTGCATCTGCGTACGTCGACACACCTGATTTCACTGCAGGCAAACGCATACCAGAACGCGCTCTGGGTTGCCGCGGCCGCGAAATGTGGTTCGGAAGACGGATTCCACATGATAGGAAGTTCCGTCATCGTCGCCCCTACAGGCGAAATCGTGGCGCGCGCGCTGACGGAAGAGGACGAAGTCATTGCCGTCAAGGCAGACCTGCAAATCGGCGAGAACTTCCGAAAACACGTCTTCAACTTCGCCAAGCACCGCAGGCCGGAGCACTACCGGCTGATCGTGGAACGCGTCGGGGCAGGCGAACCTTTGGAATGAGCTGGAGTGAAAACAACCATGGATAGCCGCTTCGATCTGACCATTCGCAATGGACGAATCGTAACCGACACTGAAATCATAGACGGTGACGTGGGGATTCGCGATGGTTGCATCGCCGCAATAGGGCCAGAATTACCTGCTGGACTGCGGGATATCGACGCGGCCAAAAAATGGGTGCTTCCAGGTGGTATCGACAGTCATTGTCACGTGGAGCAGCTCTCTGGAATGGGGATGATGTGTGCGGACGACTTCTACTCCGCCACGGTATCCGCAGCCTTTGGTGGCACGACCACCATCATCCCATTTGCGGCTCAGCACCGAGGGATGAAGATCCCCGACGTGGTGAAAGATTACTCGGAACGCGCGCGCACCAAGGCAGTGATTGACTACGGCTTTCACCTCATCTTGGCCAACCCGGACGATGACACCATGACGCGGGACCTCCCAGAAGCCATACGTGGGGGCATTTCGTCGCTCAAGATTTACATGACGTATGACCGTCTGAAACTGGAAGACATTCAGTTCCTGGATGTTCTGGAACTGGCTCGCGAGCACAACGCGCTTGTGATGGTTCACGCGGAGAACAACGACATCATCAAGTGGTTGGCGAAACGCCTGATCGAGCGTGGCCATACGGCACCAAAGTTTCATGCCGTAGCACACGACCCACTGGCCGAGGCCGAAGCCACGAACCGCGCCATTACGTTTTCGCGTCTCGTCGACACACCGATTCTCATCGTACACGTCTCGGGTGGAGACACCGTGGGATTGATCCGCAGCGCCAGAACGCTCGGAGCACACATATTGGCAGAAAGTTGCCCACAGTATTTGTTCCTCACCGCCGGGGACCTCGACCGGCTCGGGCTGGAGGGCGCGAAGTTTTGCTGCTCCCCACCTCCACGAGATGCGCAGGCCCAAGAAGCCATATGGGACGGATTTTCAGACGGAACGCTCGCCACCTACTCGTCCGACCACGCTCCCTATCGTTTCGACGCGACCGGCAAACTTCCTAAAGGAGATCAAACCACCTTCAAGGACATGGCCAACGGAGTCCCGGGCCTGGAGCTTCGCATGCCGTTGCTGTTCAGCGAGGGTTTTCTCGCTGGCCGCATCGACATTCACGAATTCGTGCGGCTGACAGCATCAAACCACGCTGATTTGTACGGCCTGTCTCCCAGGAAAGGGCGCATCACCGTCGGAGCCGACGCGGATATCGCCGTCTGGAACCCGGCACGCGAGACACGCATCACCTATTCCGACCTGCACGATCAAGTCGGCTATACGCCCTACGAGGGGCGAGTGGTCAAAGGTTGGCCAGAAATCGTCATCTCTCGCGGGCGCATCGTCATCGAAGATCAACAGCTGCACGTCGAGCGCGGCAGTGGCCAGTACCTTCAGCGTGGAGCACCGCGCCTGAGTTGGCCTGAGAAGAAAGCCCCCCTGCACGGACAAGGCAGCTTCATCAAGTCGGCCATGGCCGCCGCAAAAGGAGACTGAACCAGCGCACCGAATCACGCCCCATCTGCAATCGCACACCTTTTCCCTCGAGCCGTCGGATGACCATTTATCTTAGTGACGAAGCCATCGCCTGCACACTGCCTCTCGCAAGAGCAATCGACTGCGTTCGTATGGCGTTTTCCGATCTCGCGTCGGGACAAGCCCAAAATGCAGTCAGAAATCGCATGGCCTCAGGCTCGGCAGTGATGAACGTCATGTGGGCATCATCTCAAGGCAGTGGCGCGATGGCAGTCAAGAGCTATGTGACTGCGGGGCACGGCGTCACCCATGGATCGGCCCTTTCGCTCGCGATCTACTCCACGGAGACAGGCGAGTTGCTTGCCCTGATGGAAGCAAACATTCTGGGCCGAATACGCACGGCTGCGGCTACAGTCATCGCCACACGGATGATGGCCAACGCCAACCCTGCAACACTCTCCATCTATGGCACCGGATTCCAAGCGGAATATCAAGTGGAAGCACTGCTGAGTTCCGTGAACACACTCACCAGGGTCTACGTAGTCGGTAGAAACGCAGAGAAAAGAGATGCATTCGTCGAGAAGCTTTCCACGGGTGCCAGAGACGTGGAGTTCCTCTCGGCCGATCCAAGAACGGCCGCGGCATCGGCGGACATCATCGTCACCGCAACCAACTCACGGGAGCCACTTTTCGACGCCACCTGGCTGAGGCCGGGAGTGCACATCAATGCCGTCGGATCAAACGCACCCGAAAAGGCGGAGATCAGCAGGGCAACGCTGGAACGAGCCAATCTCATCGTCGTCGACGACTTGGCTGTAGCGCAACAAGAGTGTGGCGACCTTATTGTGAATCAATGGAGCATGGATCGCATGAATACGCTGGGTGAGTTGATCCTTGGGAGGGCGAAGACGCGGACTGCGACTGACGACATCACGCTCTTCGAATCACAGGGACTCGCGCTGCAGGATCTCATGTGTGGTTTGGCTGTTACGAAGGAGGCAGAAAAAATGGGCTTAGGAATCAAATTAACAGGCTGATCAACTTGATCTTTACCTAAACGAAAGGAGACTGGATCATGACAACAACGGGATTTGAAAGGCGCACATACCTCGCGCATGCACTCAAGTTTGCAGCAGCTGGAATCGCCACTGCAGTGGGGCTCGCGTGGTGCCCAGCCAGCACCGCAGCAACGGGAAGCAGTGCAAAACACGTCAGCGACATTACGATCGGAACCATTCTGCCCCTGACCGGCGCTACCGCACAGAATGGTGAAAACTCACTGCGTGGAATTCGACTCGCGGTGGAAGAGATCAATCAAGCAGGCGGCATCAAGTCGATGGGAGGCGCAAAGCTGAAGCTCACGGTGGCGGACGCAACGAGTGACCCTGCCAAGGCCGCGTCGGCAGCCATCAACTTTCTCTCGAAGAGTGAGAAGCCTCTTGCGATGGTCGGTGCTTATGCAAGTGGCCTGACCGAAACCATCGCCCGCGTCACGGAGCGAGCTCGTATACCGCTGCTGAGCACCTCATTTGCGGACACTCTGACGCAACAAGGCTACAAATTCTTCTTCCAGATCCCGGCGGCCGCGTCCAAGATGGGAACGGCACAATTCCGATACGCCTCGGAAGTCGCCAAAGCAAACAACAGCTCGCTGAAGAAGATTGCAATCGTCTACGCAAACAACGCCTATGGGGCGAGCCAGGCGGCAGCTCTCAAGAAGCAAGCCGAAAGCAGCGGAGTCCAGGTTGCGCTCTACGCGGGGTACTCGCCAGACATCACCGATGCGAATCCGATCGTCGCCAAGATCCAGGCGTCCGGTGCAGACAGCATCTTTTCAATCGCTTACGTGACGGACGGGGTCCTGCTGATGCGCGCTCTCAAGTCATCGGGCAGCACGCTGGCCATGTTTGGCGGAACCGGAGGTTACGTCACGCCAGACTTCCTGAAAGTGCTCGGATCGGCAGTCAACGGTGTCTTCAGCATCACCACGTCCAACCCGGACGACTACGGTGCCATTGGCGAGGCCTACCAAAAGAAATACGGCCAGTTCATGCCTCAAGAAGCGCATGACAACGCAGCTGCAGTCTTCATCATTGCACAAGCATTGGAAGAGCATCCCACGACAAACCCGGTTGCGCTGGCACAGACCTTGCACTCCGGCAAATACACGCTGGGCGCAGCGTCATCCATGCCCGGCGGATCTGTGGAATTCAACGCTTCCGGCGTGAACATCCACGCCGAGCCACTGATGGTTCAATGGCAAGACGGCAAGCTGGTTGGGGTATGGCCAGCTAGCTTGGTCAAAGGCAAGCCGCAGTGGCCTGAAGCCAAGAAAAATTAGGCCGGCCTGCACTACCGCACCTCGCAGTGGCACCTCCTGGGCGCCATCGGCGAGGTGCCCTGCCACACCACTCGCCTGTCCAACTTGTCGCCAAAGTATCGAGACAGCCACTGTGTAAAGTGACGATAGGATAACGAAAAGTATGCTGCACCTAATACTGCAGTCGATCACGAACGGGATACTGATAGGAAGTGTCTATGGTCTTATTTCTGTGGGCCTGACACTGATGTTCGGCGTCATGAACATTGTCAACTTCGCCCAAGGCGAATATCTGATGATTGGCATGATGCTGGCATACCTTCTGAGCACTGCTCTCAAACTCGACCCGCTCATCATCGCCCCATTGGTTGGTGTCCTTGGCTTTCTGTTTGGCATGTTGAGCGAGCGCCTGGTGATAGAGCCAATCATAAAGGCCCCCCAATCAGCACAAATCATTGCCACGGTTGGCTTGAGCCTGATCCTTGCGAACGGCGTCGCAGTGATCACAGGAAACAATTTCCTGAGCGTCACCACCCCCTACCAAAACGAGACCTTTGACATCTTCGGACTGACGTTCTCTGCCAGCTTCGTCTACGCCGCAATCTGCGCACTCATCATGGCAACCCTGTTGAGCCTCTTTTTGAACAAGACGCGGTATGGCAAAGCGATGCGTGCGACCTCTCAGAACAGATCGGCAGTCCAGCTGATGGGCATAAACCCGCGCTGGATGTACATGCTCGCTTTCGGGATCGGCTCGGCGCTCACCATGATCGCGGGGGCCGTGATATTACCGTACACCTTGACCTACCCCTACATCGGCCAGCATTTCATTCTCATCATGTTCACAGTCGTCGTGCTTGGTGGGCTGGGATCAGTACGTGGCGCGATAGTGGCCGGCCTGGTTGTGGGAGTCATCCAGTCTGCGTCTACCCTGGTGCTACCTATAGAGATCCAGAATCTTCCGGTCTTC
The DNA here is from genome assembly GCF_036379515.1 of Castellaniella sp. GTDB lineage: Bacteria > Pseudomonadota > Gammaproteobacteria > Burkholderiales > Burkholderiaceae_B > Castellaniella. Next base: position 19,146 of record NZ_DASVGN010000016.1, read on the forward strand.
ATCGTTTTCTTCTTTGCACTCGTCCTCATTCCGGGTGGCGTACTGAAACGCCTTCAGCGAGGGAGACTGAATCATGACTAAGCAAGCGACCCGTCGACCCAGCGGCCTGAGGATAGCAGGATGGATCGTATTCCTCGTCATCCTGTTCACCATGCCTCTCTATCTTTCCAGCGAATACGACCTGAGGCTTGCCGTCCTCGTGTGTCTGCTCGGAAGCGCCTCGATAGGATGGAATCTACTTGGTGGTTACGCGAACCAGATCTCTCTGGGGCACATCACGTTCTTCGGTATCGGGATGTACACAGTGGCGATCTTTCAATCTTCGCTGCACCTCAGCCCGTGGCTAGCGATACCCGTGGCAATCATCCTGTCACTCATGGTCGCTGCCCTGATAGGCTGGCCCAGCTTCCAACTATCCGGCCACTATTTCGCGCTCGCGACACTTGCACTTCTACCCGTCTCGGAACTGGTGGCCAGCGGTTGGGAAAGCCTCACCGGAGGTGCCCGGGGAATATCCGTACCAATCCTTCCGTCGGGCCTCTCGACACTGCAATTCGACACGCCCGAACCATTCTTCTACGTGTCAGCAGTCTTCCTGGTCATTTCTTTACTGGTTGCCCGCACCGTCAGCTTCTCGACACTCGGCATGCGTCTGGCAGCCATACGCTCAAACCCAGAAGCCGCAACCCTGGCTGGCGTGAACCAGTTCCGATCGAAAATGATCTCATTGCTGATCAGCGCCGCGCTGGTTGCAATCGCCGGATCTCTGTACGGCGCCTTCCTCCAGTACGTGGACCCCAGGACGGCATTTTCGTGGGACACCACACTGAACCTGGTGCTCTTTGCAATCGTGGGCGGACTGCAATTCTGGTGGGGCCCCCTCCTTGGAGCGGCCATCCTCATCCCGATCAACGAGTACGCCTCACTGCAGCTGAGCGGTAATTTCGCTGCACTTGGGCAACTGTCATATGGCGTGATCCTCTTGCTGTTGGTCATCTTCCAACCCCGAGGGGTAGGCGGCCTGCTGCAGGCCGGAATTCGAAGACTCACCGGGAGTGCCGCGAAATGAGCGACCCCATACTCCGGATAGACAACATAGACCAGCACTTCGCCGGCTTGCATGCCTTGAAGCACGTGAGCTTCAACCTCACCGAGGGCGAAATACTCGGCATCATAGGCCCGAATGGGGCCGGGAAATCCACACTATTCAACGCGATCGTCGGCACAGTCCCCCCAGTCTCCGGGGCGGTCTGGTTCAGGGATCAAAACGTCGTCGGAATGCCGACACACAAGATCGCGCAACTCGGAATCGCAAAAACATCTCAAAGCGTGCAAGTGTTCGGAGAGATGACCGCGCGGGACAACGTCGCAGTTGCGGCGCTTCTTGGCAGAAATTCTGTCGCATCGGCGCGAACGGCTGCGCAGGCCGAACTCGAATTCTGGGGGCTCGGAAGGCTCGCCGACAACCTGGCTCAGGATCTCCCTCTGGCTCAAAGGTCTCTACTCGAACTGGCCCGAGCAATGATGCTCAGCCCGCAGATCCTGTTGGTCGACGAAGTCATGGCGGGCCTGAATGAAAGCGAGGTGGACGACATCTTGTCCAGACTGATGCGTATCAACAAGGAACGCGGCGTGAGTCTGATGGTCATCGAGCACAACATGAGGGCACTGATGAAGGTCTCTTCACAAATCCTCGCCCTCGACTACGGAGCGGTGCTCACGATGGGCAAACCTGAAGAGGTCAGCCACCACAAGCAGGTGGTGGAAGCGTACCTGGGAGCAGACTGAATGAGCCTGGAGATCAAAGAATTGCGCGCCGGATACGGCAAGATCGAGGCACTGCACGGCATATCCCTCCAAGTAGGAGACGGTGACTACGTCGCAGTGGTTGGTGCCAACGGAGCGGGCAAGTCCACCTTGCTCAAAGCCATCTCCGGTACGGTCCAATCCTTCGGAGGGTCAATCTCATTTGACGGCAAATTGCTGACGAAAATGCCGGCCCATGAGATCCCGACGCACCGGATTGCTCACGTGCCCGAGGGCCGACAAATATTCCCGGCACTCAGTGTCTTCGACAACCTCATGTTGGGTGCGTGGCTGGTCAAGGACGACACGCAACGCTCAGACAGGCTGGCGCTGGTGTATGACCTGTTTCCGCGACTGAAAGAACGCGCCAGCCAGATGGCCGGAACTCTATCTGGAGGGGAGCAGCAAATGGTCGCCGTGGGTCGAGCCCTGATGCTGGGCCCCCGGCTCATCATGCTGGACGAACCCTCTCAGGGCCTGGCTCCAAAACTGGTCAACGAGATGTACGAGCGGCTGAAGCAGGTCCACGAACTGGGAACCAGCGTACTTCTGGTCGAGCAAAACACCACGTCAGCACTCAAATACTCGGCAAGAGCCTATGTCATGGAGCGTGGGAAGATCATCCTGAGCGGCCCCTCCGAAGAGCTCCGCGACAAGGAAGAAATCAGGCGAGCATATCTGGGAATCTGAAACCACACTGGACAAATACGGAGGGCCGAATGCCATCTGTTTCACTTTTGGACCAGGCGGTCGACACCGCCTCAGGCATTGAAATTGCCAAAGTTCCCGGCAAGGCTCTGGAGCGCGCTGGGCACATCATCGCTGACACCATCGGCGTGAGTTGCGCAGGGCATCGGCAACCCGAAATGATCCGGCTGCTCGACATCGAGAAGCGCCTCGAGACGGTGGGGGAAGACTTTCGGCACTGTTCCAGGGTGTTCAGTGGTCTTCTGATCCACGCAGAACCGCAGACGGCAGCTTTCCTGAACGCCACCGCCGGCAGTTTCGTGGAGCTCGATGAAGGCATGCGCCCTACCGGGCACCCAGGGATGCAGGTCGTGATCCCCGCAGTGGCGATGGCCGAGTCGGGCGCGGTCTCTGGAGAAACGCTACTGCGAGCAGTGCTGGCGGGCTACGAAGTCACCGCAAGATTGTTCACGGCCTATCGACTTCGGTACCCCACTCACCCCCACGGCCATTTTGGCGCAGTGGGCGGAGCAGTCGCCGTTGCGACGATCCTCGGGCGAGATCCCGTAGAAGCGGCACGGGTCGCGGCAACCAGTCCCATCCTTTCCGTTTGGGATGCCTGCTTCGAAGGCGCGACGGCCAGGAATACATGGATGGGAAGTGCTGCCCGCTGGGCGATCCGGTCGTCAGACCTGGTGGAGGCGGGATTTACGGGTTCACCCACGAGCCTGGAGTCGTCCTTCGGAAAAATCGCAGGTGAACTCGTCAACCCAAGTGCACTGACCGCCCCACTGGACTATGCGCATCTCGGGCTCACCCGAAATTACTTCAAGATCCACAGTGCATGCGCTCTGAGTCACGCCGCAATCGACGCAGTCATGAAATTGCCCGCCTTCGATGCAGACGATATCAGCCAAATACACGTCGAGACCGTGAGCAACAACCTCAAGTTGAACCGCCAATCCGAACCCAACGCTTTGTCTGCCAGATTTTCTCTACCCTATGTGGTCGCCGCTGCCGCATTGCGCCGTCCACTGGATGCCGACGGCTTCCGATTCGAAGCGAAAACGGCACGTCTCGCGGAACGTGTGGACGTAAAGGTTACCGACGATCTGGAAGCCAAATGGCCGGACGATTCCCCGGCACGGATCACATTCGTCACCTCAGACGGAAAAAGGCACACCACCCAGGTGGACAACCCCCACGGACACTACCACGATCCCTTAAGCGGGGAAGAAGTACGACAGAAGTTTGAAAGCCTGGTCGGCCACCACGGCACTGCCCAGGCGTGGTGGAAGCGCCTGACCAGCCTCTCAAGAATCACGGACTGCTCCCAGCTATTCTCAGAAAGCGTTGATCATGCAAGTTAGCCTGCTCGCAACCGGGGGAACTATTTCCACAAAGCCACACGAGTCAGGCGCAACCCCCGAACTCGAGGCCGAATCACTGGCGTCCTCCGCGCAGCTCGCCGGCAAAGCCGTCAGCATTCGCGCACGCGACGTTGCGCGCATCTCGAGCCGAAGCGTTACGCCACAAACGATGTGGGCGCTTGCAAAAGCCGTCGAAGACGAAATCCGCTGCGGGTCTGACGGAATCATCATCACACACGGAACCGACACACTGGAGGAAACCGCTTACGCGCTTTCGCTCCTGCTCCAGACCCCCGTCCCCGTGGTACTCACAGGCGCAATGAGAGTCCCAGCCTCACCAGGTGCGGATGGTCCCGCAAATCTGGCTGCCGCTGCCGCAGTGGCCACAACCCCACTTTTTGCTGCGTACGGCCCCGTCGTGGTTCACCAGGATGAAATCCATCTTGCCCGCTGGGTGACAAAATTTCACAGCACCCATGTGGCTGCTTTCGAATCCCCTTCGGCGGGGCCCATTGGCCTGGTGGTAGAAGGCAAAGCGGTGCCTCTCGCCGGCCCGCTGCCGTCGCCGCGACTGACACGTGTATGCGCACCCGACAAGCGTGTCGAACTGCTGTGGGCAGCTGCGGGCTCGGACGGCGTACTCGTGAACGCAATCAGAGACCAAATCGACGGTCTGGTCGTCGCCGGACTCGGCGGTGGCCACGTCCCGCCACCACTCGCGGAAGCGCTCGTGAGCACTGTGTCGGCGGGCATCCCCGTCGTCCTCGCGAGCCGCTGCCCCAACCCGATGGTTCTGGACAGCACCTACGGCGGCGTGGGAGGCGAAATACATCTTCTGAAGTCGGGCCTTGTCTCCGCAGGCAATCTGTCTGCGATCAAGGCCAGGCTGAAACTGATCTTCGGATTGTCTGCGGGCCTTACAGGCAACGACCTGTTTGGTTCCGAAGGATAGGTTAACGGAGACCTCGGGACGATCAGGCACCAAGCCTGCAACATCCAGTTGAATTATCGAAGGATGGCAAATCATGACTATGGAACGCAAAACTTTACTCGACACCCACCGGCGCTATCAGTATTCGGCAATCTGCGATCGGCCCACCTATGAATGGCCAGGCGGAAAGCGGCTCGCCCTGCACTTCAGCCTGAACATAGAACATTTCATCTTTGGGGCCGGGATCGGCAACGACTATGCGGTTGCACAGCCACAGCCCAACATCAGAAGCTTCGGCTGGCGCGACTACGGCAATCGTGTCGGTGCGATCAGGTTGCTGGATCTGGCAGATACTTACGATTTCCAATATGGGCTGCTCGCGAACTCCGATGTCTACGCCTACTGCCCAGGCCTGATAGAGCGCTTCTCGGCCAAAGGTCACGAAATCGTCGGGCACGGCCGTACCGATTCTGAGCGACAGATAGATATGTCCGAAGAGACGGAGACCGCTTGCATCAAGGAAGTCACGGACACCATTCGTGACCGTGAGGGCCGGCCCCCAAAGGGCTGGCTGGCGCCTTACATTTGCCAGACCAGCCGCTCACTGGAGCTGTTGAAGGACAATGGATACGAGTACATGATGGACTGGCCGATCGACGACCAACCCATCTGGTTCAGCACCAAGAACGGCCGGATATTGTCCATCCCCTACTCGCACGACCTGAACGACTCCATAGAATGCGTGTCCCGGCGAACACCATCACAGCTGTTTTGTGACAACCTGGTCGATCAATTCGACGAGATGCTCTCCGAGTCGCATCAACGGCCACTAGTGATGAGCATCGTGCTGCACAGCTTCGTGCTTGGCCAGCCGTACCGGCTGCGTCAATTCCGCAAAGTGATAGAGCACATCATGCAACACCGCGACGAGATATGGCTTGCGACACCTGGACAGATTGCCGATCACGTGAAAACGCTGCCGCCCGGCACCGTCCCCGGTGACGACGCCTGACAATGACACAATTTCAACCACACGACAGCAGCAGGCCGCGCCTGGGGGTTCTTGGGGGCATGGGACCATTGGCCGGCGCCTCCTTTGCCGTTCGAATCGTCCAGCTCACAGCAGCCAGCAAGGACCAGGACCACATCCCCGTGATCCTCGTCAACGACCCCGACATCCCCGACCGATCGACCGCACATTTCGGCCAGGGTGACAGCCCTCTGCCGGCCATGATACGCGGTCTCCATACCCTGGAAAGCACCGGTGTCGATTGCATTGCAATCCCCTGCAACACAGCACATTTGTGGTTTGAGGAGCTGCACCAGGCCAGTTCAAAACCCATCTTGCACATCGTTGACGCTGTCATTCACGACCTGCAGCGCCAGCAGACGCTCCAAGGGACTATCGGTCTCCTCGGGACACCTGCGACGCTGAAGACGAGGCTGTATCAGAACCGACTGGAATCGGCCGGGTACAAACCCATCATCCCGACGCAAACCGAAATACAGGAACTGCTGGTTCCCGCCATTGCAGCCGTCAAAGCCAACCGCGTCGACAAGGCATATGCGCCAATGATGCACGCCATCGATTTGCTCCGAGAGCGTGGCGCCGAATCAATCGTCCTGGGCTGCACCGAATTGCCTCTGGCCATCCCATATTCCCAAAGATCAAAAGTGGGAATTCCCCTGTCAGACTCAATCGATGCACTCGCACGCGAAGCCATCAGGTGGATCAATCAACAGGAGGCGTTGACGCAAGCTGTGCACTAAGCCGACAGGCCAAGCCCTCTCTCAGACAGCACGCCACGAAGTTCTCTCACGAAAGAATCCGCAGTGGCGGACAAGGGCCCGGTCCTGAGATGGACGAGGTCGGCCACAATGGGCGACGCCCCCTGGACGGGTATCGTCATAAACCTGGCAACCGGCCATGCCTGTAAAGAAAATTCGTCGACCAAGGCGACCCCGGCGCCTGCATCCACCAGCGCACAGGCGTTCTGTGGCGACCCCACCTCCATCGCAACCTGCAGCGGCTCCTTCCAGTCGGCGAACAGTTGTTCTATATGGGCACCAAAAGGAGTATCGGGCGGATAAGTGATGAGGCGCTGAGACTGCAGATCCAGTGGCGTTACAGACTCCCGAGACGACAGCGGACTGTCCGGTGAACAGATGCACAACAAGCGCCCCCTGGCGATCGGCGTGGTAGCCAGATTGGGATGATCCACCGGCAGGATGGACACACCCACCTCCGACTGACGGCTCAGAAGATGCTCCTTCAAAGACTGGTAGTGCAGATACCGGAAGTGAACGCGAACATCGGGATACCTGGCATGGAAGCGGCTGATCGCCAATGGGATCAGCATGTGCCCAATGCTGGGGCTCGTCACGATGCTGAGCATCCCATGACGCCGTTCGGCCAGCTCATGCGTCAGCCTATCCACACGCTGAACGCCGCGATAGACCAGTTCTATCTCCCGATACAGTTGCCGGGCTTCTTCGGTCGGATGTAGCCGTCCTTTGATTCTTTCGAACAAGGGGAAGTCCAGCTGGCTCTCAGCATGCGAGAGCACACGGCTGACGGCGGGAACCGAAACGTGCAGCAGACGGGATGCGTCGCTTACCGAGCCCGTGATCATAATGGCCCGGAAGACTTCAATCTGCCGCAAGTTCATATGTCACCCCAAACCGCCTTTCACTCCCTCAAACCGTCTGCAGGGATACTCAACTATTCGATGACGACGTTGGCATGCACCACATCGGGCGCTTGAGCAAAGAAGCCCCCCACCATGCCGCGCCACTCTTGGAAAGCAGGCGATTTGCGAAAGCCTTCCACGTGATCTTCCAGTGTTTCCCAATGGACGACGAGCAAATATTCTTCAGGCTTCTCGATCCCGTGGTGCAGCTCGACATGACGGCACCCCTTGACGCGCTTGAACAGCGCCAGCGCTTCGTGGACGGCGGCTTCGAAACCGGCCTGTGCGCCCGGCTTGACGACGATATGAGCCAATTCGCGGATCATGGGAATCCCCTGTTCAATGTAGAAATAGGGATTATGCCGTCTACAGGCCCTATGCGTCGACGAGGACAGCTCTTTCGGCCGGAATCGACAAAAATACCGCAGCGCCCTCTTCCAACAGCGCACCGGGAAACCCGTGCACCCGGATGAGGCCACCTGGCCATCGCACAAAGTACGTCACGATATCGCCCAGGAGAATGCGCCGCTCGATCGTCGCCGACCACTGATTGACGGATGAGGTCGATGGCTGGACGCCAAGCTCTGCGTAAACCGAGCGCACGGCAACTGCCTGCTTGCCATCCGGGCCGGGCCTCGGCTCATGCGCACGGGGCGCACACCGCAATGAAACGCCCCCCTCCAGCTCCAGCACCGGGGTGCCATCCGCCGGCCCGACCAGCTTGCCCGTGATGATGTTGGCCGCGCCGATGAAGTCGGCCACGAAACGGCTGCGAGGATGGTTGTAGATCTCCAGAGGCGGCCCCTCCTGCTCGATGTTGCCTTCCCGCATGACGATCACACGGTTCGACATGGCCATGGCCTCTTCCTGGTCATGGGTGACATAGAGCGTGCTGACCTCGAATTTCTGCTGCAGGTCTTTCATTTCTTCGCGCATGCGCGTGCGCAGCCGGGCATCCAGATTCGACAGGGGCTCGTCGAGAAGGATGACCTTGGGATGGCAGGCGTAACTGCGCGCAAGCGCCACACGCTGCTGCTGCCCACCGCTCAGGTCAGTAGCCGGCCGAGACGCGAAATCCTTCATGCCGACCATCTCGAGTGCGGACGCAACCTGCGCCTTGATGTCCACTTGGTGTGACTTGCGCGTACGCAGGCCATACGCCACGTTGTCGAACACAGTCATGTGCGGCCAGATCGCGTAGGACTGGAACACCATCGAGAGATTGCGCTTTTCAGTGGGGACGTTGATGCCCTTTGCCGAAGAGAACACGACTTGCGAATCGATCACGATCTCGCCCGAGGCGGGTGTCTCGAGCCCGGCAATGCACCTCAAGGTCGTCGACTTTCCGCACCCCGACGGCCCCAGCAACGACAAGTGCTCACCCGGTGCGACAGAAAACGAAACCCCGTGCACCACTACTTTGTCGCCATAGGCGGCCGTCAGATCCTTCACCTCGATGTAGGGTGCCGCTGCAACCATCGATATCCCCTCTAAAGTTCATCTGCAGGCTTCACGCCTGTGTCTTGCCGCTGCCCAGGCGGTGCACGACGATCAGACAGATCATGATGATGGCCGCCTGCACGATGGCGAGCGCACTGACCTTGGGCAACCCACCCGAATCCCAGAAGCTGAAAATGGCCGGTCCCAGTACTTGCGTCCCTGGTCCCGACAGGAAGAGCGATGCGCTCACCTCGCGCACGGAAATCATGAACAACAGCGCCCAATTCGCAAGGATGCCTGCCCTGAGCAGCGGCACGGTGACCGTGCGCATCATCCGCCACCAGTGCGCGCCTTCCACACGTGCAGCTTCTTCGAGCGACTGGTCGATCTGCACGATGACGCCACTCATGCCCCGATACGCCAGCGGCAAGAACACGATCACGTAGGCAAGCAGTACCGCCCAGAGCGTGCCATACAGCGGAATTGGCAGCGAAAGCACCATCCACAGGAACCCAAAGGCAAAAATGAGGCGCGGAAACGCTTGTGGCAGCATGGTCACCTGCTCAAGCACTTGCCGCCCCGCACTGTGCGAGCGGTACACCGTCCAGGCGATCAGGGTCGCGAGCGCAACCCCCACGGTGCCTGTTCCCACACCCAGCAGCAAGCTGTTGCCGATAGCCTCGCGCGTGGTGGGAAAATCAATCAGCACGTAATGGAAGTTGCTCAGCGTCCAGTGTGTCGGAATCAGCGAGAGATCGCCGCTGCTTTGCAGCGAGGCAAGCACCAGCACGCCGATGGGCAGCACGAGAGCAACCAGAACATAAAGACATTCAATGCCCAGAAGCAGCGGTGTCCAGCCTCGCATGTTGAGGCGGCGCGGGCGATAAGTCTTGCCGCTGACCACAGCAAAGCTGCGGGTCTTCACGGCCCACGTGTAGAGCCATACGCCCAGCGCGGCAATGGCAATGAGGACCACGCCAATGGCCGCGGCCAAGGGGTAGTTGGGTGGATAGCTCTGAAACATCACGTAGATGGCGGTCGTGGCCACATAGAAGCGCGCGCTGGTTCCCAGCATGGTGGGGATCGCAAAGGCGCCCATCATGGACGTGAAGACGAACAGGGCTGCACTCAGGATCGCGGGCAGAAGCAACGGCAGCGTGATGCGGATCGCAGTGTAAAACCGCCCCGCCCCAAAGATGGCCGACGATTCCTCCAGCGACGAATCCATACGCTGCATGGCGGCCCCTATCATGAGGACAGCCACGGGCGCCTCGAAGATGGCCATGACAAAAATAATGCCAGGCACCGTATAGATGTTGAACAACGGCTCTGTGGCGCCCGTGAGCTTCATGTAAAGCTGGTTCAGGATGCCATCGCCCGGCGAGGCGAGCGCGCTCCAGGCCAATGCCCCCACCAGAGGCCCCAGCGGGTACGGCAGGGAAATCAACACTTCGAACACGCGCTGCCCTGGCACCGTGGTCCGATACAGGATCCACGCCAGCACGACCGCCATGGCAATGGCCAGGACCGTGCCTATGGACGCCACCAGCAGCGTGTTGCCGATCCAGTCCAGATGCCGCCCCAGCTCGATAAAATTATTCAACCCATACTGCGTTGCGGGCAGTGCCTGCGGGTCCCCCACGTTGAACGCACTGGTGAACAGAAGAAATAGCGGATAACCCAGGCAAGCCAGGATGAATGCCAGGGGCAACCAGACACGCAATGAGAACTTGCCCTTGAAACGACTGGCCAAGGAGCGGCCAGTCGTTTGCACGGCGGACTCAGCGGCGACCATGGTTCGCTTACAACCCCACCAAGTTGTTCCAGACCTTCAGATACTCGGCATGGAGTTTCTGCGAGCCGAATTCGGCAAACTCATCCGGCGTGGGAAACAGCACCTTGATCGACGAGATGGCCGGCAGGCCTGCGATGTCGACGTCCTTGCGTGCCGAATACGATCCCTGGATCTCGTTCCACGCCTTCTGCCCCTCGGCCGAAAGCAGGTAGTTGACGTAGGCCTTGGCGGCATTGGGCCGCTTCGACGCCTTGAAGATGCCGGTCACTTCATTCACAGAGGGTGTCCCTTCTGTGGGAAAGACCATCTCGATCGGCAGCTTGTCACGTTTGGACTTCAGATACTGGAAGATGCTCACGCGGCCTCCGACCTTGAGGTCACCACGATGCAGGTCGCTCATGATCTGAGTCGAGGATGAATACCCCTTGGGGTTCTGCGCAGCCAGTTTCGTCCAATAATCTTTGGGGAGAATGTTGCGCAGCACGAACCACATCGCATATGACGTACCCGCAGCTGCATTCTGAAACCCGATGGCATTCTTCCAGCGTGGATCGAGCAGATCCATCAACGATTTGGGTGCCTCGTCCTGCTTCACGTAACGTGGGTCGTACATGATCGGCCCCACATTGATGAAGTAGGTCGACCAATATCCGCGCGGGTTGCTGAGCGCCCGCGGGTCGAAAGCATCCATTCCGGGCGGCTCATAGCGCAGCAAATGCCCCTGTTGGCGCATTTTGTCCATCGTGCCGGGGTCGGACGTATCGTAGACGTCGACGTCGACCTTGCCAGCGCGCAGTTCTGCGTTGAGCTTGGGCCAGGCGGCACCCGGCAAAAGCCGCTGTTGGTTGACCTGAATGCCCGTCTTGTCCGTGAACATCCGGATGAATTTGACGACGTCGGCCTCCTGGTCACCATGCCAGAGCAGCAGCGGACCTTCTTTGCGGGCGGCATTCATGTCGGGCGGTGCGCTGTCGGCGGTATCTGCAAACGCCTTGCGCGAGGTCACTATGAAAGGGAATCCGAGCCCGGCCGCACCCACACCGAGTGTCGTGAGAAACTTCCGACGGCTCGTTCCGCCATCGTCACCGGCCGTGTGGTCGGCGTTTTCGATCGTGTGTTTCATTTTGCCATCCTCCTGAAGCCGAAGCAGCCAGACTGCGCTGCATCCTGATTTCACTGAGTGTCCGCGTGCTCCGTCACCGATGGCCCAATCCCAAGCCACTCACGCAACACCTGTGCTGTGTGCTCACCAACCAAGGGCGGCGCCTTCCAGCCGCCCGCAACATCAAACTCCGAAAATTTCACGGCGGCACCCAGCGAAGCCACTTCTCCGTACTCTGGGTGCTGCAGCGTCTGCTTCATGTGCCTGTGCAGCACCTGAGCGTCTGAAAACACCTGTTCCATGTTGTTGATGGGCGCGCACGGGACGCCGGCGGCCTCCAGCGCAGCCAGCAGCTCACGCGACGCATGCCTGGCAACCTCTGAATCGAGAATGCCGTAGAGGAGTTCACGATTCTCGACACGGTCGGCCATGGTTCTGAAGCGCACGTCACGGGCCAGATCTTCGCGTCCCAGAACTTTGCAGAATTCCGGATACAGGTTCTCGAAACCAGCGGCTATGACCGCCCAGCCGTCGGCCGTCTTGAAGGCCTTGTAGGGGACTTGCTGGGCATGCTCGGAACCCCACTTTTCTGGTTCGGTACCCACGAGAAGGTATTCGAGGGCGGCACCCACGAGAAAGGCGACTTGTGATTCCAGCAGACTGGTCTCGACTTTCTGACCCACTCCGGTCATGCCGCGTTGTAAAAGTGCCGCCAGGATTCCGGCGTAGCAGTTCGTGCCGGCCAGCACATCGAAGCCCGAGGTCCCCAATTTGACGGGCTCACCATTGCGCTGGCCGGTGATGTTCATGTAGCCCCCGATCGCCTGGATGGTGAGATCGTAGGCGCGTTTGCCGCTGTCGGGGCCATCGGCCCCAAAGCCGGAAATAGATGCATACACAAGCCGCGGATTGTCCAGGGACAAGGCCTCGTAGCCCAAGCCCAGCCGATCCATGACACCAGGTCGGAAGTTCTCGAGCAGGACATCGGCCTTTCCGCAAAGCTGCTTCGCGATGCGACGACCGCCATCGGATTTGAGATCCAGTGCAATGGAACGCTTGTTGCGGTTGGCCGCATAGAAGCTGATGCCATTGCCATGCACGAAGGGGGGGCCCTGACGGCGCAATGGATCGCCGGTACCCGGCAACTCCACCTTCACAACGTCTGCGCCCAGATCGCCGAGGAGTTGTGCACAATAGGGTCCAGCGAGAATCCGCGAAAAATCCAGGACACGCACGCCTGCAAGCGGCTTGCGGCCAATAGGGCCCGATTGCAATCTGTCTGCACTGTCGTCCACTCAATTACCCCTGAACACCGGTTTGCGCTTCTCGAAATGCGCCTTTATGCCTTCCTCGTAATCATGGGTGGCTTCCAGTGGGCGACGCAGGCGCTGATCCAGCGTCGCAGCGTCATCCATGGGCAAGTCGGCGCCTTCGTTGACCGAACGCTTCACCGCCGCCAGGCCAAGCGGGCTCGTTGCCTCGATGCTGCGAGCAACCTCCAGCGCACAATCCATGAGTTTTTCGCGAGGCACGACGCGCTGTACAAGGCCCATCGTCAGTGCCTCTTCCGCACCTATGCGCCGCGCAGTGAAAAACAGTTCTTTGGCGCGCGCTCGGCCAACGAGGCGCGGAAGCAGAATGGCCGCACCCCCACCCGGATACGCGCCCAGGGTCATCTCGGGCCAACCGAAGCGAGCGTCGTCAGCCGCGTAACGAAGGTCACAGGCCAGGGCCAATTCAAATCCACCGCCCAGGCACCAGCCCCCAATAGCCGCGATGACGGCCTTTGGAGACTCCATCAAGCTCTGGTAAAGATGCCATCCGGCGCGGCTCTGCGCCCACTTCTGGTCCGGGGTGAGCGCACTGCGCTGTTTCAGATCCATCCCGGCACAAAATGCCCGGTCACCGGCACCTGTCAAAATGATGGTGCGAACACCAGGATCGTCGCGGGCGTTCTCGACAGCTTTCTGGATGTCCGCGGCCAGCTCGCTGGAAAGCGCGTTCATCACCTGAGGACGATTCAGCGTGAGAATCAATGCACTGCTCGCGCGTTCGCACAATAGATCCGCCATCGAGGTACCCTTGCAGAAACGTTGAAGTATGGTTACAACATCAAGCGCAACATAGCCAAGTACATAACTACTTTTTTACAAGTATAGATCCCAACGGGAAAAATGCAACCAAACGGAGCATTGGGAAATGATATCTTCAGCCGTGAAGAAAAAGAGTATTGAGACGGCGTCTGTGCGGCATGGCAGGCTGGCCGACAAACTTTACGAGGACTTGCTGGCCTGGATCACTCGCGAAGATCTGAAAGAGGGGCACAAGCTCCCATCGGAGGACCATCTGGCCCAGCAGTTCGGCGTGTCCCGTCCGGTCGTGCGCCAGGCGCTGCTACGCCTGCGATCCGACGAAATCATCATTTCGCGTCATGGATCGGGCTCCTACATCCAGCACAGGCCCAAGAAAGAATTCTTCGATTTCGCGCCTATCGGCGGGGTTGCTGACCTCGTACGCTGCTTCGAATATCGCATCGCACTCGAAGGAGAAGCCGCATGGCTCGCGGCAAGGCGCCGCACGGGTGCCGATCTGAAACGGATTGGCGATGCACTTCACGACATGGACGAGGCCGTGGCTTCGCGCTCGGTTGCCACAGACTCGGACGCCAAATTTCACGAGGCGATTGCGTCTGCCACCAAGAACGAGTTGTTCGTCTCCACCATGGAGTCACTGGCCGCGCTGATCTTCGCGGGCATGACCGTTGCGCGCAACCTCTCGCTGCAGATGAACCTGGCCCGGCTCGAGCTGGTCCAGAAGGAACACCTGGCAATCTACAAGGCCATCGAAGCACAAGACGCATCGGCTGCACGCGAGCTCATGCGCGCACACATCGACAACGCACGCACCCGACTGCTGACCGACAGCGTGGAGCCCGACCCCGGTTCCTGAACATAAAATAACAACTTAAGGCGCCATAACAAACAACAAATTCACAACTGAGCGTGTGCGCGATACAATGGCAGTGTTCTCAGAACCGGTCCGATCATGAAAACTACCGCCGTTACCCTGTCTGACATCACCCGTTCCGTCCTGGCTGTCCCGCCGCTCGCCCGCCATGACGATCTGTCGCTGGATCGGGAATCAAACCTGCGATTGATGCGGCACCTCGAAAGCGGTGGCGTACGCACGCTGCTATACGGCGGCAACGCCAATCTTTACAACATGGACACGGCGGAATACGGCAGCTTTCTGGACATGATCGAAGAGCTGGCAGGGGCCGACACCTGGGTCATCCCCTCCGTCGGTCCGGATTATGGCAAGCTCATGGCCGAAGCCCGTATTCTGAAGTCGCGGAAGTTCCCGACGGTCATGGTGCTGCCGCTGAAGTTTCCCTCAACGGGCAAAGGTACCGCTGACGGCATCCGGCGTTTCACGGACGAAACCGGCCTGCGTGTGATCGCTTATGTGAAAGACACGCACACGCTGCAACCAGACGACATCGCCGCTCTCGTGCAAGAAGGGCGGATCACGGCCGTGAAGTATGCGGTAGTGCTTCAGAAGCCGGAACAGGACGATTTCCTGACCCATCTGCTCCAGCGGGTGGACAAGCAAATGGTGATCAGCGGTATCGGTGAACGCCCTGCCATCGTCCACCTGCGTCAGTTCGGGCTCCCAGGCTTCACGTCGGGGTCAGTCTGCGTCGCACCACGAGGCTCGACGGCCTTGCTGAAGGCGCTGCATGAAGGCCGCTACGAAGAAGCGGAGAAACTGCGGGCTGCCTACATCCCGCTGGAGGACTGCCGCGACGAAATGGGGCCCATCCCCGTGCTGCATGAGGCCGTGACAGCCTCCGGCATCGCCGACATGGGCCCCATGCTGCCCATGATGTCGCGGCTCGAAGAATCGTATCGGGCAAAGGTCAAGGTAGCCGCGCGCGAGTTGCTCAAACACGATGAAACGCTCTGACCGCTACTCATCCAGGCGCATCTAGCACGGCATCACCGTCGTGACCCAGCCGCACGAAATTCGAACGTTGCCAGCGCTGGTCGTCGCGTTCAGGGTAGTCTGCTCTGAAATGCGCGCCACGGCTTTCCTGCCGGGCAAGCGCGGAACGCGCCACAGAGAGCGCCACGAGTGTAATGGTGCGGGCACGCGCCAGTGGATGCAGAGGCGAACCCGTCCATTGCGCGCAAATCTCGTCATGAAGCGTCGTCAATGTGCGGACGCCTTCCGTCATCGCACTGCCTGTACGTCGGATGCCGAAAGCCGTCGACATGAGAGCTGCAACCATGTTGATATGCGTCTGGACAGACTCGACGTCTTCGCCACCGTCTTCAACCACCACAAGACTGCGCACCAGATCCAGGACCCGCTGATGCTGTGGCCTCGTCGAACGCAGCTCGCCCTCGCAGGCCGACAGCCCCGCCAGACGGCCAAAAGTAATGGCATCGGCGGCGCCATTACCCGCAATGCGGCTGGCGCCATGCAGGCCGCCAGCGGCCTCGCCGCACACCAGCAGACCGGGCACACTGCTATGGCAGCGGGCATCGATGCTCACCCCTCCCATCAGGCTGTGTGCCGCGGGGTGAACTCGCACCGGCTGGGTCTGCGGGTCCACGCCCGCCTTGAACAGGCGCTGGCGATGTGACACATAGCCGTTCAGAACCTGCGGGCTGAGCACAGTAGCATCGAAATAAACGGCACCGTCCGACGTGCCCCGTCCTTCGTCGATCTCTTTCTGAATAAAGAGCGCCATCTGCGCCTTCTCGATCTGTTTCTCACAACCATCGGGATGGTACCGGCACATGAAGCGCTCACCCAAGGCGTTCTTCAGCACCGCACCATCACCTATCATGGCAGTCGGCATCTCCATGCCACGCACACCATCGGGAGACGCCACGACCGTTGGCTCAAACTGCACGAATTCCATGTCGCGCAGCACGGCGCCGGCGTCCAGCGCCAATGCATAGGAACTACCCACCACATCTGCGGGGTAGGTTGAATCCCCATAAATACCGCCAATCCCACCCATCGCCAGAACCGTGTTTGAAGCCAGGAAGGCGGTCAGACGACCAGCGCGCGGGTCCACCGCAAGCGCCCCCCAGACGCGGCCGTCCAGAACCAGCAGGCTCAACACCCTCAACCCTGGGTGCTCATCGACGCCCAGGACCTTTGCTTCGCTGGTCAGGGCACGCAGGACCGCATTGCCGGTGCCCCTGGCCACATAGACGGACCGGGCATAACGCGAGCCCGACAGGTGCCGCAAAGCCGGCCGCCCTTCGTGCATCTCAAAGGGAACACCCAGGCGTCGAAGTTCCTCGAACGCCACGGGCGCCTGCTCCACAAGTGCCCGTATCAGACGGGGTTCACCCAAGTTGTAGCCGCCAACAAGCGTATCCTGGTAGAACTGCTCGGCAGAATCTCCTGGGGTGCCTTGGGCAAGGCTCGCATTGAACCCGAGAATGAATGGCGATGCCCCCCGCGCTCGCGCCACCAGGCTGACGCGGGCACCAGAACGGGCAGCAGCAGTGGCGGCCTGATAGCCTGCAGCCCCCCCGCCAAGGACCAGCACGTCGCTGATCACCACATCCGGGTCCCCGTCTTTTTGCACCGCCGAGACATCGACGTCATTCATCAGCAGGTCTCCTCAGAAAGCCCGGAAAATACAACTTGTTGACAACATTGTCACAACCATGCATCGTTGTCAATCAAACAGAGAACGCTGGAACTGCGACGGCGGGAATCGCAAACCGCGAAGTCCGGGATCGCGCCATTTCCGATCGCTTTTTCACCGAAATCGCCATTTATTAAATAGCTTGCTATTTAATCGCGCACAATGTAGATTACAGATCATGACACCCCACGAATCAATCATCCGCGAGGCCCCAAGCCTCGCACTCGACATGCAGCTTTGCTTTGCGCTCTATTCTGCACAGCTGGCCATGGGCAAGGTGTATCGGCACTACCTGGCCGATCTGGGCCTGACATATCCCCAATATCTAGTGATGCTGGTACTGTGGGAATCAGATGGAATCTCCGTCACCGCGCTGGGCGAGCGGCTCTTTCTGGATTCCGCCACGCTCACGCCGCTGCTCAAACGTCTCCAGGTACTCGGGCTGGTGCGGCGCGACCGCGCACAAGAAGACCAGCGCCAAGTCCGGATCACTCTGACCCCTGCAGGGCTTGCATTGCAAGACCGCGCACACGACATTCCCCGTGGGGTGCTGTGCGCCACGGGCTGCAACCCTGGCCAGACAAGGGTTCTCAAGGCAGCACTTGAAGATCTGCGTGCCCACCTTCGGGGCGCACTGCTCTCACCTCAAGATCAGGCAGCACGGGCCTGAGCCCGCTGCACTCAGAAGGACGCCGCTTGTGGTGCCGGCTTCCTTTCATCATCCGCACCACAAGGAGTCCCACATGTCTCTGGAAAAAGTTCTCTATACCGCGCACGCCACCGCCACCGGTGGGCGCGATGGCAGCGCCAAGTCGTCCGACGACCGCGTGTCCGTCAAGCTGTCGGTCCCCAAAGAAATGGGCGGTGACGGCGGCCCGGGCACCAACCCGGAACAACTGTTCGCTTGCGGCTACTCGGCTTGCTTTCTTGGCGCCCTGAAGCTGGTGGCCGGCAAAGAGCAGGTCTCGCTGCCCGACAGCACGAAGATCGACGGCGCGGTGAGCTTTGGCCCCATCCCCACGGGGTTCAGCATCGCGGTGGAATTGAAGATCTCCGCCCCCGGCGTTGACCACGCCAAACTGCAAGATCTGGTAAAGAAGGCCCACGTCGTGTGCCCATATTCCAACGCCACGCGCAACAACGTCGACGTCAAGCTGACGGTGCTGTAAAAGCGGTTCACGCCCAAGACTTGGCAGTACTCGGGCCCCGCTCCAGCGGCTGTTGGAGCGGGCCTTTTGCTATGCGTTCGCAGTAGCATAGCCATGACCATGGCCACCGCATCACGTCCTCGCCGCATTGCCCACCTGGATATGGACGCTTTCTTCGCGTCTGTGGAACTGCTGCGCTACCCCGACTTGCGCGGGCAGGCAGTGGTGATCGGCGGCTGGGCACAGGCCCCGCAAGGTGGGCACTATGCGCGGCTGCGCGACTACGTGGGCCGAGGCGTGATCACCACCGCCACCTACGAGGCCCGAGCCTTTGGCGTGCATTCCGCCATGGGGATGATGAAAGCGGCGCGCCTGGCACCCGACGCGATCGTGCTGCCCGTGGACTTTCCGCGCTATCGGCACTATTCCAACCTGTTCAAGACGGCGGTTGCGGCCATCGCCCCCTGCATCGAAGATCGCGGCATCGACGAAATCTACATTGATCTCACCGAACTGCACGAGGACTCCGAGGCACTCGGGCATGCACTCAAAGGCGCAGTGCACGACGCAACCGGCCTGATCTGCTCGGTCGGCATTTCACCCAACAAGCTGCTGTCGAAGATCGCGTCCGATCTGGACAAACCGGATGGGCTCACGATCATTGGCCCCGGCGACCTGGAGCGCCGGATCTGGCCGCTGGCGGTCTCCAAGGTCAACGGAATCGGACCCAAGGCGACCCGCAAGCTGCAGGGTCTGGGTATAGAAACCGTAGCTCAACTTGCAGCGGCCGCGCCGGAACTGCTGCAGGAACACTTCGGCCTGGGCACCGCACTCTGGTTACTGGACGTGGCGCACGGCCGAGACGACCGCCCCGTGGTCACCGAATCCGAACCCAAGACCATCAGCCGCGAAACCACGTTCGAACGCGACCTGCACGTGCGCCGCGATCGCGCGCTGCTGTCCGAGATTTTCAGTGAGCTATGTGAGCGACTGGCAGAAGACCTCGCCCGCAAAGGCGTGTGTGGCGCCACGATCGGCGTCAAGCTGCGCTTTGACGATTTTCAGATCGTGACGCGCGACCTTACGCTGAATGAGCCCGTCACCAGTTCGGAGGCCATCCACAAGGCGGCCGGCCAGTGCCTGAAACGCATCACGCTGGATCGGCGCCTGCGGCTGCTGGGCGTGCGAGTAAGCAAGCTCGAACCCCTGGCCCCTGCACAGGCCCCACACCGGCCCATCCAACTGAACCTCTGCTGACCCCAAAAGGGTTTACTGGAAGTCGTACTCCGGCTCGAAGGTGTCGCCCACCTGCAGCCAGGCGCTCTGGCCCACTGGCAAGGACACGATGGCATTCAGGCCGAACAGCACCCCTTGCTCAAACTGCCGGTGGCGCGCCAAGGTGCGCCCTGGTTCTTCGGCTCTCAGGCCCGTCGCAGGATCGACGTTGGGAATCGGGCAGCGGGCACAAGGCTTGACGAAGGCAAAGCCCAACGCGTCCGAGCGAAACCCGGCCAGATGGTCTTCTTCGTAGGGTTCCAAGCCACCAAGCACGATGTTCGGACGAAAGCGGATCATGTCAACCGTAGAATGCCCACCAGCCGCAAGCTGGCCATTCAGCTCCTCCAAAGAGCCCTGGTTGGTCACCAGAAACGGAAACCCGTCGGCAAACGCAAACTGGTGTGCCCCCGGGGGAGCAAACGTCATGGGCCAGTCGGAATGCGCCGCACGCCAGCGGGCCACGTGGTCCTGGCTGGCGGGCCGGTGTGCCCGCGGGTGCACGTGCAAGAGCCGGCAAGGCAGGCCCAGAAAAGCAGTCAGCCAGCGGGCGACGTCATCCCCTTGATCCGCGCCCAACGTATGGGCACTGAAGATATCCACGGGCACAGCCGGCGCATCGGCTTCCGGCAGGGATACGAAGCAGTCTTCCTGCCCCTGCGCCCGCAGCCACAGGCCGCCCTCGACTGGCTCGGGGTGAATGAGCACCATGCGGGAATGCTCGCGCTGCGTCATGAAGGTCCCTTGGGCATCCACGATGACCCAATGACGGTCAGACGCAAGTCCCGCCTCGCTGCAGGAAACCTTGTCATGCCGAATACCTGCGCACGACTTCACCGGATAGCTGTACAGGCTTTGAATGGACAGAGACATGATCAGTCAGTGAAGAGAGGTTCAACCCGTCTTCGGAACGGGTTTGGGAATGAAGCGCCACGCGACGCACCAACCCAGGGCCTGCGAGGCCACCAGCAACGCCACCGTGGCCGCCCAGCCGCCATAGGTGTAGGCGACCCCGCCCAGCCACGCCCCTGAAAACCCGCCGCAGTAGTACGCCGAGTAATAGAGCCCGCTGGCGAGCGAACGCCCACTGGTGATGCGATAGGCAATGAAGCTCATGATGGCCGACTGGGTGATGAAGACCCCCGACGAGGCGATCGCCAGCGCCACCACGATCCCCCAGGCGGGATGCACCAGGGTCAGCAACACACCAAAGGCGGATGTTCCCACGGCAAGCAGCACCGTGAGCCGCACCCCGAGCCATAGAATCACGCGCCCGGCCATGGGGGTAATCACCACTCCCAGCAGGTACACCACGAAGATGTTCGCAAGCGCCCCCGAGCTGAAGTCATATGGGGCCGCCGCCAGGTGCAGATTCACGAACGTGAACAGGCCCACCAGTGCGAACAGCACCGTGAAGCCCAGCGCGCAGGCCGCCTGCAAGGACGGATTGTGGACAAGCTGCCCCAGCGTGCGCAGGCTGCCGCCAAAGCTCTTCTTGGCCACAAAGTGCCGCGACGCCGGCAAGCCCCGCCAAACGACGGCAGCCCCCAGCACGTTCAGCACGGCCATCACGCCAAACGCGTGACGCCAGGTCATGAGTTCAGTCAGGTGTCCCATGAGAAACCGGCCCATGAAGCCACCCAGCACGGAACCCGCGACATAGATGGCCATGATGCGGATCATCGACCCGCCGCGGAATTCCTCGCCAATGTAGGCGATGATCACCACCGAGACCCCGGGAACGGCAAGCCCCTGAAGAAAACGCAGCAACAGCAGGCCATGCACGGTCTGCACCTGGGTGAGCAGCGCCGTGGGGATCGCCAGCGCAAACGCCGACCCCACCACCATCCACTTCCGGCCCACCGCATCCGACAACATGCCCACAAAGGGCGATATGAGCGCCACGGCCAGGATCGTCATGCCGACCGAATTGCCGATTTCCACCACGGAAGCCCGAAGGTCAAGCTGCAGTTCGGGCAGGATGGACTGCACCGAATACACCTGGATGAAGGCAAACACCCCCACCAGGGCAACCGTCAGCGCCAGCAGGACCGAAGGCCGAACATAATCATCGGGCAAAGAGGAAGGGCCCGTTCCGGGCGAGGGGAGTATGGTCATGGGCACGCTTCGCGCTGCATGTGCAACAAAGCAGTGTAGCGCTCATGTGCGCCCGATTGCGCCCGATGCGCGATACCATTGGCCATGGACCTCAAACAGATCAGCGCCTTTGTCTGGGTGGCGGAACTCGGGGGATTTCGTGCGGCGGCCGAAAAGCTGCACACGACACAACCCACGATCTCTCAGCGCATCGCCGGGCTCGAAGCAAGCCTGGGCACGCGCCTGTTCGAGCGCAGTGCACGCGGCATAGGGCTGACCCAAAAAGGCCAGGAGCTGCTGCCACTGGCGCAGCGCATGGTCCACACCGGCGCGGACATCCTGCGAATTGCTCGTGCCGAAAGCGCCATGCAAGGGACGCTGCGGCTGGGCAGCACAGAAACACTGGTCCACACGTGGCTTGATCACTTGATCGACATCCTGCACCGCCGCTACCCGGCGCTGACGCTCGATTTGCAGGTCGACATCACACACGTCCTGAGAGGCCAGCTGGCGGCCCGGCAGATCGATCTGGCGCTGGTCGTCGGGCCGAGCCAGGACGTGCGCGAACATAGCCTGCACCTCTGCGACTACGATCTCGCGTGGATTGCAAGTCCGGGCATGAAGCTCCATGACCGCCCCATCACGGTGGCCGAGCTGGGGCAATTCCCGGTCATCACCTACCCATCCGTAAGTGTGCCCTATCAGGCCATCAAGACTCTGCTGCTGCAAGCCGGCGTGAAATCGCCCCGGCTCTATGGCAGCGCCTCGCTCAGCACGATCGTGCACATGACACAGCGCGGAATCGGCTCCAGCGTGATTGCGCCTGTAGTGGTTGCACAGGAGATCGACGAGGGGCGCCTATGCCTTCTGAATGCCGATCAAACCCCTGAGCCCCTGGGCTTTTACGCCTGCTGGGTGGACGGCGCCAACAGCTACGTGCCACAGACCGTCGCTGCATTGGCCCAAGAGGTCGCACGCAAGCACGGGCTCAAACGCAAAGGACACAAACAGTAGTCCCTGACAACGCTGATAAGGAATTCTTATCAGCAAAGATCCAAAATTAGAATTGGACAGCAACACCTGCATACGGTGGAATGAAGGACCAGTAGAAAGCCATCATTTCTGAATCGCCGCCAGGAAACGCCATGTTCCAATATTCGGACGCGCACGGCGCACTAGCCACCGAGGCAGCACGGTGCCGTACCAAAATCCGCACAGGTGAATACGCCAGCCAGACTGCAGGTCTAGCCCCGGGCTGCGTGCAAGCAAACCTGATGATCCTGCCCCGCTCGTGGGCCGACGAGTTCCTGCTGTTCTGCCAGCGCAACCCGAAGCCCTGCCCATTGCTGGCCGTCACCGAGCCCGGCCAGACCGCACTACCCTCGCTGGGCCAGGACATCGACGTCCGGACCGATATCCCACGCTACCGTATCTGGCGCGATGGTGAGCTGGTTGCAGAACCCACGGATCTGCACGAATACTGGCACGAAGACCTGGTGTCGTTCCTGATTGGCTGCTCGTTCTCATTCGAAGAGGCACTGCTCGCCGACGGGCTGGACGTGCGGCACATTACACAACAGCGCAATGTACCCATGTACCGGACCAGCGTCCCTACCCACGGTACCCAGCGACTGAGCGGCCCATTGGTCGTCTCGATGCGGCCCTTTCGTGCTGCCGACGCCATCCGTGCGATCCAGATCACCAGCCGGTTCCCGTCCGTGCACGGGGCCCCCGTGCATCTGGGTGACCCCGGACTCATCGGAATCCGCGACCTCTCAAAACCGGACTACGGCGAAGCAGTCGACATCCGCGACGACGAAATCCCCGTCTTCTGGGCCTGTGGCGTCACACCGCAATCCGTCATCGCTCACGTCCGCCCAGAATTCAGCATCACCCACGCCCCTGGTCACATGTTGATCACGGATCTTTCCAACAGCGGGCTTGCAACGCTCTGAACCCAACCGCAGCATCCATTCCAACAAATTGAGGAGACTCTGCATGTTCATCAAAAAAACCGCGCTCCTGGCGCTGGCCGCCGGCGCCCTTTCAGTGAGCGGCTACGCGCTCGCTCAAGACATCGTCGCTGGCGAAGTCGTCAAAGATCTGCCCAAAACCCAGCTTCAGGTCGTGGGCGGGCTGAACAATCTGACCGCTTATCAGGATTTTGAAAAGCCCTTCTGGTCAGAAACCGTACCAAAGCTCTCGGACGGCAAGGTCACGGCGACGATCAAGGGCTTCCCTGAGATGGGGCTCAAAGGTCCCGAGATCATGCGCCTGATCAGCCAAGGCGTGGTGCCTATCGGCACGGCCACGCTGTCGTACTTCGCATCCGACAATGCCATCAACGAAGCGATCGACCTGCCGGGCGTATCCCCCGACGTGAAGACCGCCCACGAAGTCACCAAGGCTTTCGCACCGGTTTATGCCAAGTACTACGCAAAACAAAACGTCAAGGTGCTGGGCTTCTCGACCTACCCGGCGCAGGTCCTGTTTTGCAACGCAACGATTCACGGCCTGCAAGACATCAAGGGCAAGAAGGTCCGCACCAGCAGCCGCACGCAGGCAGAATTCATTCAAGCCCTGGGGGGCACCAGCGTGACGCTGCCCTTTGGCGAAGTGGTCCCCGCCCTGCAAAACGGCGTCGTGAATTGCGCGATTACGGGTTCGATGTCCGGCTACTCGGCCAAGTGGTACGAGGTGTCCACCCACCTGCTCGCGCTGCCAATCAACTGGAACCAGCAGATCCACGCAGCCAACATGGCGTACTGGAACAAGCTCAACCCCAAGGTCCAGGACTTCCTGCAGAAGAACATCACAGCAATGACTGACAAGATCTGGGACGACGCCGGCAAGGCAACCCAGGAAGGCTATGACTGCAACAGCGGTGCAGCCGCCTGCCCGCTGAAAGACAAAGGCCACATGACGCTGGTTCAACCCAGCGCCGCAGACCGGGCCTTGCTCAAAAAACTCACGGCCGATGTCATCGTACCGAAATGGGCCGCCCGCTGCTCAGCGGATTGCGTCCAGGATTTCGATGACACCATCGGCAAGATGCTCGGCATAAAGGCCAAGAAATAATCAACCAGCACTCGTGGGGCGCCCGCTAAAAATCTCTGGCGGCCGCCCACGTTTTTATGGAATAACCATCGCCTCGGCGCACAACCATGACTTCTAACGTGACACGCACGCCCTTGCTGGGCCGGCTGCTGCTCGTGGCCAACACACTATCCCGCTGGGCCATCTGGGCCGCAGGGGCCCTGATGCTGATCACGGTGCTCTACATCGTCGCTGACGTCATCCTGCGCAAAGTCGCGAACTACTCGCTGCATTCAGACGAACTCTCGGGATACGCGTTCGCGATCAGCGTGTCGTGGGCACTGTCCTTTGCGACGCTGCAGCGGGCCAATATCCGCATCGACGCGCTCTATCAGACGCTTCCGATCAGGCTGTGCGCCATTCTGGACTGGGTGGCACTGGTGGGGCTCGCCGCCTTCATCGCCTATCTCACGCGATACTCGTTGGACGTGGCCTCCCTGTCGTGGGCCAACGATTCGGTGGCCAACACGATTCTCGCCACGCCTCTGTGGATTCCGCAATTTCTCTGGGTCGCTGGCTTTGCATGGATGTGCGTGGTGCTCGCCCTCATGCTGCTGCGTGCAAGCGCTGCACTGGTGCATGGCGACACTGCCACGATGATGGCCGTCTGCGGCATCCGCAGCGCGCAACAGGAAGCCCAGGAAGAAGCCGAAGCCGGCGAACGATTCGTCTCGGGAGCCCAATCATGATCGCCACCAGCCTCATCCTGCTCCTGGTCCTCTTGGGCATCAGCATCCCAGTGGGCGCGGCCCTGGGAGTACTGGGCCTGATCTTGGAGCCGATCTACTCCATGCTGCCGCTCTCGCGTGCCATGGGAGAAATTTCCTGGTCCACCAGCAACGAGTTTCTGCTGGTGGCGATCCCGCTGTTCATCATGCTGGGCGAGATCCTGCTGCGTTCAGGGCTGGCCGAACGCATGTATAACGCCATGAGCATGTGGCTCTCATGGTTGCCGGGCGGGCTGATGCACGCCAACATCGGCGCGAGTGCCCTGTTTGCAGCAACGTCGGGGTCCAGCGTGGCCACGGCCGCCACAGTCGGTACCGTCGCCATCCCGCAGATACGCAAGAAGGGCTACAACGAATCCCTGTTTCTGGGCAGCCTGGCGGCTGGCGGCACTCTGGGCATCCTGATACCCCCCTCCATCAACCTCATCATCTACGGCGTGCTCACCAACACCTCCGTGCCGAAGCTCTACCTGGCGGGGATCATCCCGGGCTTGCTGATGGCCGTGTTGTTCATGGCCGTGATCGCCATCGCCTGCATCGTCAAACCGGCATGGGGGGGCGATCGCACCCGCAGCAGCTGGCACGCACGCGTGTCCAGCCTGGTGGACCTGATTCCACCCCTGGGAATCTTCCTGCTCGTGGTGGGCTCCATCTATGCAGGTCTGGCGACCCCCACCGAGGCGGCCGCTCTGGGCGTCGTAGGTGCGCTGCTGCTGGCCGCCTGGATGCGGCGCCTGACCTGGACCATGCTCCGAGAGGTCTTCGAGGGCACCATGAAGTCCACCGCCATGATCATGCTGATCGTGATCGGCGCAGCCTTCCTCAATTTCGTGATGTCCGGGATCGGCCTCACCAGCGCCATTACTAATGCGATCGCGGGGCTGCATGTGTCACCTGCCGTCATGCTGCTGGTCATGGTGGTGTTCTACCTGATCTTGGGCTGCTTCATGGAAACACTATCCATGATGATCACCACGATTCCGATTATCGCCCCCATCATGATCGGCTTGGGGTTTGACCCCGTATGGCTGGGAATCGTCATCATCATCCTCGTCGAGACCGCACTCATCACCCCGCCCGTTGGCCTGAATCTGTTCGTCGTACAGAGCCTGCGGACCACGGGCAGCATGAATGCCGTCATTGCGGGCAGCCTGCCCTTCGTCATCATGCTGCTGCTCATGATCGGCGTTCTCTACTGGATACCCAACCTGGCCCTGTGGCTGCCCACGCTCTTCGGCTAGGTGCACACCAGCCACACATTCTTGTTGAACCTCAAATTTTGAACGGACCGAAACATGAAGCTGTCTTTCAACCTGATCAATAAAAACGGCGGCGGCTCACCCGTGGTGGAAGACATCACCCAGTGTGTCATTGCGGGCTGGGCGGGGCGGGATCGCGCGGCCATCGAGCACCACATCGAAGAACTGGCGGCCATTGGAGTGCCACGCCCCAGCGCCGTACCACTGTATTACCGCGTTGCAGCCAACCAGCTGACCCAGGAACCCGAAATCCAGGTTGTAGGGACCGGTTCGTCCGGCGAGGCGGAAGCCTTCGTGTTCACGCACCAAGGCACATTGCTCGTGAGCATTGCCTCTGACCACACGGACCGCACCCTGGAAGCGCACAGCGTAGCGCTCTCAAAACAGATCTGTGTAAAGCCCGTGGCGCACGACGCCTGGGAATTCGACAGCGTCAAGGGCCACTGGGATCAACTCGTGCTGCGGTCATGGATCGAAGAACGGGGCGACGTCGTCCTTTATCAAGAGGGCAGCATGGATCAGCTCAGTCGCCCCGAAGATCTCATCCAGCAGGGCTTCAGTGCTCCCACGCTGCCACCAGGCACAGGCATGACTTGCGGGACGGTCACGGTACGCGGCAGTATCCGCCCCGCGTCCGAGTTCACCATGGAATTGCACGATCCCGTGCTCAAGCGAAGCATCCGCCACCGCTACACAGTGACCATGTTGCCTGAGATCGCCTGACTCCTTTCACATCGTACCGACCATGCTGCCCACTCTTGCCAACCTTCAACATTCGCTTGCCTCAGGCGCCGTCACGTCAGTGAAACTGACCCAGCAGGCGCTGGCCCGGGCGCAGGATTCCGCCGGTCAGGGCAAGCAAGTCTTTACACGCCTCTACCCCGAGCGGGCCTTGGCGGCAGCCCAGGCCTCCGATGTGCTGCGCCACAGCGGCGTCGTGCGCTCTGCGCTCGAAGGGCTGCCCATCTCGATCAAGGATTTGTTCGACGTGGCCGGCGAGCCCACGCTATCCGGTTCCAAAGTGCTGCACGATGCCCCACCAGCCACGCAGACCGCTGCCGCCATACGACGGCTCCAGGAGGCGGGCGCCATCGTGACAGGCAAAACCAACATGGTGGAGTTTGCCTTCTCGGGGCTGGGAATCAATCCCCACTACGGGACCCCGCACAGCTCCTGGGACGGCGAAGCCAAGCGCATCCCCGGGGGGTCATCCTCGGGAGCAGGCGTGGCGGTTGCCGAGGGCTTTTCGACAGTTTCCATCGGTTCGGACACTGGGGGATCGGTGCGTATCCCGTCGGCCTTCTGCGGCCTGACCGGTTTCAAGCCCACCGCGCGCCGGGTTCCCACACAAGGCGCCCTGCCGCTGTCGACCACGCTGGACTCGCTGGGCCCGCTCGCCGCGTCAGTGGCCTGCTGCGCAGCAGTGGACGCCGTGCTCTCAGGCGAAGGCATCCCGGGTTCGGCACGCGAGCCGGTGGCCATGCGCGGTACGCTGACACCGCTTGCCGCATCGGGACTCAGACTTGCCGTCCCCGCCAACCTGGTGCTGGATGACGCAGACGACACCGTACGCACGACCTTTGCACGCGCCTTGCAGGTACTGAAGGACGCTGGCGCACGAATCGAGACCATCGAAATCCCCGAATTCTCGGAACTGGCCTCCATCAACGCCAAGGGCGGCTTCACAGGGGCCGAGGCCTGGGCCTTGCACCGTGAACGCCTTGCCACACGCGCCGACGAATACGATCCGCGCGTCGCCTCGCGCATCATCCGCTGCCAGGCCATGACAGCGGCAGACTACATCGATCTGATCGCGATCCGCGCACGCTGGATTGCCTCGATAGAACAGCGCCTGCGCGGCCGTGACGCGCTGCTGATGCCTACAGTCCCCATCGTGGCACCTCGCATTAGCGAACTGCAAGCGTCGGATGACGCGTACTTTGCAGCCAACCGCCTCATCCTGCGCAACCCGACACTCATCAATTTTCTGGATGGCTGTGCCCTGTCACTGCCCTGCCACACCGAAGGCGACGCGCCGGTAGGGCTGATGGTGGCGGGCTGCGCGATGCAGGATCACCATGTGCTGAACGTCGGTGTCACCATCGAGGCCATGTTGCACGACCTGCGAACTGGCAATCCCGGCGCATGACGGACGTCAGGCACCTCTCCACCCGTCCCCTGGCCTGCATGGGCAGGAGGATCTAGGTGCTCACCGAAGCGCTGCTTGATGCCGCCGCCGTGCGCCTGATTGCCACGGCGATCGTTATCATCGGTGTCACATGGTCGGTGAAGCTGTTCGGGCCACTCATCGGCGGGGTGCTCGCCGGGCTTCCGATCACGCTGGGACCCGGATTCTATTTTCTGGTGGGAGAGGCTCCTCCCGGTTTCGTCGCAAGGACAGCGTCTTACGCCCTCCTCTCCTTGTGTGCGACACAAAGCTTCTTGCCCGCGTATATCTTGCTCGCACGGCGCCGCAGCCCGCTGATCGCGCTCGGCGGAGGCATAGCCACCTGGGTACTCATCGCCTTTCTGCTGCACTTTTTGCCCTCACCACTCTGGCTGGGACTCCTGCTGTTCGTCGGGACTACCTGCCTGTCCCTGCGCTTGAGCAGCCGGGCACTGCTGCCGGTGAAATTACTGGGCAGCAAAACGGGCTGGGGGTCCCTGCTGCTGCGCGGCGTACTGGCGGGAATCCTGGTGGCCGGCGTGACCACGCAGAGCCATCGCCTGGGTGCCACTACGTCGGGCATCCTGCTGTCTTTTCCGATCGGCTTCAGCGTGATTTCCTTTACCCTGCACCAGCAGATGGGGAAGGCGGTGGCCATGGCCACGCTGCATTCGGCCATCCTGGGCACCGCCAGCCTCGCAGGTTTCTGCATCGCCCTCACGCTGGCCATCCCTCACCTGTCTCCCTATGCCGCCATGGGGATCGCACTACTCACTTCATTTGCCGTGACGTTCGCGCTGCTGCTGCAGCGCCGCGCGCAGCCTCGGAGCCATCCGACCTCCAGTCAGGGCTGAAGCACTGATCACACGAGCTGCCACCCGCTGCAAGCTTGCCGCCCACCTGCCGGGCAGGCCGCCCCAGTCTGGCACAGCATCAGAGAAGTATCGGACGCGGTGCATGGTGGGCACCCCCCGCCCACGGATCAGGATGTTCCAATAAAACCACGGCAGCAACACACGCTGCACCCACCCATACAGGCGCCGTGGCACACGCGGATCCAACGGCAGGCTGGGTGCCGCAACACCGCCATAAACGAATTCAGCCAGCAGTACCTTGCCCGGCGCAGTGACGAGCGGGCACGCTGCATAGCCGTCATAAGACTCCGAACTATCGCGACCACGCAGCGCCTGCAGCAGATTGCCGACCACAGTCGGGATCTGGCCCTGGATCGCGGAGACCGTCTTGCTATTGGGCGTCGACGTGCAATCCCCCAGCCCGAATACATTGGCGTAGCGCACGTGGCGCAAAGTATGCCGGTCCACTTCCAGCCAGCCAGCCGCGTCGGCCAGCACGCTGCCTCGGATGAAATCGGGTGCACTCTGTGGCGGAACCACATGCAGCAGGTCGTAGTGCACTTCTTCGCGCAGCAATTCCCCATTCATGCAGGATTCGAAGACTGCGATTTTTTCACAGGCACGCACCTGCACCAAGTTCTGGCCATAGTGAGTCTGGGCTCCATACGAGGCCATCACACGTTCCAGCGCACGCGCGTAAAAGGGGATGCCGAAGGCCGAGGTACCAGCCGACCAGAAATGGACGCGAACAGAAGCCGACGTCCGCCGAAAATGATCCGCCGCGAGGCAAAGCGCGCTTTGAGGCACCCCTGGGCATTTGATCCTCCCCGCTGGTTGGGTGAAAAGGGCATCCCCGCCCTTCAACCCTTGCACCAGTTCTGCGGTGTAAGGCGCGAGATCATGCCGGTAGTTGCTAGTGACGCCACCCTTGCCCAGTGCATCGGCCAGGCCTTCAACTGCGCCCCAGTTCAGCTGCATGCCCGCAGCCACAACCAGAAAGTCGTAGCCCAGCAAAGCCCCATTTGCCAGCCTGACGCATTGCTCTTGCGGCTGCAGCGCGGTCACAGTCTCGGCAAGCAGACGCACCCCTGGTGGCACACAGTCACGCAAAACCCGGCGTGCGTCCTCGGGGCGACAGATACCACCGCCCACGAGGGTCCAGGCCGGCTGGAAATCGTGAAACGGAGCAGGATCGATGAGCGTAATGTCCAGGTCCACACGCGCGTTGCGCAGACAGGCGGCCACAGCCATCCCTCCTGTTCCGGCACCGATGATGACGATGGCAGGCTTGCCAGAGGCAGATACGGAATGGCTCATAGGTGTTTTGCAGGCAGTCGAAGAAAATCGCGTCCGCCACCATGGTACGTATCACTGCCCATCCCGGGAACGATTGTTGCGTAATGCCTTTATGCAAGAACCACGGATACAGGTGGACGACAACTTGGCTGCGATCCCCCGTGGTAAGTATGAATCACGTCATGCGGGCCAGCGCCCCGTCCCGCCGGACCAGGCGGTGATACAACGCACCGCACACATGCAGAACCACCAAGGCGATGATGACGAACGCGACACATAGGTGAACGGCCAGAATACTGTCGGCAATGGGAAATTTCCCAAACGGGCTCCAGATCGGGATCACATCGAACCAATCCAGTGGAAAGCCTTGCGCGTTGGTCGTGAAATACCCCAAGATCGGTTCGATGATGAGCGCCAGATAGAGCAGTCGGTGATTCAAAATCCCCAGCCGCGCTGCCCACGAAGGCGTACCGGGTGAACTGGCCGGAACCCCGGTGCGCACACGCACGGCCAGGCGAATCAACATGAGCAAAAAAACAGTGAACCCAAGATTGACGTGCCAGAAATTAATGGTGCCGTAAACGTCTTCTTTCACGACCTTTTGCAAAAGGCCCAGCGGCAACACAAAACACACCAATAGCGCGATCAGCCAGTGCAGCGCCTTGAGCGCCGGATGATACCGTTGAGCCTGAGCTTTCATCTGCACGCCCTCCCTTACGCCTGCTGCGCTGCGAGCCTGTATCATGTTGAACAATTATAGATGTCCATCGTGGCGGGAATCTCTGCAACCATGTCAGCTATCGACGCGTCCAAGGCCTGGGACATCATCCGGGCAGCCCGCCGGCATACGCTGAAGTCAGGCTGGACTCCAGTTCAGGGAATCGAAATTCGGCCAGGCGGCGGTTGGTCGGCCACCAATCCTCTGCCTGCGGACGTCGCCACACTTTTCGATACGCTCCTGCCCATCGCCTGCAGCCCGCCCGACTATGTGATTGCCCAGATCGGCCAAAGCCTGGATGGGCGCATCGCCACAGCGACGGGACATTCCTGCTATGTCACGGGTACTGCCAGCCGTATTCACCTGCACCGGCTG
Organism: Castellaniella sp.; assembly: GCF_036379515.1. Lineage (GTDB taxonomy): Bacteria > Pseudomonadota > Gammaproteobacteria > Burkholderiales > Burkholderiaceae_B > Castellaniella. The sequence continues at coordinate 51,654 of NZ_DASVGN010000016.1, forward strand.
CGGGCGCTGGTCGATGCGGTGATCGTGGGTGCCAATACAGCCACTCTGGACAACCCGCAACTGACGGTGCGCGATGTGGAGGGTGACAGCCCCGCACGGATCGTGATCGATCCAAACGGCCGGGTCCCGCACAGCCTCACACTCTTCACGGATGAAGGCCCCACAACGTGGCATGCAGTACGCGACCCGGCACGGGCCGCACCGGGTGCGCGCGCACTTATTCTGCCCCAAGGCTACGGGTCGATCACAAGTTCTCTGCTGGAGACCCTGGCCCACCACGGGCTACGACGCATCCTGGTTGAAGGCGGCGGCACCACCATTTCTCGCTTTATCCAGGCCGGGCGGGTCGACCGCCTGCACGTCGTGGTAGCGCCCTTTTTGATCGGCTCAGGCCGACCAGCATTGGCCATGGATGAAATCGACACCCTGGATCAGGCTCTACGCCCTGCAGTTCGCAGCTATCCCATGGGAGAAGACCGTTTCTACGATCTGAACTTGCGCGCGTAATCCAGGCCACCTTCCGGGTAGGGCAGCAGCCCCAACACGTCTACATGGCCAACCCTGATCGACACGCCGCCATCAGCCACAGCGCGCGACCGGCGTGCTGCCCAACCCATAATGGCAGCGCTCTCTTGTGGGCACTGACGCCGTGCAGCCTCGCACCAGCCCTCAATCAAGGCACGGGCCAAGGGGGCATCAGCGGCACTCAGCACCCAGTCACTGGCTTGCTCCAGCACACAATAGCCCTGCGCATTCAAGGCGTGCTTCAGACAACCCGAGGCCCCCGCTCCCAAAGCTACGCCCAGTCCCTTCTCGCGACGCTGGTCTTGTCCAACCCATCGCATCACCTGGGCATCCAACGGATCTTCGTCCCCAAACGCCACACGCCCGTCTACCGTCAATGCCATCAGAACCGCCGCCTGCGCCGACGCACAGGCCCGACACAAGGATTGAATCCAGTCACCAGAGACAAGGTCGAGCAACGCCGATGCCGTCACCAGATCGGCATCCTTCAATACCGGTGCCAGGGGTGCCGACAAATCGAATGCCTCAGTCGTCAAGGCAGCACCCGCCCAGCCCGAAGATTCAGCGCGAGCAAGCAGCGCAACGTCCTGATCCAATAAAGTCCAATGCGCTGGTACACCCAGATGCGCCGACAGGTAACGCTGATTTGAACCCGCGCCCGCCCCGAGATCCACGATGCTGACAGGCCTTCGCCCCCTGGCGAGCAGATGGCGGCGAAGCGGCGCCATCAACTCTGCCGCTCGGCTGCGATGGTCAACCGGCTCACGCAGTGTCAACCAATCGGCCGAGAAGTGGCTTCCTTCCTTGCTCATTGCGCAACTTCCTGTTGCGCGACCCGCGCCAGAACGGCCGCGAACCGCGCGCCTTGCGCATCCCAGCTGGCCAGTGCTCCACCGACCCGAGCGGCCTCCGTCTGGAGTGCATGACGCAGCCGATAATCCACCAGCACCTGCCGCAACGCATCCGTTAGCGCCGCGACGTCCCCCGGCGGAACCAGCAACCCGGCCCCCTCGGGCACGGTCTGTACCAAAGCTCCGCCGGAAGTCGCAACGATGGGCAATCCATGCGCCAGTGCCTCGGCAACCACCATGCCATACCCTTCGTAGTAAGACGGCAGGACAAACACCTGCGCCCGGTCATACGTGGTTGCAAGCGCTGCCGGAGGCAAAGTGCCCAGCAACCTCACGCGGTCCTGCAGCCGATGGTGCCCGATGGCAAGGCGCACGGCTTCGGCACACGCGGGGTCGCGCTGAAGATCACCCACACAATTGCACTGCCAGGCCAGATCCCGAAGGCCCGCCAGGGCCTCGACCAGAACGAGATGGCCTTTGCGGGGAACCAAAGTAGCGACACAAAGCAGCCGAGGGGATGCCTCTGTGTCGTCGTGAGCGACCAGGGGCGATTGCAGGCCTTGAGCGAGCGGGTGATCCACCCCTGGCTCCACCACATCAATCGCGTGAGGGGGCACACCATAGTCAGCGACCAGATGCCGCGCCGTGAAGGCGCTGGTCGTCATAACGTGACTCACCCATTTCAGGGCGCAACGCTCGCTGGCGCGAAACTGACCCGCTTGGGCGGAACCCAGGCCATACTCGTCAGCCAGCGGGTGGTGAATGAGCGCCACCATCCGCAGCGTATGTGCGTACCGCGCCAGCACGTCTGGAAGCCCACCCAGAGCCAAGCCATCGATCACGACGAGATCGTCGGGGGAAAAACCGGCCAAGGCTGCATTCAGAGCCTCGCCCGCACGAACGTCAGGGTCCGGAAATCGGCCCTCCAGGCCTACTACGTCGACGGACCAGCCTGACTGCCGTAACGCCTGTGCAATGCGCGCATCGTAAAGATAGCCGCCCGTGTACTGATCCGGATCGCCTGCAACGACAAAGCGTACAAGCTTCACAGAGCGGCCTCGTACCCCGCCCAGGCAACTGGTGATTCTGCCAGAGTGACCCGCATGCGCTGCAGATCACGCGCTGTTGGCCCCAGGCGGCCTTCGGCAATCGCCTGATGCAGGCGGTCAAAGACCACCTTCGCCATGAACTCGGTGGTCGTGTTGTGCCCCGCCAGCGACTCGTGATCGTCCAGGTTGGTGAGGTTGAATTCCCCCAACACGCTTGCCAGCGTCGATCGCGCGGCACCGATGTCCACAATCAGCCCGTCCGCGTCGAGCGCCTCGCGATAAAACGTGACATCCACCACATAGGTGGCCCCGTGCAACTTCTGCGCGGGACCAAAAACCGTCCCCGTGAAACTATGGGCAATCATCATCTGATCACGCACCGTCAACTCGTACATCAAGATTCCTCCGTGTAATGAACCCGCTGACACAGCGTGGAATCCGCCGGGTCTGCCAGGCGTGCAATTGCCTCAGGCAAGGAGGCAAATGAAATATCAGGCGCAAACAGGCTATCCAGACGCACGTCGGCACACAAAGATACTGCCAGCGCCAGACGATCATGATGGCTCCAGCGCGCCACACGCGCTGGTGACACGGTCCCCACCTGACTCGCACGCAGGCTCAGGCGCTGAGAATGAAAGCGCCCGCCCAGATCCACCGTGACTGACCGCGTGCCATACCAGCTCAGTTCAATGATCTCCGCCTCGCGGCCCGCCAGCGCCACGGCAGTATTCAACCCTGCCGCACTGGCACTGGCATGGAAAACCAGGTCTCGACCCGCCGCGGCGTGTTCAGGCGCGGCGAAACCCACTTGCAATGCCCGTGCAATTTGCGCACGATCTTGCCGAATGTCTATGAGTTCGACCTGCACGCCGGGAATCTGCGAGCACAGGCGTGCCACCAGGCACCCCAGCACCCCTGCCCCTACGACGCTGATGCGGTCACCCATCCGCGGGGCGGCATCCCACAAGGCATTGACGGCAGTTTCCATATTGGCGGCCAGCACGGCACGTGCTGCAGGCACTGCCTCGGGCAAGACCACTACGGCATCTGGATGGATCCAATATCGTGTCTGGTGGGGATAGAGACAAAACACGCAGCGGCCCAGCCAGTGTGCGGGACCCGCTTCGACCACACCTACGTTCGCATATCCATACTTCACGGGACCGGGCAAGGTGCCCACCTGAAACGGCGCCCGCATGCGCTCATATTCGGACGCTGGCACTCCGCCACCATATACCAGTGTCTCAGTGCCCCGGCTGATGGCGGAATAGCAAGTTCGCACCAGCAGTTCTTCCGGATCTTGCTGCAGTAGCAGCTCCTCGCGAACCCCGGCGTGGCCAGGCGGTTCAAGCCACAACGCACGGGCCTTCAGTTCCGTCATGGTGGGCCGATACCCCTCTCAATGATTCAGTCGTCTCAGCTTACGCCCTCCATACCTGCCGAGCCAGTTGCCTCGCGCCTGAACGCAGCCAAATCGTAAACTAGCCGCATTGCACATTCACAGGCCAGGTGATGGAAGTCCGTCAGCGTCGATTCATTTTTCTGGGACTTAACCTCATCACCCTGGGCCTTTTCGCCATTCTGATGCTGATGCTGATTCTCAGCGGCGGGATGACGGTATCCGAATGGCTGATCGGGCTGTGCTTTCTGCTCACCACGCCCTACGTCGTCATCGGCTTCTGGAACTCGGCGATCGGCCTGTGGCTGCTGCATTGTCACCCTGACACGGTACACACCATGCCTGGTGTCGCAGAAATTCTGGACGCAAAGAGACCAAAACCTTTGCACTGCAATGTGGCCCTATTGATGACCCTGCGCAATGAAGCGCCAGCACCCATCTTTGAGCGACTGGAACGCATACGCGTATCGCTGGCCGACACTGGCGAGCGCTCACGCTTCACCTTTGCCATCCTGAGCGACAGCGACCAACCTGCCATCCTGGAAGCCGAGGCCCGCGCCTTCACGCAGTTCGAGGCTCACCGCGCCCCTGATGAACCCGCGCCGTATTACCGCCACCGCACGCACAACGATGGCTACAAGGCCGGCAACATTGGCGAGTTCCTGGATACCCACGGGGCCACGTTCGACTATTTCATGCCACTGGATGTGGACAGCCTGATTGCCGGCAACGTCATCATCCGCATGGTGACCACCATGCAGGCACACCCGGAAATCGGCATTTTGCAGAGCCTGGTCGTAGGCATGCCAAGCCTCAGCGCCTTCACGCGGGTGTTTCAGTTCGGCATGCGCCACGGCATGCGCGTCTTTACGACGGGCGCCGCCTGGTGGACGGCAGACTGCGGCCCCTACTGGGGCCACAACGCGGTGGTGCGCACCGCGCCCTTCCACCAGCATTGCCGCCTGCCAAAGATCCCGGGCCGGGCGCCCTTTGGCGGTTTCGTGCTCAGCCACGATCAACTGGAAGCCACCTTCATTCGCCGTGCAGGCTACGAAGTACGCGTGATCCCGGTCGAATCCGACAGTTTCGAGATCAACCCGCCGACGTTGCTGGACTTCATCCGCCGCGAGCTGCGCTGGACCCAGGGCAACATGCAGTACTTCCATTTTCTGGCAACGCCAGGGCTCAAGGCTACCAGTCGCATTCAGCTCTGCATCGCCATCGGGATGTACTTGGCGCAGGCGGCATGGATCCTCATGATTGCAATTGGCTGCATCGGATCAATGGTCGGCAACTTCCATTTTCGCGACCTCACGTTGGGCATGACGCTCTTTGTCGGCGTGTTTTTCCTGTCGGTTGCCCCCAAGCTGTTCGGCGCACTGGATGTGTACCTTTCAAAAGGGGGCCCCAGGCGCTATGGCGGGCGCTTGCGCTTTGGCCTGTCGGTGCTGATGGAGTTTCTTTCTTCTACCCTGATGGCACCGATCGTGGCGCTGTCCGTCACGCTCTTTCTGATAGGACTCGGTTTTGGCAAAAGCGTGTCCTGGGGCGGGCAAAATCGTGAACAGACGAATATCCCGTGGCGCTCCGCGCTCCCCGCCCTGGCGCCGCACACCCTAGCAGGCCTGGCGTTGGCGACAGCGCTAGGGTGGGTAGGCGGCTGGCACGCCGTCCTGTGGGGGCTCCCGATCATCACGGGGTTGGCACTGGCCATGCCCTATACGGTCCTGAGCGCCCGGTCAGCCATCGGCCGCCAGTTGACGCGCTGGGGGTTGTTCAGCATTCCCGAAGAAAGGTCTACGCCGGCCGTCCTGAGTCTACCGGCATCCCGAAGCTGAAGGGCCGCCCCAGATGGCCCCAGCCTGCAGCTAATAGCACTTCCTCATTCGGCGTGCCATCTCGGTCGCCGACCGGGGACTGCCCAAACTTTGTCGGAACCCCTCGGAAGTATCCCTATTTTCCGATGCAGAAACTGCTGAAGATCTCGCCCAGCAGATCATCGCTGGTGAATTGGCCGGTGATGCGGCACAGCGACTCGTGCGCCAGGCGCAGCTCTTCGGCGAAGAGATCCAGGATCTGGTCCCCCTGCGCCGCGTAGCCCGCCGCAACGCGCAAATGCTCGCCCGCTTCTTCAAGAGCCTGGATGTGGCGTTCCCGGGCCAGCCACGGTGACTCCGCTCCGGGCGTCCAACCTGCGATGCCCAGCAATCGGGTGCGCAATTCGTCCAGGCCTGTGCCAGTACGGGCCGAAATCAATACGGGATTCTCGTCGCAGGATCCGATGGGAGGCGTAGCCAGTGCAGCATCGTGGCCTTCGGTCCGCCTCGCCTCGCCCTCTGAACTACCAGGGACGCTTGGCGAAGAAGCCAGCAGATCCACCTTGTTCCACACCCTGAGGACCGGGACCCCTACCGGCAGCCGCCGCACGATGTCCGCATCCAGCGGATCGTCCGGCTGGCGGGCGTCCTGCAGATGCACGATCACCTGGGCACGGCCGATTTCCGCCCAGCTGCGCTCGATCCCGATGCGTTCCACCGCATCGGTCGCCTCGCGCAATCCCGCCGTATCGACGATGTGCAGCGGAACACCCTCCAGGTGGATCTGCTGCACCACGCGGTCCCGGGTAGTGCCCGCAATCGGCGTGACGATGGCCACGTCTTCGCCAGCCAAGGCATTGAGCAGGCTGGACTTGCCCACGTTGGGTTGCCCGGCCAGCACGACGTACAAACCCTCACGCAACACCCGGCCCTGTCGGGCCGTCTGCAGCACCCGCTCCAGGCTGGCCTGCACCTCGTGCAAACGCGCCGACGCCTGATATTTCTCCAGGAAGTCGATTTCTTCTTCCGGGAAATCCAGCGTGGCCTCGACCAGCATGCGCAGTTTGACGATGCGTTGGCTCAATGCGTCGACTTCGGCAGAGAAGGCCCCCGACAGCGACGCCATGGCGCTCTTTGCAGCAGCCGCAGAACTGGCTTCGATCAAATCGGCCACGGCTTCAGCCTGCGCCAGGTCCATGCGATCGTTCAGAAATGCGCGCTGGGTGAATTCGCCGGGCTGAGCCAGCCGCAACCCAATGTCGGCGCCCCGCGCCAGGCAGTCTTCCAGCACCCGCCGCAACACCGCAGGCCCGCCATGCCCTTGCAACTCCAGGACATCTTCGCCCGTGTAGGAATGGGGCCCAGGAAAGAAAAGCACCAGCCCTTCATCCAGCGTCTCACCGCGTACATCTCGAAACGCCAGGAAATGCGCGTGCCGGGGCTGCAAGGGCTGCCTGCACAGGCTTTCAGCCCAGCCGTGCAGATCAGGCCCTGAAACCCGAATGACACCGATCCCGCCCCGACCCGGCGCGGTCGCAATGGCAATAATGGGATCAGAGTCGGTTTGCATATCGATCAGCCCAGATCAAAATGAAAGTCCGGCCATCAGGCCGGACCGCTGGCTGGCGCCGGAAGGGGGGCCCATTGCCTGAACCGCGCACCGAACCCGTCCAATCCAGCAACACTCAGCTCGAAGCCAGCGCCTTTTTCTCGTGGTCCAGCCGGCGCATGATCACCCGCTGCTGAATGATGGACACCGTGTTGTTTACACACCAGTACAGCACCAGGCCGGCCGGGAACAGGAACATCATCCCCCCGAACACCAGCGGCATGATCATCATGATCTTCGCTTGAGTCGGATCAGGCGGCGTCGGGTTCAGCTTGATCTGCAGGAACATCGTCAGCATCATGAACGCCGGCAGAATGAACCAAGGATCGCTCACCGACAGGTCGTGAATCCAGAGAATCCACGGCGCACCACGCATTTCCACACTGCCCAGCAATACCCAGTACAGCGCAATGAACACCGGAACCTGCACCACCATCGGCAGGCAGCCTCCCAGCGGATTGATCTTCTCGTTGCGGTACATCTCCATCATTGCCGCATTGAGCTTCGCCTTGTCGTCCCCGAATTTTTCCTTCAGGTGCTTCATGCGCGGCGCCACCAGCTTCATCTTGGCCATCGAGCGGTAACTGGCCGCGGACAACGGATAGAAAATCAGCTTGATGATCAGCGTGAGCAGCACAATGGTCCAGCCCCAGTTGCCCACCAGGCTGTGCAACCAGATCATGAACTTGAACATCGGCTTGGCAATGATCGTCACCCAGCCGTAATCCACCACCAGATCCAGCCCTGGTGCGACGGCGCGCATCGCGCTCTGGTCCTGCGGGCCCGTCCACAGCTGTGCATCCACTGTCTTATGAGCGCCCGGAGCGATGGACCCTACGGACTGGATCGTGCGAATCGCAAACAGGTTGCCCGGCAGTGCCAAGGCCTGATTCGTGCGCACTACCCCCTGCTGCGGTACCCAGGCCGACGCAAAGTAATGCTGCACCATGCCCGCCCAGCCGTTATCCGCCTTATGGATGTAGCTGGCCTTGCCCTTCGTGATGTCTTCGAACTTGATCTTCTGGAACTTGTCTTCGGACGAATAAACCGCAGGTCCGGTGAACGTGGTGTAGTAGCCCGTCGTATTGGGCGGCTCGTGACTGTCGCGCGTCAGCTGCAGATACAGCGACGGATCAATAGGCTCGGTGCCCAGGTTGTAGATGTCGTTGCGAACATGAATGTCGTAGCTGTTTTTGCTCAGGGTGAAAGTCTTCACCACTCGCACGTTGCCCGAAGTGGCTTCGAACGAGATTTCGGTCGTGTCGCCCTTGACGACAGGGCCGGTCCCCACCAGCGTAAACGGCGTCAGGTGAGTGGGATAGCTGCTGCCCTGCGGTGCGCCCACCAGGCCCGTTTGCGCCACATACATGTCACCGGGCTGGTCATCGAGCAGGTACATGGGCCCGCCCGCATCCTTGGGCGGCTTGTGGCCCAACAAACTCTTGGCCCACGGCAGAATCCCCGTGGTGGCTTCCTGGTTCTTGTAGGCCAGAAGCTCGGCACGCACCAACTGCGCGCCCATGGTGTCGAAGGTCAGGTCGTACACGCCCGTCTTCACGTGCACCTGCTCACCCTGCGGAATTGCCTCAGGCGTGGGCACCTTGGCCTGAGCGGCCGGTTGCGCCTGCGAGCCAGTCGGAATGCTGGCCGGATTCGCCGTGTGATCCGCGGCCGCCGAAGCAGGGGCCTTGGCTGTTTCGGTGGCAGATGGTGTCAGCGAAAACAGTGAAGGCTGTCCACGATACACCTGCCAGTTGTTCCACAACAGCAGCAGTGAAAACGAGAAAATCATCCAGAGGATGGTGCGTCGAATGTCCATGGCGCCTGTATTCGTAGAGGGTAGGAGCAAAAAGCTCACCAGTTTAACGTAGCCAGCCTGACATCCACATGAGGATGTTCCAGCCCGGCCCGTTCAGGGATGATGGGAGTGCAGCCTCACAGGCGGCACCGGATCGTAACCACCCGGACAACCCGGATGACAGCGTGCAATGCGGCGCACCCCCAGCCACAGGCCCCGCAGCACACCATGCGTGGCAATGGCTTCCATGGTGTAGGCCGAGCAGGTCGGCGTAAACCGGCACTGCTGGCCCACCCAGGGGCTGAGGAAATAACGATAAAACCGGATGGGCGCGATGAAAATCGATCGAATCAGCATGATGCGATCCTCGCAAGCAAGGCGTCAACCTCGGTTCGTACCTGCCGCTTGAGCGCTGTCAGGCTGCCCGGCGCAGGGCGCGACACCATTCGAAACACCCAATCGCCATCGGGCAACCCCGCGCGTCGCAGCCGAAAGGCTTCGCGCACCACGCGCTTGATGGCATTGCGGTTGACGGCCAGCGGCACCTGTCGCTTGGGCACGACGAGCCCCAGCCGCGCGGGCCCAGAAGCCACTGAACGTGGGCTCGACACGACGAACAACGCCCCTCGGGCGATACGTCGCCCCTTGAGGGCTGCTGCGTATTCCGAGGGGCGATGCAGCCGAACCGCCGAAGGAAAAGCGGATGGCATGGCGATCAGTCCGGGATGCGGCTCGCCGCACCCAGCAGACTCAACTAGACGGCCAGGCGCTTGCGGCCCTTGGCGCGACGCGCATTCAGAACAGCGCGGCCACCGCGCGTCTTCATGCGCACGCGAAAGCCATGGGTACGCTTGCGGCGGGTAACGGAAGGCTGGTAAGTGCGTTTCATGGTAAATCCAAAAGAGCTTGGAGGAAGCTAAAACCACGGGCACGGTCGGCCAATGGCATCGAAAAGCCCACTATTTCATCAAATTTTCGGTATGCCGTCAATCACTTGGAAGGATTTCCACCCAAAAAGTTCGTTCGGCGGGCGCTTGAGCACACGGGCGCCCGAGCGGTGCCAGCCTCGCCATCGACGGCCCCGCCCCTCGCGCACGCTGTGGATAACTTCTGACGCAAAAGGGTAGAATCGAGGTTTCGCCCTATGACCGTTATGAATGAATTCTGGCAGGCCTGTCTCCAGCGACTGGAACAGGAACTCCCCCCCCAACAGATCAGCGCGTGGATCAAGCCCTTGGTGCCCCTTGGCTACGACGAGGAACTCGCGATCCTGAGAATCGGTGCGCCCAATCGCTTCAAGCTGGATTGGGTCCGCAAGAACTTTTCCGCCCGGCTCGAATCCCTGGCGGCTGATTGGTATTCGCAATCTGTCCAGGTGCAGTTCGAACTGGCCGCCAGCCCCGCTCGGACCAGCGTTGCCGCGACCCCACGCGCACCGGCAGCGCAAGCCGCTCCAGCCCCGGCTCCCGCTGCTGCGGCAGCGCCCAACCCTGCATTGGCGGCTACCGAAGAAGCCATCCAGAACCGTTCGAACCTGAACCAGGAACTCACCTTCGATAACTTCGTGATCGGCAAGGCCAACCAGCTGGCACGCGCCGCCGCCATGCAGGTCGCCGAAAATCCCGGGGTGTCGTATAACCCGCTGTTCCTGTACGGCGGTGTGGGCCTGGGCAAGACACACCTCATCCACGCCATCGGAAACGCGCTGCTGGCAAACGGCCTGAGCACCCGCGTACGCTACGTGCACGCCGACCAATACGTGTCTGACGTCGTCAAAGCCTACCAGCGTCGCGCCTTCGACGACTTCAAGCGCTATTACCATTCGCTGGACCTGCTGCTCATCGACGACATCCAGTTCTTCGCGGGCAAGAACCGCACGCAAGAAGAATTCTTCTACGCGTTCGAGGCCATGGTCGCGCACCGCAAGCAGATCATCATCACCTCGGACACCTATCCCAAAGAGCTCGCCAACATCGACAGCCGGCTCATCTCGCGCTTCGATTCGGGGCTCACGGTCGCCATCGAGCCGCCCGAGCTGGAAATGCGTGTGGCCATTTTGCTGCGCAAGGCGCAGACCGAAGGCATCGCCATGCCCGAAGAAGTCGCCTTCTTCATCGCCAAGCATCTGCGCAGCAACGTGCGCGAGCTGGAAGGCGCGCTGCGCAAAGTGTCGGCCTTTGCGCGCTTTCATGGGCGCGAAGTACTGACGGTCGAAGTGTGCAAAGAGGCCCTCAAAGATCTGCTGTCTGTGTCGAACAGCCTCATTACGGTCGAGAACATCCAGAAGACCGTGGCCGATTTCTATAAAATCAAGGTTGCCGACATGTATTCGAAGCGGCGCCCTGCAAACATTGCATTGCCTCGGCAGATTGCCATGTATCTGGCCAAGGAGCTGACCCAGAAAAGCCTGCCGGAAATCGGCGATCTGTTTGGCGGACGCGACCACACCACGGTGCTGCACGCCGTGCGCAAGATTACCGATCTGCGTGCCAAACAGACCGAATTGAATCACGCGCTCCATGTACTCGAGCAAACCCTCAAAGGATAAGAACATGCAACTGATACAAGCGACCCGCGATGCCGTGCTCAAGCCCCTGACGACCGTGGTGGGGATCGTCGAACGGCGCAACACGCTCCCCATCCTGGCCAATGTGCTGATCCGCAAGCAAGGCCCGCAAGTGTCGTTCATTGCCAACGACCTCGAAGTACAGATCACGACGACCGCTGACTTCGGCGTGGGCGAAGACACCATTGCCACCACGGTCGCCGCGCGCAAGCTGCTGGACATCCTGCGCGCCTTGCCCGATTTCGGCGACGTCAAAATCGCGCTCGACGACAACAAGCTTTCAGTGCTGGCCGGCCGTAGCCGCTTTGCCCTGCAAACGCTGGCGGCCACGGACTACCCCACGGTATCTCAGCCGGAGCAATGGGACGCATCGTTCACCATGCCGCAAAAGGCGCTCAAGCACCTGTTCGACCGCGTGCATTTCTCGATGGCACAGCAAGATATCCGCTACTACTTGAACGGCCTGCTCTTCGTCACCGAGCCGGGCCGGGTCAGCGCCGTGGCGACCGACGGGCATCGTCTGGCCCACAGCAGCACGGTCGTTGAAAGTGCGACGGCACAGACCGACATCATCATTCCGCGCAAGACCGTGCACGAAATGCAGCGCCTGCTGTCCGACGACAGCGAGGCCACCGTGCAGGTTGACGTCACCGCGACGCAAATCCGCTTTCGCTTCGACGAAATCGAAGTCATCTCCAAGCTGGTCGAAGGCAAGTTCCCGGATTACAAGCGTGTCATTCCCACCGGCTACACCCGCCACTTCACGATCAACCGCGAGCCCCTGCAGGCCAGCCTGCAACGCGCCGCCATCCTGACGACCGACAAGCTGCGCGGCGTGCGCCTCGAACTGGGTGGCAACCTGATGCGCATCTCGGCGTCCAACGCCGAGCAGGAAGAAGCACGCGAAGAACTCGAAATCGACTACGCCCAAGAACCACTGGACGTCGCCTTCAACGTGAGTTACCTGCTCGATGTGCTCTCCAACGTCAAGACCGACGCCATCCGCTGGTCCGTCCAGCCCGACGTCAACGCCTCGGTGCTCCTCACGCTGCCCGATGACGACGCCTTCCAGTACGTCGTGATGCCGATGCGCATCTAAGGCCCGCCTCACGGGCCGCGCAGGCCCTCGCAGCCCCGGATTCAATTACAGGATTTCCATGCCAGAACTAAGCCAGCACCACAGCCACCCGGACGCCAGCTACAGCGCCGATTCGATCAAGATGCTCAAGGGCCTCGAGGCGGTACGCAAACGCCCGGGCATGTACATTGGAGATACGTCCGACGGCACGGGGCTGCACCATATGGTGTTCGAAGTCGTCGACAACGCCATCGACGAGGCACTGGCCGGGTTCTGCGACGAAATCGTGGTCACCATTCACGCTGACAACAGTATCTCGGTCGTCGATAACGGCCGCGGTATCCCCACCGCCATCCACAAGGGCGATGAGCAGCACCGCAGCGCCGCCGAAATCGTCATGACCGAGTTGCACGCAGGCGGCAAATTCGACCAGAACTCCTACAAGGTCTCCGGAGGCCTGCACGGCGTGGGGGTTTCGTGCGTCAATGCCCTGTCCGAATGGCTCAAGCTCACCATCTGGCGCAATGGCCACGAACACCAGATCGAATTCCATCGCGGCGAACGCGTGGCACCGCTTGCCATCACGGGCGACAGTGACCGCACCGGCACCCGGGTGCAATACCTGGCCGACGCCGAGATCTTCAACAACATCGAATACACCTACGAGATTCTGGCGCGCCGCCTGCGCGAGCTGTCCTTCCTGAACAACGGCGTCAAGATCCGCCTGGTGGACGAACTCACGGGCCAGGATGACGACCTGGCATACCTGGGCGGTGTACGCGGCTTCGTGCAGTACATCAACCGCGCCAAGACGGTGCTGCATCCCAATATTTTTGCCGTCTCTACCGAATCGAATGCCGGCGGCACCCGGGTCGTCGTAGACGTGGCCATGCAATGGAACGACAGCTACGCCGAAACCGTGCTGTGCTTCACCAACAACATCCCGCAACGCGACGGCGGCACCCACCTGACCGGCCTGCGCGCGGCCATGACGCGGGTGCTCAACAAATACATCGCCGACAACGAACTGGCCAAGAAAGCCAAGGTCGACACCAACGGCGACGACATGCGCGAAGGCCTGGCCTGCGTGCTGTCGGTGAAAGTGCCCGAGCCCAAGTTCAGCAGCCAGACCAAAGACAAGCTCGTGTCCAGCGAAGTACGCCCGGCCGTCGAAGACGCCGTGGCCCGCACCCTGGAAACCTGGCTGCTCGAGAACCCCACCGACGCGCGCGCCCTGTGCGGCAAGATCGTCGAAGCGGCCCGGGCCCGCGAAGCCGCCCGTAAGGCGCGCGAGATGACCCGCCGTAAAAGCGTGCTCGAAGGCGCGGGGCTGCCCGGCAAGCTTGCCGACTGCCAAGAGAAAGACCCCGCCTTGTGCGAGCTGTATCTGGTCGAGGGCGACTCGGCCGGCGGCTCCGCCAAGCAAGGCCGTGACCGCAAATTCCAGGCCATCCTGCCGCTGCGCGGCAAGGTGCTCAACGTTGAAAAAGCGCGCTTTGATCGGCTGATTTCCAGCGAACAGATCACCACGCTGATCACGGCGCTTGGCACCAGCATCGGGCCCGATTTCAACATCGACAAGCTGCGCTACCACCGCATCATCATCATGACCGACGCGGACGTGGACGGCGCGCACATCCGCACCCTGCTCCTGACGCTCTTCTATCGCCAGATGCCCGCGCTCGTCGAACGCGGCTACATCTACATCGCCCAGCCGCCGCTGTACAAGGTCAAGGTCGGCCGCGACGAACGCTACCTGAAGGACGACGCCGAAGAAGCCCAGTACATGCTCCAGCTCGCGCTGAAAGACACCGAGCTCGTCCCCAGCACAGGCGCCACCCCCATCACGGGCGACGCCCTCATGGACCTGGCCCGCCAATACGTGATGGCCGACACGGTCATCGCCCGCTTGTCCCGCACGCTGGACACCGAGGCCCTCTCGGCCATGGCCGAAGGGGTGCATCTCAGCCTCGCCGACGAAGCCGCCGCCCGTACCAGCGCCGCCGCCCTGGAAGCCGCTTTGCGCGACCCGCAAGATCCTCACCCGGTTCAGGTGGAAGCGCAGTACGAAGAGGAAGAAGAAATGTGGCGGCTGGCTGTGGAACGCCCCCACTTCGGCAACGTGCGCGTCAGTATCTTCGACCGCCACTTCGTGCGGGGTGGCGACTACGCCATCCTCGCCCGCACCGCCAAAACCTTCATGGGCCTGCTGGGCGAAGGCGCCGTCATCCGGCGCGGCCTGGGCGACAAACAAAAAGAAAAATCCGTGGCCGACTTCCGCGAAGTCATGCAATGGCTGCGTACCGAAGCCGAACGCGGCATCAGCAAACAGCGCTACAAAGGCCTGGGTGAAATGAACCCCGAGCAGCTCTGGGACACCACCATGGACCCCGCCTCACGTCGCCTGCTGCAAGTGCGCGTCGAAGACGCCATCGCGGCTGATGAGGTGTTCGTGAC
>NZ_DASVGN010000017.1:0-6093 GCF_036379515.1 Castellaniella sp.
AGGGGGGACCTCCTGTCGTTGCGGAGTGTCCGGGTTCGGAAAGCAGCTGCCGCCCGCCAGCACCAGGTTGATGGCGGCGGTCAGCATGGCTGTCGGGGCGCGTTTCGAGACGTAACCGACCAATCTGGGCGACAGGCTGCGAAGGGTGAAGGGCGGGTGGGCCGGCTCGAAGAGCAGCAGGATCCGTCCGGGGTTGTAGGCCTTCTGGCCAGCCTGGATGAGCTCAGCCGTTTGTTCGTAGGTGTCGGGTGCCGACAAAAGCATCAGATCCGTCGGCGTGGTTGCTGTGCCGCCGTTGAAAAGCTGCGCGTAGTCCACGCCATCGCAGGAGACTTCCGTCGAACATTCCTGGAACAGTTGCTGGATCCCCAGCCTGAGCAGTGCATTGGGCTCGACGGCGATGATCGTGATCACGTTCGCCCCCCGACTGCGCAAGTAGTGGTCAATGAATGAATCATTTTGACCCCCTGTATCAGGCAAAACTCCAGCCAGAGTTTACGCCTGCAACAGGATTTGTGAGCAGATATAAGTGTGGACAATCGAAACGATACGTACGATGGCCGCTGTTTTGTCCGATGTCGGACGATCTGCCTCTTCGGCCGCGCCTGGCCACGGTCCGATGATATTGGGCGTGGACGCCCTGCAGGCGGCGTGTAGCGGCAGCAGTCATCATATATGTGTAGAAGGGTCATATGTGTGACAAATTGATTTGCAAACGGGCAATCGCTGCAGGCCTTCTTCTGGCTCGATCGTCCAAGACAAAAAGAGGCTGGGCCGGACGGTCTTTTCCAGGGGCCGGAGGAGTGTGAACCATTGGAGCGTCAACTTGCACGTGAAAAAGAATTCATGCATAATTTCGCTTCTTCAGTGATGGAGAAGCTGTCTGGGGGGTATAGCTCAGCTGGGAGAGCGCTTGCATGGCATGCAAGAGGTCAGCGGTTCGATCCCGCTTACCTCCACCAAGTTTCCATCATTGAATGTCCGGTCCCCTTCGTCTAGAGGCCTAGGACATCACCCTTTCACGGTGAGTACAGGGGTTCGAATCCCCTAGGGGACGCCAGGGTGACCTGGAATGTGGAGTGGTAGTTCAGTTGGTTAGAATACCGGCCTGTCACGCCGGGGGTCGCGGGTTCGAGTCCCGTCCGCTCCGCCAACGATTCAAAAAGCCTGATAATTCGAAGAATTATCAGGCTTTTTTCTTGTTGGATTGACCGCGAAGGTGGGCTTGAGCGGCAGCGTCTTCGACCCCTGTCGTTCGAGACGACAGGATGCAGCCTTTCACGAGCACATTTCGGGCATATGGGATGCAGTCCCTTCCGCTAATATAGGCGCCTTGGGTGGGTGTCTTTCGGGGGGGCACTCAGTCCTTGCCTGTTCTACCGATTACCTGGACGGACGCTGCATGAACGCACGATCTTTGCGATTGCCTCAATGGTTCTGGCGCAGGGCGTCCAGGCTTGGGGTGGTATCGGCCGTATTTTTTCTGGCCATGTTGGTGTTTGTGCTGGGTAATGCGGTAGTCCTGTATTCGCTGCTGTCTCGCTACGAAGGGGCCGTGCGTCAGGAGGCGACGCTGGATCATGCCCGTATTCTCAGCCAGAGCCTGGCGGTACAGGCCATGCGTTTGGCGGATGGCTCATACATTCAGACGGCCAAGCTCAGCCAGAATGTCGATGAAACCGACAGCGTGCTGCGGGCGCTGGACCGTGGGGGCGTGGTGTCGGGCATCGAGGTGCCTCCTCTGTCGCTTCCCGCCGCGCGCGATGCGCTGCCGCAGATTCGCCGTCAATGGGTGGCCTTGAAAGGTCATCTTCAGGCGGTCGTCCTGGCTTCTTACAGCGCCACGCCACAGGGAGCGGGCACTTCTTCTGCAGAATCGCGCCTCATTCAGCGGCAGTGGCTGGCAGACGACGCCGCAGCGTTCCTGGATGCACTCACATCGGCGTCGAACATTCTCAATGCGCAGTTGCGGTCCCATCAGGATCGGGCTCTGTTTCAGGGGTTGGTCCTCACCCTGGTCGATCTGCTGGTGCTGCTGCTCACTTTCGTGTGGATACAGCGGCGTTTCGTACGGCCTTTGGCCGAATTGCGCGATGCCGCAGAGGCCTGGATCAACGGGCGGCCTGCGGGCCGCATTCACGGGCTCGGGCTGGGGGACTTGCGCGATATCGGCCAGGCGTTTGACGCGGGTGCCGAGCAATTGCGGGTGCTCCGAGAACAGGTTCGCGAGGAGCAGGCAGGGCTCGAACGATCAGACATCATCTTCCAGGGCCTGGCGTTGAATTCCCTGGTGGGGATCTTTCTGGCCGAAGCCGAGCGCCTGAATTTCGTGAGCGAGAAAATGGCCGAGATATTCGGCTATGACGCGGGCGAGATGGCGGGTGGCATGCCGCTTCTGAGCCTGATTGTGCCGCGTGAGCGCTATCTTGTGTCCGAGGCCATCAAGGCAAGCCATGCCCGCCGTGATGGCACTTTGCGCTTCGAGCGCCACGGGCGGTGCAAAGATGGGACAGTGATCGACATCGAGGTCTTCGGAACCGCGATTCTCGTGGATGGCAAGGTTGCCTTGGTCGGATTGGTGCAGGACGTGACGGAGCGCAAACGAGCAGAATCGTCTGCGCAGCTGTCGTCGATTGCCTACGAAAACAGCAGCGAGGCCATTGCCATCACCGATGCTTCCGGCGTCGTCATTGACGTAAATCCCGCCTATTCTCGAATGACCGGCTATTGGACGGACGAAATTGCCGGCGAAGTCCTGCCGCTGTTGCGCCCTGGACGGCACAATCGCGATTTTTACGATGACATGTGGCATGCCATCAATACCAAGGGCCGTTGGGCCGGTGAATATTGGGGTCGCCGAAAGACGGGTGAAGAGTACGCCGAGCGTGTCGTCATCGATACAGCCTGGAATCACGATGGCTCGGTCAATTGTCGCGTGGCCATGCTGGGCGATGTGACTCAGAAGAAGCAGGGTGAGGCCGAGATCTGGCATCAGGCCCACCATGATCCGCTCACGGGTCTTCCCAATCGGCAATATTTCAATGAACGGCTGCAGACCGCGGTGGCGACGGCCGATCAGGAGCAGAGCGCTTTGGCGCTGCTGTTTCTGGATCTCGATCTCTTCAAGGAAGTCAACGACTCCATGGGGCATGCTGTCGGTGATCAGTTGCTGGTCGAGGCCGCAGGTCGTTTGCGCGGTTGTGCGGTGGACGATTCGTGCTTCGTCGCACGCTTGGGTGGAGACGAATTCGTCATGATCGCTTGTGGTATGCCTGATCGCGCCCAGATAGACACCTTGTGCCAGCAGGTGCTGGATTGCATTGCCAGCCCTTATGAGCTCAATGGCAAGAAGGTGCAAGTGTCCGCCAGTCTGGGAGTAGCTCTGTACCCACAGGATGCAGTGGGCGCTGAGTCGCTCCTGCGCAACGTGGACATGGCCATGTATGTGGCCAAAGGCGCAGGCCGCAACCGTTACCGCTATTTTGACGTGCACATGCGTGATCGGGTGCGCATTCAGCGCGACCTGCAGTATGCCTTGCCACAGGCGATTGCAGCGGGCCAGTTCTTCCTGCTGTACCAGCCCATTTATTCCTTGAATACCGGCAAGATCGAGCGTGCAGAAATTCTGCTGCGCTGGCGTCATCCAGAACTTGGCATCGTCAGCCCGTTGGACTTCATCCCGTTTGCCGAGGAGCGCCATTTGATCAGGCCACTCAGCGACTGGGTTTTTGCCGAGGCGGCGCAGCAACTGGCGCAGTGGCGGGCCGTGGCACCCGACCTGCGCTTGACGATGAACGTCTCTCCCAGCCAACTGGCAGAAGATCAAATCGATCTGCAATCGGTACTCGGGCTATTGCGATCCCATGGTCTGTCAGCGGATGCTTTTTCGTTGGAATGCAGCGAGCATCTGTTTCTCAACATGGATGTCGAGGTACGGTCCCGTCTTCGACGCATGAGCGAAGCAGGCATGCGCTTTAGCGTCGGTGCGGTCACGCTGGGGATGTCCGCGCTGCTGGCGCTGCCGCACCAGGCCTTTGAGACGCTCAAACTCGAGCGCGAGGCCACCGAGCGGCTGCTGGCCAGCGAGCAGGCAATGGCCGTATACGAGTCGGTCATTGCTCTGGCGCATCGCCTGGGTCTTTCAGTGATCGCGGAAGGCATTGCCACGCGCGACCAGTACGAATTTCTCGTCAAGGTGGGTTGTGACGCAGGCCAGGGTTTCTGGCTCGATGCGCCCCTGGAGCACGCTGTGTTTGAGCAGCGGCTGCGTTCGGGTGCGCGCCACCCCACGCAGCATCCTTAACGGGCCTTGCGTCTTTTCAGCAGGCCTGCCAGCAGGCACAGTGCCAGCCAGACCAGGATGGGAGTGTTGCGCCAGCGAACGTAAGGGGTCAGGCCTTGGGTTCCGCGCACCTCGGCGTCCAGTACTCCGGGTGTTGCAGGGTCGAGGGCGCCGCGTACCTGACCGTCAGGGGAGATGACAGCCGTGATTCCGGTATTGGTGGCTGCAATCAGCGGGCGCGCTGTCTCCAGTGCACGCATACGTGCCATCCACAGGTGTTGACGTAGGGCCCAGGAATGTCCGAACCAACCCAGGTTGCTGATGTTGACCAGCAGGTTGGCGCCTGAGCTTCCGTCCGTTCGTGGGGCCACTTGGGCTGCAATTTCTTCGCCGAAAGTATCTTCGTAGCAAATGTCCAGGGCGATAGCCTGCCCATCGACCTGAAGCAGCGGTTGGATCAAGGGCCCTCGATTGAAATCGCCCAAGGGGATCTGCAGCGCGTGTACGAACCAGTGAAACCCTGGAGGGATGAACTCCCCGAAAGGTACCAGGTGATGTTTGTCGTAATGCCAGGGTTGGGGGGCGCCTGGCGCAAGGGATTCATCCGGCTTCAGGGCAATGGCACCGTTGGTGTAGCGGTTGCCGTCGACCGTCTGTGTATGCAACGGCACGCCTAATATAAGGGTGGCTTGCTGATTTTTGGCGACATCTTGCCACTGTTGCCAGATACGGCCCGGAATCTGGTCCTGAAAAATCGGCATGACGGTCTCAGGCAGCACGATGAGGTCCGGATGGCCCGCCTCGTCTTTGGCTGGCAGGTCTGCCAGGTGCAGCGCTTCTGTGACGGTTCGATTGAATTGCTGGGGGTCGAATTTTTCGGATTGAGGTGTCGCGGGTTGAACGAGGCGCACCATCAGGGTGGCGCCCTCAGGTGCCGCCCACTCCACGTGGGCGCCTGCAATGCCGATCAGGCCGCTGGCCAAGGCCAGAACGACCACAGAGGCTGCGCTGCGGTCGTAGGGCGGGCTGTCCTTGGCACGCGCCATGAGGGCAATGGCGGCGGCTGCGAATGCGGCCAGCCAGGCGACACCGTAGACGCCGACCACGGGCGCCCAGGCGGCCAGCATGCCCTCCGCGTGGGCATAGCCGATGTTCAACCAGGTAAAGCCCGTGAACAAGGTGCCCCGCAACCACTCGAAGAGCGTCCACGATGAGGCCCAGATAAGTGCATTGAGGATCTGTCGTGGGGCCGGTTGCTCGGGTTGGCGCGTGTGGGCGCACAGCCAGGCACACAGGGCGCAGGCCGCCGCCGCGTAGAGCGCCATGGCTGCCGAGAAGATCAGGAGGGCAGCAATGGCCAGGGGTAGCGCGAGGCCACCATATTGGTGCATGCTGATTGTCAGCCAGTACACGCCCACGGCAAATTGCGCGGTCGCAAAGAGCCAGCCGCTGAGGGCGGCTTGCCGTGGATTCGCGGCGCTCAACGTCTGAGCCACCAGAAACGACAAGGTCACGATCTGCACGAAGGGCAGCAGCCACGCAGGCAGCGGGCCCGGCGCGAAGCTCAGTGCGCTGGCAGCCCCGGCGAGCAGAATCAGAACTCGGCGCCGCCACCGGGCGCCCAACTCAGGCCGCATCGTCGTGGGTAGAGTGAGAGGAATTCGGCGACTCGAGGCGCTGGACGTGCAGCCAGCGGGCGCGCTTGCCGTCGGCACCCACGACCGTGAACGCCAGCCCCTGGCTTTCGAAACGCTCACCGCGTCGTGGAATGTGGCCGATTTCGGCTGCCAGCCAGCCATTGAGGGTATCGC